>CAZNQW010000385.1:0-2507 GCA_964575225.1 uncultured Anaerolineaceae bacterium | reverse complement strand
ATGCGGCGTCTATGTGGCGCCATTATAGCGCACTTGGCCGTCTATGTCAAGCGTCTTTTTAAATTTCCTGATTGACGCCGATCCGGGAACATGCTATACTGCTTCCAACGGAAGTGAGGGATGGGCGCAAGCGTAAGGAGGAGTGGGAGATGAACCGCGACAGGCTCGGGTCGGTGTGGCTGGGACTGACCTTCATCGGACTGGGTGTGATGCTGTTGTTGGGTCAGTGGTTGGGTTGGGGCCAGTTGTGGCCTCTCTTTCCGCTACTCGGCGGACTGTCCTTTCTCGTGGCGTATGCCCTGGGTGGCTTTCGCGATGCTGGCCTGGTCTTTATCGGCACGGCAGCGGCGCTGGTGGGCCTTTTCTTCCTGGGCTTTACGTCCGGCCATTGGGAATGGGCCGAGATGGAGCGATTGTGGCCGGTCTTTCCCCTCATCGGCGGCGTGGCCTTTTGCGCTTTGTTTGTCGCCGAACGCGCCCGCGATCTCGGCACCCTGACGGTAGGGGCTGTGGCGCTTGTGGTGGGCATCGTCGGCTTGGGCATCACCTTTGGCATGTTGGGCCAAGATGTGGTCAAGCTGTGGCCGCTGCTGCTGATCCTGATGGGTCTGTTTGGATTGGCCAACGGTGTGATCCGGCTCTTGCGGCGCGAGTAGATGCTCATTGGCATCGACGCCAGCCGGGCGACAGCCGCACGTCGCACTGGAACTGAGAACTATTCCCTCCACCTGATCCGGGGGCTCCTGACTCTGGGTCGGCGCCATGCCTTCCGCCTCTATTTTAACCAGCCCCCAGCGGAGGGTTTGTTTCCACCCATGGCTAACCAGCAGGGGATGCCCTTTCCCCGCTTGTGGACGCACGTCCGCCTATCGTGGGAGATGGTGCAACAGCCGCCCGATCTTCTGTTCGTCCCTTCCCACGTGTTGCCCCTCGTGCATCCCCGGCGGAGCGTGGTAACGGTGCATGACCTGGGCTATCACTATTATCCCGAGGCCCATACCCTGTCGCAGAATCTCTATTTGCGAGCTTCCACGCGCTTTAATGCCCGCGCCGCCACACGGATCATTGCCGACTCGGAAGCCACGCGCCAGGATCTGGCGCGCCACTATGGTACGCCTGTCGAAAAGGTGGCGGTCGTCTATCCTGGGCGCGACGAATCGCTCCAGCAAGTGACTGACGCCGAGCGATTGGCAGCGGTGCGCCAGCGATACGGGCTTTCGGAAGCCTATTTTCTCTATGTGGGCACGCTGCATCCCCGCAAGAATTTGGTGCGCCTGGTGCAGGCTTTTGGCGCACTGCTGGCAGGTCCTTCCGATCCACCCCGCACTCTGCCGTCCGATCTGCAACTGGTCCTGGCCGGCCAGAAAGGCTGGCTGGCAGACGAGGTCGAGCGGCAGATAGCCAGGCTGGGGCTGACCGACCGCGTCGTGCTCACCGGCTACCTGCCTGACGAGGACCTGCCCGCACTGCTGAGCGGCGCCGGTGCCTTTTGTTTCCCCTCGCTGTATGAGGGGTTTGGCCTGCCGGTGTTGGAGGCCATGGCCTGCCGCGTACCGGTGGTCTGTGCCCACAGTTCGTCGTTGCCCGAGGTAGCGGGCGACGCCGCCCTGATAGTCGATCCCCTCTCGGTCGAGGATCTCACAGCGGCCCTTTCCCGCATTCTCACCGATGCGGAGCTGCGCCGCGAGCTGGTGGGGCGGGGTTTGGAGCAGATCCAGCGCTTTTCCTGGGATCGTTGCGCCGCCGAGGTCATGCAGGTTTTGGAAGAGGTGGGCCGTGGACTCGATTGAGATCCTCGGCGTTCGGGTAGACGCGGTGGGCTACGACGATCTGCTGGCAGCCATCGAAGCCTTTGTTAAAGGGGGCGGCCCCCACCAGATTGTGACCCTCAACCCCGAGATGCTGGTGGTGGCCCACGACGACCCATCGTTTCGCCATGTTCTAAACGCTGCGGACCTCAATGTGGCCGACGGCGTGGGCCTGACCCTGGCGGCTCGCTGGCTGGGCAGCCCCTTGCCCGGGCGAGTCACCGGTTCTGACGGTATCTACCGCCTGGCTGCCCACTGTGCCCAACGCGGCTACCGCCTCTACCTGCTCGGCGCAGCGCCCGGTGTGGCCCAACGGGTGGCCGAGCGATTGACGGCGCTAAACCCGGGCTTGGCTGTAGCTGGCGCCTATGCCGGTTCGCCCCGTGTGAAAGAGGAAGAGGACCTCATCGCTCGGGTGCGGGCTGCCGCGCCCCACCTCCTGCTGGTGGCCTATGGCGTGCCCGCCGAAGAGCAGTGGATCGCCCGCAATCGGGAACGGCTGGGGGTGCCGGTGATGATCGGGGTCGGCGGCAGCTTTGATTTTGTGGCCGGTGTCACCCGGCGTGCTCCGCCCTGGATGCGGCGGGCAGGCCTGGAATGGTTCTATCGCCTGATCCGCGAGCCGTGGCGCTGGCGGCGGCAGTTGGCCCTGCCCCGCTTTGTGTGGCTGGTGACGCGGGAAAAGCTTAGGGGGCGGCG
>CAZNQW010000384.1:0-2509 GCA_964575225.1 uncultured Anaerolineaceae bacterium | reverse complement strand
ACGTCCACTCTTCAAGAACCCATGTGGTAAAATCAAATCTGTGTCCGGAAAGAGGAGCCATGTTGACTTTGACGAAGGTTCGGCACGCTCTCTGCTGGTCCCTGCTCGTAGCCGCTTTGTGCGGGCTGGTTAGCCCAGGTCTCCCGGTTCATGCTGGCGTTGTCCTGCCCCAGGCGCCGGCACCCAACGCCGTGGTCAACGACGATTTCGACAACGCGCTGTTCGTGACCTCTGTCCCGTACAGCAACTCGCAAGATGTCATCGACGCGCAAGAGGTCGATGACAGCGATCCGCTCTTGCCCTGTGCGTACGATCAGAAAAAGTACCAGACCGTCTGGTATCGCTACACGCCGCCGACCGCCGACACGGTCGTATTCAGCACCGATGGCAGCAGTTATGGCACAGTGCTGGCTGTGTGGACGGGCGAGCGCGGCAGCCTGACGAATGAGGCTTGCACGACAGGGACGAAGGTTGCCGTGGCGCTCACCGCCGGGATCACCTACCACATCGAGATTGCGAGGAACGCCTACGAAATCCTCCCGGCGCCCACCAGCCTGGACTTGATATTTTCGATCTGGTCGGCCGATACGCTGCCCAGCGCGTTCAACAAGCTGGCTCCGGCCGACGGCGCCCCTTATCAATCCACCCGGCCCATCCTCAGTTGGAGCGAGAGCAAATACCAGGACAAGTACGAATACTGCTACGACACGTCCGACAATGACACGTGCGACACCTCCTGGACGACCACAAACAAGACGAGCGCCGATCTCACTGGATTGAGCCTGGGAACGACCTACTACTGGCAGGTGCGCGCGCCCAATGTCGCGGGCGAGACCTATGCCGACGATGGCGCCTGGTGGTCTTTTGCCACCGCCGGCGCGACCGATCTCAACGCCTGGACCGGCACCGTGTCGGGTACGACCCGGGCCATGTCCTTCGATGCCTTGACCGACGGCAGCCAGTGGCTCAACTTTGCCGTCGTGGTTCCTTACAGTGGCTGTGGTTCGACCGGCACCTCGACCGTCCGAATGGGCGGCCCGGGCCCCATTGCCAACAACAGCTTTGGCTACAACGGCGCCACGTTCGACTTTGCCGGTACCTTCACTTCAAGGACCACGGCAACCGGCACCTACACCCTGACCAATTACCCCATCTGTGTTTGGATCACAATCCCCGGCTATTGCTGCTATGTGTTCACGTCCGGCAGCGGTGTCTGGTCGGCCAGCGGCCCGGCGCTGACGACGGTGCATACGGTGTACCTTCCGTTCGTTCTCCGGAACTTGGCGCCCTAGTGCACCCATAGGCATCAAGGCAAGTCCACTCGGCCTGGGTCACTTGACCCAGGCATTTGGCTGTAAGTTGTGAGCTTCCATCATGCCCGCCGCGAGCGCCTGCAGCCTCGCAGGCAGAATCCATGGGCCCCCGCGTGCGCCTGCCTGGGGCAGACAGGCGAGGGCGACGAGCGGGTGGCGGGGCCGATTCCAAGGTCGTCATTCCCGCGCAAGCAGCGCCTTGACATTCGGCCCATTGTGGGCATAATAAGCGAGAACCCAACACGCGCCCGATTTGGAACGGAGGGGAAAACGATGCCCTTTCACCAACCGATCACAGACATCATCCGCCAACGCACTTCCTGCCGCACCTATGACTCGACGCCCATCTCGGCTGAGCACTGCGACGCCCTCGCCGCCGAGATCGACGCCTTGCCCGCCGGGCCCTTCAGGTCGGCGCACCGCTTTGCCCTGGCAGCGGCCACCGAACAGGATCGGGGCGCGCTGAAAGGCCTGGGCACCTACGGCTTTATCCGCGGCGCTACGGGTTTTATCATTGGGGCCATGGGACCCGGCGAGGGCAACCTGGAGGATTTCGGCTACCAGATGGAGCGGTTGGTCCTCCACGCCACCGATCTGGGGCTGGGCACCTGTTGGCTGGGCGGCAGTTTCACCAAGAGCCGCTTTGCCCGGGCCATCGACGCCGGACCCGACGAGTCGGTGCCGGCTGTGGTTGCCGCCGGCTATCCCGCCCAGTCCCCCGGCTTAATGGATCGGCGCATGCGCCAGGCGGCGCGAGGAGATCACCGCCGGCCCTGGAATCGTCTGTTCTGGAACGGGCAGTTTGGCACTCCCCTGACCGTCGAGGCCGCGGGCGACTATGCCTCGGTGGTGGAAAACGTCCGCCGCGGGCCCTCTGCCTCCAACAAGCAGCCCTGGCGAGTGGTCCGCGATGGGGACCGCTGGCACCTGTATATCCAGCGCACCCCTGGCTATCGCGATGGGATTTTTCAGCGGCTGGGGGGCATCGCCGATATGCAGCGCATCGACCTGGGCATCGCCCTGTGTCACTGGGAGCTTTCGGCCGGCGAACGGGGCCTGGAAGGGCATTGGCAGTGGAACGACCCGGTCCTGGCCCTGCCCGACGATCACACCGAATATGGCATCACCTGGGTGGCAGGCGCCTAGGAGCCTGCTGAACAACCCCCTGTGTGGGGGCAATTGTACCTTTACAACTC
>CAZNQW010000383.1:0-2522 GCA_964575225.1 uncultured Anaerolineaceae bacterium | reverse complement strand
ACGAAAACAAGAATTCCTGCTCTCATCCACGCTCTCCTCGATTGGGCTCGGTCGAAAGACGTAGTAAGGTGCCGGTCTCAGGCCAGCCGGGGGCGCCATCAACGCCCTTAACCTGTGTTGTATCTCCCCTACGCATTCGATGGGTTCGGCGGCGGGCGATGGGGAGAGGGAATAGAGGGAGACCGGCCTGATCACCATTGACAATCAGGTGTCCTCCCTGGTTGTTGGGCGCGGGCTTGCCCGATGTTTCCATTATAGCCCGAATTGGCGCAAATTTCAAGTCTGGGTCTGGACGGGCAGGGCGGCGCTCTTGCGGTGGTAGGGACCTTGTGCTAGAATCGGGAGGATTCTGAGGCGGGAGGTAGGGGTAATGGCTTCAAAGGTACAGGGACAACGGCGGCAGGGCCGAAAACACCCCCAACAGAGCCGGCAGCGGGCGCTTCTCGTGCTGGCGCTGGGGGTGTTGGCCATGGGGGCCGGTGGATTGCTCTGGACGGGCTGGTTGCCGGGACGACACACGCCACGCATGGCCCACACCGAGGTTCATCCCTACGGCGCCAATTTTTTCCTGGACCGTGAGGTGGAGCATTGGAAGCAAGAAAAGACGTTGGAAATGGCCCGGGCGGCGGGCATCGGTTGGATGAAGCAGCAGTTTTCGTGGGAAGAGATCGAGCCCCGGCAAAAGGGCGAGTTCGACTGGGCCAAGTACGACCGCATCGTCGACCTGGCCGAGACGTATGGGTTGCAGATCATCGCCCGGTTGGACCGCCCTCCGGCCTGGACGCGACAGGCCGGAGGCCCGGCCACTCAGCCCGCGGATGATCTGGCCGACTATGGGGATTTTGTGTACGCGTTTGTGGACCGCTATCGGGGCCGGGTCAAGTACGTGCAGATCTGGAACGAGCCGAATTTGTCGGCTGAGTGGGGTTTTCAGCGGGTGGATGCCGTGGCCTATACCCGCTTGCTGGAGGTGGCCTATCGGCGGGCCAAAGAGGCCCATCCAGAGGTCGTGGTGTTGAGCGCGCCGCTGGCGATTACGTTGGAAGATGCGTCGATGCGGGGCAACCACAACGATCTGATCTTTTTGGAGCAGATGTACCAGGCCGGGGCGGGCCCGTTCTTTGATATTCTGTCGGCCAATGCCTTTGGCCTGGACGCGCCGCCCGAGGATCCGCCTGGTCCCGACCTGCTCAACTTTCGCCGGGTCGAATTGCAGCGGGCGATCATGGAGCAGTACGGCGACGCCGACAAGGCCATCTGGATCAACGAGTATGGGTGGAACGCGGCCCCGGCCTCGTTTCCCGATGAGTTGTTGACCTGGGAACGGGTGACCGACGAGGAGCAAGCCGACTATACAGTGCGCGGCATTGTATGGGGACGGGAACACTGGCCCTGGCTGGGCGTGGTCAACATCTGGTATTTCCGTCAGGTGGGCGACGTGCCCGCCGACCGAGCGGCCTACTATTTCGCCCTAGTCGATCCCGAGTTTCGGCCCCGGCCTGTGTACGAGGCGGTGCGGCAAGCGGCGACGGAGAGCCCGTGACGGCAATCGGCTGCAAGGATCGGCGACTGTGTCTGGAACAACGGTTCCTTGTCGGCGCGTCGAGTGAACTGCGGGGCTGCTTCTGCCTGAGGAGAAAGGGAACCAAACTGATTGGCGAGACGTCTAGGACGTAAGGATGACTGAGTGCAAAACGGCTCGCAATGGCAGAGCTACATCGTCGCTCCTACATGGAAACGAGCAGTTGGGGGCCACGGTTGGGAGGGTTTCAGCATGAGAGCGCCTCGTCGTATTTCTGTTGGGGTTTGGGCAGCGGTTTGTGCCGCTGTACTCCTTTTGGTGGGCGCGTGCGATTCGGTTCAGCCTACAGTGGTAACCCAATCGCCGTTGCCCTCTGCAGTAGACGTGAACAAGTCGCCCCCCGTGAGTGCGACGCCGGAGCCGCCACGTTCCACCGTGTCCCCACTACTGACACCAGAGAGTGAGCAAGTGCCAATGGCCCCTGCGCCCACAGAGAGCGAGCAAGCACCTGTGGCGCCTGTGCCCACAGAAGGTGAGCAAGTACCGATGGCACCCATGCCAACCAACCCTACGCCCTCCAATTCTGGCCTGGAGCGACTTGTCGCCCAGGCCAAGGAGGATCTGGCGGGCCGGCTTGCCATCGATGTGGCGCAGATCGATCTGGTCGAGATCGAGCCGGTCACCTGGCCTGACGGTAGCCTGGGTTGCCCCCAACCGGGCATGAGGTACATCCAGGTCCCTCAGGATGGCGCGTTGATCCTGCTTGCTGTCGAGGGCCGAGTCTACGAGTATCACAGTGGGGGCGGGCGGGATCCGTTCCTGTGCGAGCTCAAACCTCTTGCTCCGAAACCCGTGATCACACCTATCGACATTGTGCCGCCCGGTTCGGGGGACGAGTAACGGCTTTTTAAGCAGCCAGAGAACAGAGACGGCCGCCTGGGGAAAAACCCCAGGAGATCGGAAGAGCACACGTCTGAACTCCAGTCACCGCTCATTATCT
>CAZNQW010000382.1:0-2528 GCA_964575225.1 uncultured Anaerolineaceae bacterium | reverse complement strand
ACACCCTATCCTACACTCTTTCCCTACACGACGCTCTTCCGATCTATGGCGCCGCCCACGTTCAGGGTGGCCAACACGATGATCGAACCGAGCAGGTTGGGCAATATGTGGCGAAAAACGATGCGCCCATGGGTGCAGCCAATGGTGATCGCCGCGCGGACATAGGCGGCTCGCCGCGCCGACAGGACCTGGCCCCGCACCAGCCGGGTGTATTGGGGGATACCGGCAATGCCCACAGCCAGGATGACATTGGCGATGCCCGGTCCAAGGGCTGCCACAATGATCAAAGCCAGGAGGATGCTGGGAAACGCAAGGATCACGTCGACCAGCCAACTGATCAGTCGGTCGGTCCAGCCGCCGAAATACCCCGCAGCCAATCCCAGGAGGGTGCCGGGCAGCATGGCCAGGAGCACAGCCGCGGCCGCAATGCCCAGGGTGTAGCGGCCGCCGTACAGCAGCCGAGTGGCCAGATCGCGGCCAAAGAGGTCGGTGCCGGCCGGGTGTTGCCAGTCGGGCGGGAGGAACTGCGCCTCAGGGGCCATGGCCCCCGGATCGCGGGACGTCCAAAGGGGAGCGCTGGCACTGACCACCGCTGTGGTCACCAAGCAGATGAGCGCTGCCAAAATCCACGGTCGACTGCGGACTCGGCGCGGTTTGGCAGGCGCATAGACGTGCTTGGGCACGCTCTTGCGGGTCGGGATGGGGTAGCGCCGACTAGTCATAATGAATCCGCGGGTCGAGGTAGGCATAGGCCACGTCGACGGTCAGGTTGACCAGGGTGTAGACGAGGGCTGCCAACAGGACGACGCCCTGAACGACGGGAAAGTCCTTCCACAGGATGGCGTCGACCACCAGCCGGCCGATCCCCTGCCGGGCAAAGATGGTTTCGGTGACCACGGTGCCACCCAACAGATAGCCGAATTGCAGGCCGATGATGGTGATGACGGGGATGAGGGCATTCTTGAGGCCATGCCGCAGCAGCACCACACCTTCTTGGAGCCCCTTGGCCCGAGCCGTGCGTATATAGTCCTGATCGAGGACATCGAGCAGGCTGGAGCGCACTAGGCGGGCGATGGCGCCCGAAGAGGCAAATCCCAACACCAGGGCGGGCATGACCAGGTGGGCTGGGGTGCCCTGGCCTGTGGCCGGGAGCCAGCCCAAGCGCAGGCTCAAAAGCCAGATCAACAGCAGGGAAGAGCCAAAGATAGGGATGGAAACGCCACTGACGGCAAAGGCCATGGCCAGGGTATCCAGCCAGGTGTCTCGCCGGGCGGCAGCCAGAGCGCCCAAAACCAATCCGCTTGTAGTGGCCACCAGCATCGAAGCCAGGGCCAAGAGGATGGTGCTGGGGAGCTGCTCGGTAATGACGGTGATGACCGGACGGTGGCTGAACAGCGAGCGACCCAGATCGCCGCGCAAAAGACTGAGAAGATAGCGTCCGTATTGGATCAGGAGGGGATCGTCAAAGCCCAGTTCGGCCCGCAGATTGGCGATGGCCTCCGGGGAGCCCCCGGCCTCAGCCAACATCAGCGCGGCTGGATCGCCGGGTAAAAGTCGCATCACGATGAACACTACGGTGGCTACACCCCACAACACCGGAATGGAACCCAGTAGCCGCCGTCCAATGTAGCGAGTCATTGTTGCCTGCCCGGTGATTCCGGTCCGATCCATCCAGGGTCGGCCTGCACCGCTGCAAGCCGATCCGCCGCGTCTCTATTCGGATGCTTCCCGGGTCAGGTAGACATCATAGAGCCAGGGGAACCAGCCGCGTGGGTCATAGCGCAAGCCCTGGACTGTAGCGCCGGCGACGTTGATGTTGACATAATCTCGGATGGGCAATAGGACGGCTTGGTCCATGATGATCTGCTGGGCGCGGGCATAGATTTCGCTGCGGCGCACAGGATCCTGCTCGCGAACCCCGTCCTTCAAGAGTTGATCTAGCTCGGCATCGCGGATTTTGGCCCAGTTGAAACCTGCATCGGCGTTGGACGATAGAAAGGTGAGTTCCAACACGCTCGGGTCGCTGCTGGCATAGGTCATCGGTGCCAGGTGGTGTTCACCTTTGGCTGCGGCTTCGACGGCTGCCGGAAAGGCTACGGTCTGGGTTCGCAGGTCTGCGCCGACTGTGCGGAACTGGGCGGCGAGCATTTGCCCCACCTCGGGCAGGTACCCCCAGCCCATCAAATAGGCCTGCAATTGGAGGGGTTGGCCGTTTTGGTCTCGAATGCCGTCGCCATCCGAATCGGTCCAGCCTGCCTCTTCAAGCAGAGCGATGGACTGCTCGGGGTCAAAGGCATAGTCGTCTTCGAAAGCATCGCTGTAGCCCAGCGTCCCCGCGTTGAGGGGGCCAAAGGCTACCGGTGAAAAGCCCTGGAAGATGGCGGTGACGATGGCGTGTCGGTCGGTGGCATGGAGCAGGGCCTGGCGCACGCGGAGGTCATCGGTGGGCGGGTTTTCGTTATTCAGAAAGAACTGCAAAGGCTGAGGTGGTAGGGGGAGGGGGTAGTCGACAATGTGTGGAGGGTTGT
>CAZNQW010000381.1:0-2544 GCA_964575225.1 uncultured Anaerolineaceae bacterium | reverse complement strand
CCGCGCACCCCCACACCCCCGCGCCGGGGCCCTGCGGGCCCCTGGACCCCGCATTCAAGACGTGGCCCTGTCGAGGTCCGGTTGCACGGGAGGCGATGCGACCCGCTTGGCCTCGGTGGGCCTGGCCCCATTTGCGCGTGCTGAATTCGTGCAATTGTGGCTGGCCGAGCGGCCGCAGGGGTGACGGCGCGGAGGGGGTGACGACCAGGGCCAGAATGACGACCAGGCAGTGGGGGCGCGGGATGCCGCGGCCCTATTGGTCCGTTATGGGTAGGTGGGTGGCAGAGACCTGACAGGCATTGAAGGCCTGTCAGGTCTTACGGGGTCTAGTCGGGGATCCAGGTGTCGGTGGAAAACTGCACCACGTCGGTAATCTCAGCCGACGCCCGAAGGTCATCCATCCAGGTCTCAAAGGCCTGGTTCACCAGCGCGGTGTAGGCGTTTTCCTCCAGATCGCGCACCTCTTTTTCCAGCACCTGGATGATGTGGACGCCATAGTCGGTTTCGACCAGGCCGCTGGTCTCGCCCGGCTCGAGGGCAAAGGCCGCTTCCTCAAAAGGACCGACCATCATGCCTCGCGAAAACCAACCCAGGTCGCCCTCGCTTTGGGCATTGCTGCCGTCTTGCGAGTATTCGGCAGCCAGAGCTGCCCAGTCGTCGCCGGCCTCCAACCGATCCAAAACCTCCTGACCGGTCTCGGCGTCGTCCACCAGGATATGCCGGGCGTGGACCTGTTCGGCCTCGCGCTCGGGAGCGTGGGCTTCGCTCACCTTGTCGATCAACAACGAGTCCTGGATCAGCCGGGCCAAGTACTCTTCGGTGAGACCAAAGGTCTCCAGGAACGCTTCCCAGGACTCGTACTCACCGCTGTCGAGGATGGCCTGCTTTTGTTCGTCGACGGCCGTTTCGAGCTCGTCGGCGCTGACCTCAATCCCTTCGGCGTCCGTCTGCTGCCGCAACAGCGTGCGGTTGATCACCGTGTCCAGGATCTGATCCTGGAAGGTGGCCAACAGGTCAATGTTCTCCGCCTGATTCCAGTCCAGACTGTATTGGAGCGTGACGTTGTACAGGGACTGGACCAGCTCGGGCTCGTAATCGGCCCAGGTGATGTCCTGGCCATTGACGATCGCCAGGGGCCCTTCCACCTGTTGGATGGCCGCCAGGGCTACTTCGACGCCGCCGGCGGGGGTGACGGGAACGGTCGTTGTGATCGCCGGCGACGGCACAGGCGTCGGCATGTCGGCCTGGACGGCAGCGGTCGGCGTGACCTCGGCGCTTTCGGTGGCTTCTGCCGGCAAAGAGGTCGGTGTACTTGCGACGGCCCCGCAGCCAGCGGCCAGCAACACCAGGGCCACGGCCAAGACGAGAACTCTGATCTTCATAACAGAGTCTCCTTTCTGAAGATATCTTGCAGAGGATAACACAGATTGGAAAAAGAATCAAATCTTTTACGCACTTCTAACACAAGAAACTGGCCAATACCTTGACAAATCTTGGACAGCATGGTAAAATGGGACCATCTAGTGAGAGAGAAAGGAAGAGAGGAAATGGCAAAAACATCGGTCGCATCCAACCAGGCGGTCAACGCCTCCGAAAAGACCTTCTCGGGTCTGCGTCGCTTTAACCTCATCATGGGCTTTTTGCACCTGGTGCAGGGTATCCTGATGATTGTATTGAGCAACGACAAGACCTACCCCATCTTTACCAACTATTTGCGCTTTGATCTCGAGGCGCGCAGTCTGACGCCCAACCCCCAACTGGCCTATGACTTGCCCTTTGGCCCGGCGGTGGCTGCCTTCTTGCTGCTATCGGCCGCGGCCCACTTCTTCCTGTCGACGGTGGGCTATCAATGGTACGTCAAGAACCTGAAAAAGGGCATGAACCCGGCTCGCTTTTACGAGTATGCCCTCAGCTCGTCGCTGATGATCGTGCTCATCGCCATGCTGGTGGGCATCTGGGACCTGGGCACGTTGATCGCCCTGTTTGGCGTCAACGCCGCGATGAACCTGTTCGGCATCATGATGGAGCTGCACAATCAGCATACGACAAAGACCGATTGGTCGGCCTTTATCTACGGATGTATCGCGGGCGCCATCCCCTGGGTGGTCATCGTCCTCTACTTTTTGGGCTCGCTGGCATCTGCTGGGGCCGAGCCGCCCGCCTTTGTGTATGCCATCATCCCCACCATCTTTGTCTTCTTTAACATCTTTGCCGTGAACATGTTCCTGCAGTACAAGAAGGTGGGCCGCTGGAAAGATTACCTGTACGGCGAGCGGGTATACATCATCCTGAGCCTGGTGGCCAAGACGGCGCTGGCCTGGCAGATCTTTGCCGGAACCCTCGCCCCGGTCTAGGCCGCGGGCGAGCGATCCAAAAGCGCGGGGTCCCTCCACCCCGCGCTTTTTTAATCCTTTCGACGGCGGAACACGAGTCCCGCTGTCCTTCCCTCGCCCAAGCGCCTACAACGCGCGTCCGGCGATATCCACCTGTAATCGAGTAGGGGGGCGGCGGCTAACCGCCCCCCTCTCACACCACCGGACATGC
>CAZNQW010000380.1:0-2588 GCA_964575225.1 uncultured Anaerolineaceae bacterium | reverse complement strand
TGGGGCCCGATCTTGCCCACAAGGAGACGGAATTGCAACAGTCTCAAAGCGGGGGTCTATACGCATTCTGGCCCAAAATGGATGCCCGCTTCCGCGGGCATGACGTTGGGGGGGACCCTTATGAACTGCGGCGTGCTCCTGTGAAAGAGCAACCGGAGCTAGTATGCGACTTTGACAGAGCCCTGCGTACGGTACCACGGTCTTTTAGTTCTCCCCCACAGGCAATCGGGAGGTATTTTGGCAGAATTGATTGAACGTCCCTCGTGGGACGAGTATTTCATGCGAATTACGTTTCAGGTGGCCCGGCGCAGTACGTGCCCCCGGGCGGCAGTGGGCGCGGTGATCGTTCGCGACAAGCGAATTCTGACCACGGGCTATAACGGCGCGCCCGCGAACCTGCCCCATTGCACCGAGGTGGGCTGCCTGATGGTCAACGGCCATTGCGTGCGCACCCTCCACGCCGAACAGAACGCCATCATCCAGGGGGCGCTCCACGGTGTGGACGTTTCCCATAGCACCATCTATGTCACCCACCAGCCCTGCCTCATCTGCGCCAAGATGATCATCAATGCCGGCATCGAGCGGGTGGTGTATGCCGGGAGCTACCCGGACGAAATCGCCCAGGGGTTCCTGCTGGATGCCGGCGTCGAGCTGGTCCGATTCGAAGGGCCGATCGAGCCCCAATAGAAGCGCGTTCTGCGGGAAGGTTTTGGGTCTGGGCGCTATGCTTCCCGGCTTTTGACCAGCACACCCCAGTTGCCCTTTTGGACGGCCATTCCCTTTTGATTCACGAGTTCGATCTTGAGGGTGACCTGCCCGCCCTGGAGTCGGGGCATCGGTTTCAGTTCGATGACCTCGGCCTCCAGGTGGATCGTGTCGTTGAGAAAGATCGGCTGGCTGAACTTCCAGGAGCCGATCTCGCGAAAGGCCAGGACGGTCTCTTCCATGAAGCCCAGCCGAACGGCCAGGCCGCTGGCGATCGACAGGCCCAGCAAGCCGTGGGCCACCCGCTGGCCAAAGAACTGCCCGGCGGCGTATTCCCGATCGGTGTGGATCGAGTTCCAATCGCCGCTGAGGGAGGCAAACGCCACCACGTCGGCCTCGGTCACCGTCCGCCCGGCGCTCTGAATGGTCTGTCCCACCTCGTACTCCTCAAAGTACAATCCTGTCCGATTCATCAATGGTTTGTTTGTGGCCATGGGTCTCGTCCTTTCTGTAAGCTCTGGGACTCGCCTGGGTTGGGCTGCTGTCCCTTACTCATCTTCTTCGGCAAAGGTCGCGCAACAAGGACATGAAGGTCCGTGCCAACCCTCCGGTAGATCGTCCAGGCCGATCGAGCGTCCGTCGCGGGTGGGCCAGCGATCGGCCTGAAGCCAGGCGACAAAGCGCTCGTCTGATAGGGTCAGGCGGCAAGTATCGCCCGCTGCCTGCACCAGCGCCGACAGGGCTTCGGCGCAATCGGGGCACAAGCGCTCCATGCGTCCTTGCCCCATCACCGGTCGGAAGCGGCCTTCAGCCGGCCCATAGCACTTGAGGCAGGACGGTGTGCTCATGGGGATGGCTCCCGCACACGGCGCAGTTCAAAGACGACCGGATTCCAGGCATCAGGGCAGGCATGGGTGGCGACGTCTGGATCCTTTAGCCAGGGAAATGTGGCGCCGTAGCGCATGGCCAGCGCCTTGGGCAAAAAGCTGTACAGAGCATGGATGCAGATCTTGCCCTGGACGGAGAGCCCATCCAGGATTACCTCGTCGCCCACCTGATGCCCGGCAGTGCAGATGCCCTCCTGGCGGATCACCCGCGCGATGATCGTACACCCGTCGTTTTGCATAGGCTGATCGCTCATGTCCGTGTCCCCTTTCGCATGGTATTCGCTTTGCGGAAAACTGCGCCATCTATTGTACACGATAAGGGCCGTTGGCGGAAATTGGCGTGAAGCCGGTTTTGCCTGGAGCTTGGCTTTGGGCTATAATCGCCAGCATGGGATTGGAACAGGTTCTCGACCAGATAAAACAGGACCCCCAGTTTGCGGCGCGGATCCAGGTTTGGCGGCAGGCGCCACCCCGCGAGGCGCGCTATGCCGAGTTCCCCGTGGGGATCGACGACCGCGTGCGGCAGGCCCTGGCCCTGCGCGGCATCGAACGGCTCTATACCCATCAAGGGCGGGCCGTGGAGGCGGCCTTGCGCGGCGAGCACGTGGTCGTGGTCACCCCCACGGCCAGTGGCAAGACGCTGTGCTACAACCTGCCCGTCCTCAGCCGCTTGTTGGCCGAGCCCGACGCGCGGGCCCTTTATCTGTTCCCAACCAAGGCCCTGGCCCAAGATCAATTGACCGAGCTGAGCGCCCTGCGGGCGGCGCTCGGTGAGGCGGCTCCGGGAGCGGCCGCCAAGGCGCTTTCGGTTCACACCTACGACGGCGACACGCCCCAGTCGGCCCGGTCTTCCATTCGCAAGACGGCCCGGATCGTGATCAGCAACCCCGACATGGTCCACACCGCCATTCTGCCCCATCACACCCGCTGGGCGGCCTTTTTCCGCGGGCTGCGCTACGTCGTTCTCGACGAGATCCACACCTATCGCGGCGTTTT
>CAZNQW010000379.1:0-2610 GCA_964575225.1 uncultured Anaerolineaceae bacterium | reverse complement strand
CGGATGGAGGGGGAGGCGGCGGAGCAGGCCGCCGGCGAGGACAACATCGGCGCTCGCCTGCTGCGGGCGTTTGAGACGGGAGGGGCACTGTAATGAAAGCGGACCACACGCTGGGGACGACGCTGGACGACGCGGTATCGACGAACGCAACGGGGACGATCTCGGCCAAATTGCGGGGCCTGGTGGGGCTGGTGGTGACGCTGCTGAGCCGGCTGCCGGCGAGCCTGGGGCAGAAAAACGCGGCGGGCAGCATCTCGACGGTGCTGGCCAGCGACCAGGGGGCGTTGACGGTGACGGCCTCGGGGACGGTGGCGATCAGCTCGGTGGCGCTGCCCGCCGCCGTCATCGCGGGCCAGAAGGCGGTCACGAGCCACGGCACGGCTGTGGCGCTGGGGGCGAGCACGCCCCTGACCTCCGGGGTCCGCCTCAAGGCGCTTGTGGGCAACACGGGCGACATCTACGTCGGTGGGGCGGCCGTGGCCAGCGACGCCGGGTTCGTCCTGGACGCCGGTGAAGAGGTATTTGTTGAGATTGACAACCTGGCCTCCGTCTACATCGACTCCAGCGTAGACGCCGAGGGCGTCTCGTACATCGGGGGCTAGGGTGAGCAGGCATGTGCTACGCCCGGCGGCCCGGGCGGCGATGCGTGGCAGCAAAGGGCAGAATGGCGCGATCTGGACACCCGCATTGCCGACGACGGAGGGCGGGCTACTGCCGCATACCTGGCACCACGCGGGCGGCACACTGTACCAGGATGCGGGGCAAACAACCCCGGCGGTTGCGGAGGCTGATCCGGTCGGGGCGTCCGTCAATCTGGGCAGCGACACGCACGTAATCACGCAATCCACATCGTCAGCCCGGATGACGCTGCGGCTGAATGCGCTGAACGGCCACCCGGTTTTCTATCTCGACGGGGGCGACTCGCTGGCCGGGACGTTCAACGCCGCAATCAGCCAACCATACACGGAATTTATCGTTGCGCAGCTCTGGTATTTTGAAATCAACACCAATCAGAATTACTATCTCGTGGACGGCATCGCGGCTGGCGGGCGTGGGTCGCTATGGGCCAGGAAGGACGACTTGCAAACCACTCGCTGCTACAACCAATGGGCGCTGTACGGCGGCGCGACGCTGGCTGGCGGGCGCACCAATGACCGCTGGAATGTGTGGCGGGCCACGTTCAATGGTGCCAATTCGGAATTGCACCACAACGGCGTGGAGGTGGTGGCCGGTGATACCGGGAACCACGCGCTGGCCGGGTTGACGTTGGGGGGGCGGTTTGACGGCACCAGCAGGTGGAAGGGCTTTGTTGCAGAGCACCTTATCTATTCCGGCGTTTTGTCAGCCGCAGACGAGGCACAGGTCCGGGGCTACCTGGCTACCAAGTACGGGGTGACGGCCTACATGTCCATCTTTGACAATGCTTTCGACTCTGGCAATGGGGAGGGGATATGGCTACCATCCAGCTAGACCCCTGGCTCAACTCCAGCAAGAAGTGGTTCTGGTTCGCCATGAAGACGGACGAGATGGCCGGGCAGACGCCAACGATCCTTCTGAACATGGACAAGTTTTTGCAGGTCGGGGCGGCTGGAGCACGGCTGATTGCCTGGTCGCAGGCACTCGATACCGACGACTGGCACGATTTTGACAACGTTGCGGTGGATGGCAGCTACTATGTCGTGTCCAACAACACCCCGTTCCCCGCTGGCGACATCTACCTGTGCTGGAATCCGGCTTACCCTTACAGCCGGACGCAACGCCTGATGGCCGCCTGGCTGGCATCGGATTACGTGTCCGACACCACGAGCGGCACAGCGGGCGTACTCGGCACGGCGACAGAGCGGCAGGGTTGGGATCTGCGTACCGTGCCGGCCTTGAATCATTACGGATTTCTGCTCACGGACCCCGACTCGGAAGAAACGAAAAACAAGTGCGTCTTTCTGAGCGGAATGCACGCCACCGAGACGATGGGGCGCTTCATGCTGGAGGGGCTGGTCAATTTCCTCTTGAGCGACGACGCGGTTGCGGCGACGCTGAGGACGTGGTTCGAGTTCTACGTCTATCCGTGCATCAGCGCACAGGGAATCTATGGCGGGTACTCGAAGACGCAACCGGAATCCTGGGACGTGGACCCGAATAGGCAATGGAACACGCCAGGAGCGCTGGAGAACGTTGACGCATTCAAGTCTGCTATCGTGGCAGACACCGGCGGCAGCGTGGAGGCGTTTTTCGATTTCCACGGCAGTGCGGGCGGCGCGACGGCTGAATACGCCATGACTCTGGACAAAACATCCAAGGGGCACCCGGCGTTTGAGGCGGCCATGAAAACGCTTGACGTGAATTGGAACATGGTCGAAACGGCAATCGAGAACTCGTCACGCGACTGGGCCGAGAGCAATCTCGATGGGGGCAGCATGGTGCTCGTTATGACACCGGAGAGCCCCAACCCGCTGAGTTGGTCAGCACCGGGCCATTATCTCGAATACGGCGAGAACTATGCGCGGGCGCTACACGCGCTGCTGCTGGCTGGTGATTTTCCGAATGGACCAGCGTAACATGCCGCGAGCCAGGCTACAGCAATCGGCTACAACCGGGGACGGCGGGCAGGGA
>CAZNQW010000378.1:0-2622 GCA_964575225.1 uncultured Anaerolineaceae bacterium | reverse complement strand
CAGCATCTCCTCGACGATCAGGTCCACATAGGCATCCCCTCGCCCCTGGTACTCGGCGGGGATGGCGTGGGCGCCCAGAAAGGTGGGCACCACGGTGGCCGGGGTGGTTTCCGCCAGTTGGCGGATGGCCTGGAGCTGTTTGCACTCATCCTGGGTAGTGAGCCCATAGCCGCTCTTGATCTCTACCGTCGTGGTGCCGTGGGCCAGCATCCGCTCCAGACGGGGTCGGGTCTGGGCTACCAGCTCGTCGACATCGGCCCGGCGGGTGTTCCGCACCGTGTTCATGATCCCCCCGCCGGCGGCCATGATCTCCATGTAGCTAGCCCCAGCCACGCGCATCTCGAACTCGTCGGCCCGGTCGCCGGCCCACACCAGGTGGGTGTGAGGGTCCACAAACCCGGGCAGGATCAGCCGGCCCCCCGCGTCCAGGCGCTGCTCGGCATGGACCCGGGCGCAGAGGTCGGCCGATGGGCCCACCTGCGCGATGCGACCGTCACAAATGGCGATGGCGCCATCGGTCATCAGGCCCAGATCGTCCATGGCGGCTCCCCGCTTGGGTCCGACCGAAGCGACCGTGGCCACCTGCGCTGCATTGTAGATCAGCAGATCTGCGTTCAGGTCCATAGATCCCTCTTATATGAAGACTCTGAGGCGGGCCTCAGAGTCGTTGGGCAGAGTCGTTGGGCAGCGGCGTTACGGGCGCTCGTCCGGATGCCGGTCGGCGCCCTTGCGGCCCTGCAAAAGCTCCACCGCATGGGGCAGAGCCGGCAAGATCGTCTCCAGGTTTTCGAGCACCGCCTTGCGGCTGCCCGGCAGGTTGACCATGAGGGTCGCGCCGCGAATCCCCGCCACCGCTCGAGAGAGCATGGCGTGGGGCGTTATCTGGAGGCTGGCTGCGCGCATCGCTTCGGCCAGACCCGGTGCTTCGCGGTCGATGACAGCGCGCGTGGCCTCGGGCGTCACATCGCGAGGGGCAAAGCCAGTGCCTCCCGTGGTGAGCACCAAATCCAGTGCCAGTTCATCGGCCCAACACCTTAGCGTGCCGGCCATCACCCCTTGCTCGTCGGGCACAATATCCTCGATGGCCACCTGGGCTCCCAGGGCCTGGACCACCCGATCGCGAATGGCCGGACCACTCAGATCGCGATACTCGCCCCGAGATCCGCGATCGCTCACGGTAAGAATTCCCACCCGCATGCTCACAGTCATGAACCTATACTCTCCTGGCATCCCGCTCCAGGCCTGGCGCCTGGAAGTTCGCTAGATTTCGGCAAAATAGCTCTCACAAGCGGCATCGATCAGTTGCTTCGTCAGCGCGGGCTTGGTATCCAGATAGGAGGCGATGTCGTCGATCTGATCTAAAAGATCGCGCGGGTGGCACGAACGCAACTGGCGATTGGCGGCAATATAGTGCTTTTGCATCAGATAGACAAACGCCTCGGGCTGCAACTCCAGATTCCGTGCCGCGCACTCGCGCTGCAAGATCTGATAGTAGATCTTTTCGTCCGGATAGTCGATCAGCAGCTTGTGGCGGATGCGCCGCAAAAAGGCATCGTCAACCAGATCCCGTGGATCCAGGTTGGTCGAAAAGACAATTAACTGGTCAAAGGGAACCTCGAGTTTCTTGCCCGTTGCCAGTGTCAAAAAGTCGATGCGCATCTCCAAGGGTATGATCCAGCGATTGAGGAGATCCTGGGGCCGCATGGCCTGTCGGCCAAAGTCGTCGATCACAAACAGCCCATTGTTGGCCTTCATTTGCAGGGGGGCCTCGTAGGTCTTGGAGATGGGATCGTAGATCAGGTCCAAATTGCGCATGGTCAGCTCGCCGCCCACCACAATCTCGGGCCGGTGAATCCGGATCCAGCGTGGATCCACCCTTTGAGCCGAGTTGTTTGATGAGGCACCGGGATCTTGCACTGGCTTGTGGTTCATTTCATCAAACACCCGAATGATCTGACCGTCGACATCCACGGCGTGGGGGATATAGATGGTACCCTTGATCATGCGGATAATGCTCTTGGCGATGATGGTCTTGCCGTTACCCGGCGGGCCGTACAGAAAAACAGAGCGCCCCGAGTTGACGGCGGGGCCGATGCGGTTCACCAACTCACCGCTTAGCACCAAATGGGAGAGCGCCTGGCGGACGTCATTCACCCCAATCTTTAGATCGCCCATGGTCTGGCGGTGCACCATCTCGGTATAGTGCTGCACAGGAACCGGGGCAGGGCCAACGTATTGATCGCGCTCCAGCGCTTCGCGCGCCCGCGCGCTGCCCTTGCTAGAGATCGCCCACCGGTACCCTCTCTCCCCAAAACCTGCCGATCCGGTGACCTCAACCAATTCCTCCCGTTTGAGGAACTCCATGACCCGTTCCATCACCCCGGCAAAAGGAACCGCCAGCGTCTCGGAAATCTGCATGCTGCTCATATCGCTCTTGTAATACACGAGCTTGAGCGTCAAATCGGCCAAAAAGCCCATCGTCAACTGGGTATCCTCGATGGACTTGGGTTCGGGTATATATTTTTCGAACGAACTCGCTGATGAGGCAATTCGACCAATTCCAGGCTGCAATCCACTAGATCGGAAGAGCGTCGTGTAGGGAAAGAGTGTAGGATAGGGTGT
>CAZNQW010000377.1:0-2625 GCA_964575225.1 uncultured Anaerolineaceae bacterium | reverse complement strand
GATGGAATCTCGTGACTGGAGTTCAGACGTGTGCTCTTCCGATCTGGTGCCCGCGCACCCCCACACCCCGCGCCGGGGGCCTGCGGCCCCCCGACCCCCGCATTTCATGCGTTGCCCGGTCGTGATCCGGTTGCATCGGAGACGATGCGGCTCGGTCGGTCTCGGTAGGCCTGACCCCATTTGCTTGTGCTGAATTCGTGTAATTCGTGGCCTGATCCGTCAAGCCCGCCCGCGCCGTCACCCTCGCGAACGCGGGGGTCCATGGGTGCGGAGCAATGAGCCCGCGACGCGCCTAACCCGCCCGTACGACCTGCGGCTGCACAGGGGCGCGCGAGCGACTCGATCCCGGCTGGGGCGCCGCGCTCCCAAGGCCCGCGGGATTCCTTGACAATTGGCCCGCCGCCGGGTATACTGCCATCAACCTCAGCAAGGAGGGCAACATGCCTGTTGACCTGGTTCTGTACAATGGCGACATCCACACCATGGACACCGCCCAACCCCGCACCCGCGCCGTGGCCATTGCCGGCGATCGGATCTGGGCCCTGGGCGACGACGCTTCGATGCGGGCGCTGCTCGGCCCGGGCGGTACCGTCCTCGACCTGAAGGGCCGCACCGTGGTGCCCGGCTTTACCGACAGCCACCTCCATTTCATGTCCTACGGCCTGGGTCTCCTGCAGATCGATCTGGCTGCCGTGGCGAGCCTCGACGCGGCCCTGGCCCGGGTGGGCCAGCGCGCCCAGGCCACGCCCGCCGGGCAGTGGCTCTTGGGGCGCGGCTGGGATCACTCCCTGTGGGCCGGGGGCGCCTTTCCCACCCGCCACGACCTGGACCGGGTGGCGCCCGACCATCCCGTCTGGCTGCGGCGCAAGTGCGGTCACGCCGGCTGGGCCAACAGCCGGGCGCTGAGCCTGGCGGGCATCACCGCCCAAACGCCCGACCCGCCGGGCGGCGTCATCGACCGCGACCCCGCCAGCGGCGAGCCGACCGGCATCCTCAAAGAGACGGCCCTGGAGCTGATCGAGGGGCTCCTTGTCGAGCCGTCGCCCGACGAGGGGGCCGCCGCCATCCAAGCCGCCATCGCCCACGCCCACCGCTGGGGCCTCGTCGGCGTCCACACCATGGAGGGACCGGCGGCGCTGCGGGCCTTTCAAACTCTGCACCGTCAAGGCGCGCTGAACCTGCGGGTGCTGATGCAGATACCCGAGGAGAACCTGGACGCCGCCATCCAGATGGGCATCCAGAGCGGGCTGGGCGACGCCCGCCTGCGCATCGGCGCCCTCAAGGTCTTTGCCGATGGGGCGCTGGGGGCGCGGACGGCCCACATGCTGGCGCCCTACGAGGGCGAGCCCGACAACGTGGGCATTGCCGTGGCGGGCGCCGAACACCTGCGCGAGGTCGTCGGCAAGGCGGCGCGGGCCGGGATCGCCGTCTTTGTCCATGCCATCGGCGACCGGGCCAACCGCGAGGTCCTGGACGCCATCGAGGCCAGCCGCCAGGCGGGCGAGGGCGCCCACCTGCGCCACCGCATCGAGCATGTCCAGATCATCCATCCCGACGACGTGCCGCGCCTGGCCCGGTTGGGGGTGGTGGCCTCTATGCAGCCCATCCACGCCACGCAGGACATGGACCTGGCCGATGCCCTGTGGGGAACGCGCAGCGACCACGCCTACGCCTTTCGCCGCCTGCTCGACGCCGGCGCGGCGTTGACCTTTGGCTCCGACGCCCCCGTGGAGGTGATGAACGTGCTGACCGGCATCCACGCCGCGGTGACCCGCCGCCGCGCCGATGGCTCGCCCGACCCCGAGGGCTGGTACCCCGAGCAGCGGCTGACCGTGACCGAAGCCGTCCATGCCTACACGGCGGGTCCTGCCTATGCCAGTGGCGAGGAGGCGATCAAGGGCAGCCTGACCCCCGGCAAGCGGGCCGACCTGGTGGTGCTCTCGCGCGACATCTTTGCCATCGATCCGATGGAACTCCTGCACACCGAGGTGGTCGCCACCCTCCTGGATGGCGAGTTCGTGTACCGCCAGGACGACATCGGCTAGGGTTGCCCCCTGCGGGTCAGGGAACCTTGGGGGCGCGGCCGCCGCGGCCGAGCCCCCACAAAGAATCCCACCGACTTTTATACACAATCTGAGACAGCCCCGTTTGGTCGGTGTCCCATTGTGTGCTATACTGTACGGGCGGCCCCGGCCCCTCGGCGGCGGCGCCGCGATCCTACCGGTGGAGGCCCCATGTCCAAGATCCGCGAACTGATCGACGAGTTCCGAACGGTGATTGCGGGGCGCAGCCATCTCCTCGATTCCATCCTGCCCCCGGCCCTGTTTCTGCTGGCCAACGGCCTGCTGGGGTTCGACTATGCCCTGTGGGGCGCGCTGGCGGCGGGCGTCCTGATCATGGCCCTGCGCCTGTGGCGCCGCCAACCCCTGGGCTATGCGCTGGCGGGCCTGGCGGGTGTGGGCCTGGCCATTCTGGTCTCTCGGTTGCTGGGCCGGGCCGAAGGCTACTTTTTGCCGGGCATCGCGGGCGGCGCCCTGACGGTCCTTCTCTGTCTGGTGAGCGTGTTGGTGCGACGTCCCCTGGTGGCCTGGACCAGCTACCTCACCCGGCGCTGGCCGCTGGATT
>CAZNQW010000376.1:0-2659 GCA_964575225.1 uncultured Anaerolineaceae bacterium | reverse complement strand
GGCAGCCCCGCGTCCTTGATCTCGGACCACTCATCCAGGAGCAGGCGGGCCATTCCCACCCCGTTCTCCACCTGGGGGAAATCGTCGTATTCTTTGGCGGTCGGCAGGTCCCGCCCAGCCACCAGGTACCACTCATCCGACGGGTACACGAACCCCAGGTCATAGTCGACCCGCATCCGCCGGCGCCAGGGCTCGACCTGATCCAGCACCGCCTGCGCTTCGGTTGGGGTATAGGGCCGGCACGACCCCGAATGATAGCGGGTCAGGCCGATGGGCACCACGCCCACCGAGGCCACCGGCTCCTCGAACCGGTCCGCCAGATCGGACAGCGTCCGCTCCAGGTGCGGTCCGTCGTTCACGCCCGGCACCAGCACCACCTGGGTGTGCACCTCGATGCCCAAATCGGCCAGGCGCCCGAGCTGCTCCAGGATATCGGGCGACCGTTTTCGGCCCAGCAGGCGATTCCGCAGCTCGGGCTCGGTGGCCTGCACCGAGGCGTACAGAGGGCTGAGGCGCTGCTCCTCCAACCGCGCCCAATCGTCCTCGCGGAGATTGGTCAGCGTGACAAAGTTGCCGAAAAGGAACGAGTAGCGATAGTCGTCGTCTTTGACCGAAAGGGAAGCCCGCAGGCCCGGGGCGTTCTGTTTGACAAAGCAAAAGTCACAGTTGTTGGCGCAGCGCCGGATGTCGACGTCAAAGGTCGGGTTGGTGAAGGACAGTCCCAGGTCCTCGTAGTACTCCCGCTCCGCTTCGATCACCACCGGCTCGCCGTCCTGCTCCACCACCAGCTCCAGCGACTCTTCGGCGCCATAGAACTGCACATCGATGACGTCGCGCGGGCAATGTCCATTGATCTCCAGCAGCCGGTCTCCGGGCCGGAGGCCGATTTCCTCCCCCAGGCTGCCTGGCTCTACCTCGGCGATGATCGCCCCGGGTCCTTGGGTCACGGTCGCTCTCCTGTCGAAAAAGCGCCTGGGGGTATCCCAGGCGCAGCGGCGAATCTCGGCGGTCCCTGCCTTCTAGCCCTCTTTGTATCCATCTACCAGGGCCTGGACCTGCTCCATCACCTGAGCGATACTGAGGCAGGTGGTATCCACGATATGGGCGTCGTCGGCCGGGCGGAGGGGTGACAGGGCCCGCCCCGAATCGATTTCGTCCCGGCGCTGCACCGAGGCCCGAACCTCGGCATAGTCGGCCTCTTCTCCCCGGGCCACCATCTCCCAATAGCGCCGCCGGGCCCGTTGTTCCAACGTGGCATCCAGATAGATCTTGAGATCGGCATCGGGCAGCACCACAGTGCCAATGTCGCGCCCCACCATCACGATCCGACCTGCCTGGCCGATCCGTCGCTGCTGGTCGACCAGCGCCTCGCGCACGCCCAGGTAGGTGGACACGGGCGAAACCACTGCATTGACGTCGTCGCGGCGGATGTCCCACGTGATATCCTCGCCGTCGGCCAGGACGGTGTATTGCCGGCCGTCGTCCACGGTGGGCCGAATCACTTCTATTTTGAGGGTCCGGGTCAATTCCGTCACCGAATACTCGTCCTCGATGGCCATCCCCCGTTTGAGGGCCATCCAGGCCACGGCGCGGTACATCACGCCCGTGTCAAAATAGACATAGCCCAAACTTTCGGCCAGCAACGCCCCGATGGTGCTTTTGCCCGAGGCAGCGGGGCCGTCAATGGCAATGGTCAAGGGTCGCGCCAATCTCATCCTCCCTACTTATCAGAACCAAATGCTATCGCCTTGGTCTGGCGGGCCTGCGCCCCTTGGAGCTGCGTCGCTGCGCCCTCTTTTTCACCGATTCGAGCTCTCCCACCTCTTTGGGCGTCAGGTAACGCCACTGACCCGCCTCCAGGGCGTCCAACTTGAGGGGCCCCAAACGGACGCGCGTCAGCTCGCGGACGGGATGGCCCAGAAGCGCCGCCACCCGCCGGATCTGGCGCTTGCGCCCCTCCCGCATGGTGACTCGCAGGTAGGTGCCATGCCTGTCCTTGGCCAAGACGTCTATCTGGGCCGGGACGGTCGGCTGGTCATCCAGCAGCACGCCGCGCCGCCACGAATCCAGCGTCTTTTCCGAGGGCGCGCCATTGACCAACACCCGGTACTCTTTTTCGTGCTCGTAGCGAGGATGGGTCAGGAGGTTTGCCAGCTCGCCGTCGTCGGTGAGCAGGATCAACCCCTGGCTATTGGCGTCCAGCCGTCCCACAGGATACAACCTCTCGGGCACCGAGATCAGATCGCCCAGGGCCGTCCGGCCTCGGGGATCTTCCATCACCGATAGGATGCCCTTGGGCTTGTTGAGAAGCACATAGACATGATCGGCGCCCACCTGGATGCGCTGGCCGTCTACGCGGATCTGATCTCGCTTGGGGTCCACTTTGGTGCCCAGTTCGGTGACCACCCGGCCATTGACCTGCACCCGGCCCTGAAGGATCAGCTCCTCCGCGCCGCGGCGCGAGGCCACGCCGGCATGGGCCAGGATTTTATTCAATCGTTGACTGCTATCTTCCGACATGATTTCCCATTTGGATCGATTGGGTCGCGGGCCGAAACAGCCGTGATAACCGCAACCCTGAAGCGAGTCTAGCATACTTTGGGGTGGGCGTCAATTCTGCGCCTTCCCTCAAATGTGGCGCCCCCGAGACGGGGGCGGC
>CAZNQW010000375.1:0-2733 GCA_964575225.1 uncultured Anaerolineaceae bacterium | reverse complement strand
GCGTGACCGACGCCCTGACACAGGGCGCCCTGACCGCCGCTTCGGGCGATGCCTCGACCTATACGAACATTGTGAGCGAGTTGCGCACCCGGCACGACGCCACGATTGACGCGCTCCTGGACCCGGACGGCGAGCGCAGTCAGCTCTTGGCTACCGTCGATCAGCTCTTGGGCGACTTTGCCGCGTTCTGCCAGAGCGTTCACGTCTTGGGGGAGGTCACACCCCGGGCCATGGACGCCATCGTTTCCACCGGGGAGCGCATCAACGCCCGGGTGTTGGCTGCCCTTTTGCGCCAGAAAGGGGTTCGCAGCCAGGCCGTCGACGCGACGGAACTGATCGTTACCGACGATACTTTTCAGAACGCCGCTCCGATCCTGGATGAGACGCGCGTCCGGGCTGGCTCCCACCTGGCTCCGCTCTTGGCCGACGGTGTGGTCCCGGTGATCACGGGCTTTATCGGCGCCACGCGGGAGGGCAAGATCACCACCCTGGGGCGCGGCGGCAGCGATTTCAGTGCTGCCGTGCTGGGCGCGGCCCTCGATGCCGACGAAGTCTGGATCTGGACCGATGTCGATGGGGTCATGACGGCCAACCCGCGCATTGTGCCCGAGGCGCGGGTCATCCCCCTCCTCTCCTACGGGGAGGTCGGCGAGCTGGCCTACTTTGGCGCCAAGGTTCTGCACCCCCGCACCATCCGGCCCGTCGTGGAGCGGGGCATTCCCCTTTGGGTGAAAAACACCTTCAATCCGGCCTGCCCCGGCACGCGAATCACCCGCGAAGCAAAGCAGACCAACGGCGCGGTCAAGTCGGTGACGGCCATCGAGGGATTGAGCACGGTCACGGTCGAAGGGCGGGGCATGATCGGCGTGCCGGGCATCGCGGCCCGGACCTTTGCCGCCGTTGCCAGCCAGGGCGCCAGCGTGCTCATGATCTCGCAGGCCTCGTCGGAGCAGTCGATCTGCTTTGTCATCCCCACGCCCGCCGTCCCGTCGGTAGTGCAGGCCATCGAAAAAGAGATGACGCTAGAACTGGCCCGCCGCGATGTGGATCGGGTCTGGTCGCAGGACCGGGTCGTGATTGTGACGGCCGTGGGCGCCGGGATGCGCGAGACGCCGGGCATTGCGGCCCGCATCTTTGGGGCGCTGGGCCAAGCCCGTATCAATGTCATCGCCATCGCCCAGGGCTCATCCGAGTGCAGCGTCTCGGTGGTGGTTTCGGCCGACGACGCTGCCATGGCGGTGCGCCATATCCATCAGCAGGTGATTCTGGCTTCGCCGCCGGGCGCGTAGCCAGGCTCAATCAGGAGCCGTCTCGTCCCATGGATGGCGAGAGGATCAGGAGGAGATCGTATGGAGTATCACAGTTGGTTGGAATGCACCCGCGGCTGTGGCCGCCGCTATTCCCTCTACGACGTCGTCTATCGCTGCGAGGATTGCGGCGGGCTACTGGACGTGGAACACGATCTGGACGCCCTGCGGCAGCGCAGCGCCGGCGATTGGATTCAGCTTTTTACCCAGCGCACGCGAACCACCGAATGGCCCTATGGCAGCGGGGTGTGGGGCAAAAAAGAATGGGTCGCCCCTCAGATCGACAACGAGAATGTGGTGTCGATGTACGAGGGGCACACCAACTGTTTCTGGGCCGAACGGCTGGGCCAGGATATCGGCATCCCCGACCTGTGGATCAAGTTGTGCGGCAATAGCCACACCGGCTCGTTCAAAGACCTGGGCATGACGGTCCTGGTGTCGGCGGTGCGGCAGATGATCCACGATGGCAAACCGATCCGCGCTGTGGCCTGCGCGTCGACCGGTGACACCTCGGCGGCGCTGGCGGCCTATGCAGCGGCTGCCGGCATCCCCGCCGTCGTCTTTTTGCCGCGGGGCAAGGTCTCGACCGCTCAACTGGTGCAACCCCTGGCCCATGGTGCGCGGGTGCTGTCGCTGGACACCGACTTTGACGGTTGCATGCGCATCGTGCAAGAGGTGACGGCCGATCAGTCGATCTATCTGGCCAATTCGATGAACGCGTTGCGCATGGAGGGCCAGAAAACCGTCGGCATCGAGATCGTGCAGCAGTTCGACTGGGAGGTTCCCGACTGGATCATCATCCCCGTCGGTAATTTGGGCAACGTGGCCTCGCTGGGCAAGGGACTGATGATGATGAAAGAGCTGGGCCTGATCGATCGCCTGCCGCGCATCGCCTGCGCCCAGGCCGCCCACGCCAACCCTCTGTACCTGAGCTACCTGACTGGGTTTGAGGAATATCGCCCGGTGGAGGCGACCAAAACCCTGGCTAGCGCCATTCAGATCGGCGCGCCGGTCAGCTACGAGCGGGCGGTCAAGGCGCTGCGCTCCTTCAACGGTATTGTGGATCAGGCCACCGAAGATGAGCTGGCCAATGCCGCCGCCTATGCCGACCGCGCCGGGCTGTACTGCTGTCCGCAGACCGGCGTGGCCCTGGCGGTTCTGTTCAAGCTGATCGAGCGGGGGCAGGTGCTGCCCGAACACCGGGTGGTCGTCATCTCGACGGCCCATGGCCTCAAGTTCACCGGCTTTAAGGTGGGCTATCACGAGGACACCCTCTCGGGCGTGACGCCGCGCTACGCCAACCCGCCGCTGGAGCTGCCTGCCGATGGGAACGCCGTGCGCCGGGCCATGGACCAGGCCCTCGGCGGGTAGGCGGAGGCCCGCCTACATCATCCGTCATGCCCGCGGAAGCGGGCATCCATGGGCC
>CAZNQW010000374.1:0-2751 GCA_964575225.1 uncultured Anaerolineaceae bacterium | reverse complement strand
GCCCCTACGAGTAACCGCTCGCCGCCCGCCCCCGGCTCAAAAACCCCCCGACCCCGAGTTGACAACTCGTCGATTTGAGGCGATAATGGGTCCATGCGATCATACAAGTTCTGGCGAGTTCTGTTTATGTGTAGTTTGCTGGGAGGCGCCCTCCTGGTCGCCGGGTGCGGCCAGGCGCCGCCCACGCCCACGGCTGTGGCATGGACCGCGACGCCTGACCTCACTGCCACGGCCGATCAGGTGGCAGAGATCCTGCCCACCCATACGCCCCGCCCGACCCTCACCCCCACCCCGCGCCCAACCTCGACCCCGACGCCGACCCACCCCCCCACCCCGACCGCGACCCCCTCGCCCACGGCGACCGGGCTGATAGGTTCCCCAACACCGGCCGCGGATGCAAACGCCATGGCACAACCCGGGCCTGAGCTTCAGGTGGCCCGGCAGCACCAGGTCAACGGCGAGTACGACCAAGCCATTGCCGTCCTCCTGGAATTCCTGGAGAGCGCCCCAGCCCCCGACCAAGAACGCGAGGCGCGCTACCGGCTGGCGGAATCCTACCAGATGAACCGCGAGTTCCTGGCAGCCGCGGCTTCCTGGGAAAAGTTCCTGGCCGACTATGGCGACGACGCCCGCGTGCCCCAGGCCACGCTGATGCTGGCCCGCGCCCTCGACCAGGCCAACGACTGCGGCAGCGCCATCCCCTACTATCAGAAATACTTGAGCCAGGAAGCGACCCTGTCCGGCATGGCCCTGGGCTGGTTGGCCCATTGCCAGGCCACCACAGGCCAGCCCGAAGAGGCCATCGACACCTACCAGCGGGCCGTCGAAGCCACCACCGACGTCAGCGTGCGGGTCGGCTATCACGAACAGATCGCCGCCCTGTACGAATCGTTGGGCGACTATGAATCGGCGGTGGCCCAGTACGACGCCATCCTCAAGGTGGCCCAGATCGAGGAATATCGGGCCCGGATCGAGTTCCAGGCCGGGCGGGCGCTGGCCGCTTGGGGCAAGACGGATCAAGCCCACGTTCGCTACCGTCGCACCGTCGACCGGTATCCCCAGGCCGAGTATGCCTACTTTTCGCTGATCGACCTGCTCGACGCGGGCGTGGTCGTCGACGAATTCCAACGGGGCCTGATCGATTACCACGCCGGTTCCAAGCACCCCGACGCTTATGGCGCGGCCATCGAGGCCTTTGACCGCTACCTGACGTCGGGGCAACCCGCCAAGGCCGACGAGGCGCTCTATCGCAAGGCCCTGTCGCAGCGCGCCCTCGACCGATACCCAGAAGCGCTGGCGAGCCTGGACCGGCTGATCGTCGGCTATCCCCAGAGTTCCTGGCTGGTCCGAGCATGGCTGGAAAAAGGGGCCACCCTGGCTCTGATGGACGACATCGAAGGCGCCGTGCGGACGTACCAGGACCTGGCTGCCTTTTTCCCCAGCGATGAGCTGGCGCCCGAAGCCCTGTGGCGCGCCGCCCGCCTGCGCGATAGCCAGGGGAATCGGACCGAAGCCGTCACTCTGTACAAACGGGTGCAGGCCGAATTCCCGGCCTCTGACAACGCTCAGGAATCGCTGTGGCGGGCCGGATTGAGGCTGTACCAGGCCGGCGATCCGGGCGGCGCGGCGGCCCTGTGGCAGGCCCTGGCCGAAAAGTACCCAAAATCGGCCTATCGGGTCAAAGCCCTGTATTGGCTGGGAAAAGTGGCCAAAACGCCTGCCGAAAAGGACCGCTACTGGGATCAGGTCTTGAACGCCACGCCGGGCGAGTATTATGCCCTGCGGGTCCAACAGATCCGCGCCGGCGAATCGCTGACGACGACGCGCATGATCTTGGGCCCCGTCGAGCCCCCGGCCTGGGACGCCGACCGGGCCCAGACCGAGATCCTGTCCTGGCTTCAGGGCTGGACCCAGGTGCCTGCCGGTACCAAGCTCGCCTCCCTTCCGGCCAAGATCGCCCGCTCGGACGACCTGAGGCAAGCGGAACGGTTGCTCTCGATAGGACTCCGCCGCCAGGCGCTGAACGCGTACGACCGCGTCCGCGCGGCCGTGTGGCAAGACCCCGTCGCGTTGGCCCAGATGGCCTTGTACTTTCACGAACAGGGATTCCATGGCCTCGCCGCCCGGTCCGCCGCCCGCCTGGCAAGCCTGTGGCCTGGAGGAACCCTGGCCAAGGCCCCCACGTCCCTGCGCCACCTGGCCTATCCGCTGGCCTACGCCGATCTGCTCTCGCGGGAGGCCCAGGCCTATGACCTGGACCCCCTGCTGCTGGCCGCCCTGATCCGCCAGGAAAGCCTGTTCGAGCCGGTGGCCGAGTCGTACGCGGGCGCCCGGGGGCTGGGGCAGGTGATGCCGGCGACGGGCGAAGGGATTGCCCGCAACCTGAGCATGGATGGGTTCGTCCTGGACGACCTCTATCGCCCCTGGGTCAGCGTGCGGTTTGGCGCTTACTATCTGAGCCTTCAGCTCTCTCGCTTTGACAATCAGGTCTTGATGGGCCTGGCTGCCTACAACGGCGGGCCGGGCAACACTCTCAACTGGCAGGCGGCAGGCGGCGATGACCTGGACCTCTTTGTCGAGGTGATTACGGCCAGCCAGTCTCGCATCTACCTGCAGAGGGTCTACGAGCAATACCTGATCTACGAAGAACTCTATCGGCCGGACGCTACAGAGCCCTAGAGTCCGTGGATGCCCGCTCGCGGCGGGCGTGACGGCTGGGGTGCGGGCAACAGTCCGTCGCCAGGCAAAAGA
>CAZNQW010000373.1:1985-2779 GCA_964575225.1 uncultured Anaerolineaceae bacterium | reverse complement strand
AGAGCCGGCGCAGCTTGGCCCGAGGGGGCAGGTCGCGGTCGGGATATTCCTGGTACCCCAGATCGAGAAAGAGCTGAAGGGCTTGCTCGGGCGGACGACCCAAGAGTTTTTGCCAGGATACATCGGTGGGCAATTCGGTCCAGCGTTTGGGTTGGCGAAAGCTGTTGAGCAACCGGGCGTACGCGGCTTGCTGCTGTCTATTTCGATTCCACTGGTCGGTCATTCGCCTGCCTCCTCCACGCGCGCTTCCATTTTCCCGGAATTCCGGCGCACACGATCCTTGTGACTATTATACCAGAATTCTCACGATTTGCAAGTATTTGGCGCCATTTCATCATATCTGGTGGTGGGCAGGTTGTGCCGTGCTCCTACGGGTGGGAGTAGCCAATATTCGGCGGGGTGTGCCGTGCTCCTGCGGGTGGGGTAGCCAATTCTGGGCGCGGCATGCCACGCCCCTTTGGGGGGTGTGGTCGATAGTGGGCGCGGTGTACTGCGGGCTTACACCTTGGACTTGTTTACCCCCCCGCGGGATTCCAGGAGGTCGATCACAGCTTCGGCCTGCTGGGGGGTCACGCCGAAATCCCAGGGCCTGCGATTGCGAAAGTGGAGCGTGAATAGCTCCACGGTGCGGATTCTCAGCAGGCTCGGGATCGAGATCAGCAGCCCGCCCACGAGAACCAGTCCCAGGCCGGCGGCAAAGGCCACCAGCAGATTGGTCAAGACGTTCAGGGTGGACATCTCGGTCGCTCCGCGGGGCATGAAGAACAGGGCCAAGGCCAGGACCAACCCGACTG
>CAZNQW010000373.1:0-1975 GCA_964575225.1 uncultured Anaerolineaceae bacterium | reverse complement strand
GCTGCTGTTTGGCGGGGAACAGCTCGTGGGAAAAGCCCTCGGCGTCGGCCAGTGAAAACTCGTGCCGTTTCAAGGGGCGCGCCGTGAGGGTCAGGGTGCCGGCCTGGGCCGAGGTGACGTGTCCTTTTCGCGGGGCGGCAAACCCCCCGGGCTTGCGAGGCGCCGGACGGAGAAAATGGCGATAGGACCACACCCAGCAGTCAAATTTCAGAGAGCTGGAATCCCCCTCGGCATCCCCTTGCCCATGGTCTTTCTGCGCGGAGCCATCAGCGAATGTCCTTTTCATGTTGTGTGTTCCTTCCTTGGCAGTAGGTATTTTTGTTTCCTGCTTGCCTTTCGCAGTGGTTCGGGCTGGCGATTCAGGGGTTACACGATCTCGGGTCCGGCATGGGGACCCTGAATGGGCTACGGCATTGGCAACACCGATCCGACGCCGCCCTCTGGCGCCGCCCTCTGGCGCTGTCTACAGTATGCAACCAGAATTGCAGCTTGTCAAATTAGAGGTTGAACCGTCAAAGGGAAATCCGAGAGTGGCCCGGCAAGGGCAGGTCACGACCCAGGCGTGGCGCCGGGCCCCGGCTTCTCTGGGTGCACTTGCGCCGGCTCGACATGGATATAGGCCAGGTCCACCTCGTCCAGCGCTTCGACTGCGTCGCGAACGGCATCGCTGATCTGGTGGGCAAAGAGAAACGAGATTTGGCCGTCCACATCGACATGGAGTTCGGCCCGCACCTGGGGGCCCACGTAATCGGCGATCACCTGATGGACGTCCATCACGCCCTGTACCTGGCGGGCAGCAGCCACGATCTGCTCCAACAGATCGGGCTCGGCGGCCCGACCGGTGAGGTAGCCCAGGTTTTCCAGCAGGATGCCGGCGGCATTTCGAAAGATCCAAAGGGAGACCACGAGGCCGGCTATTGGATCGGCATTGGGGTGAATCCAGTGGGCAGCCACCACGCCGGCCAGTGCCGTGCCGGACGAGATCACGTCGACCAGGTTGTCCTGGGCCGAGGCGGCGATGGCCGGGCTGTGGGCCTGTTGCCCCACTCGGCGCACCACCAGGTACATAATCACCTTTACCAGGGCGCTGCCGATGAGGATGGCCACGGGCCAACCTGAGGCAAAGGTGGATGGCTCGCCCATCAGGCGGTCGAGGGCTTGCCGGACCACTTCGAATCCGGCCACGCCCATCATCAGGGCGATTCCGGCGCTGACGACCGGTTCGATGCGGGCGTGGCCCTGGGGATGGGATTCGTCGGCGGGTTGCTGGCTGCCCCAAAGGCCCCAGGCCATGAAAAGGGAGTAGGTGAGATCCGAGGCCGAGTCGACGGCGGTGGCGAGCACCGCCGTGCTGCCCGAGAACAGGGCGACCGCGCCTTTGGCCAGGGCCAGCGCGCCGTTGCCGATGACGGCGATCCAGATGGCGTGTTGGTAGAGGCGCAATCGGGCCGGGTCGATGTGAGCCGGGCGGACGTGGCGGATCGATGGGGCCAGGCCGGTGCTTGATTTCGACTGCATTCGAGTCCCATCCTCTCTGGTGGCTGTCAGGATGTCGAACTACAGTATGCCCCAGAGCGACCCGCCTGGCAAATTTGGGCGGCGGTCGATAGCGGGCACGGCATGCCGTGCCTCTTCGGGTGGGTGGGAGGAGTTTGGCCACGGATGACGCGAATTATAAGTTTGCGACGTCCTCGGATGCCCGCCGAATATCCGACCCGCAGGGTGAAAGCCTCCGGGAGGCGTACCTTCTACAGCGCAGGGGATCTGTGGGGGCCTAAGCGGGGGCGTGGAGGTGCGCGGGCACCTTCACCAATGTGCTGCGGCGAAAGAAGGCAGGCCTTTCGCAACTCTGGCCCCTGCGGGTGAGAACATATTTGCGGAACCAAGGTGCCGCACTCCACATAGGAACCGGCCCCGGGCGCGGAAAGGAGATCGGAAGAGCACACGTCTGAACTCCAGTCACGAGATTCCATCT
>CAZNQW010000372.1:0-2784 GCA_964575225.1 uncultured Anaerolineaceae bacterium | reverse complement strand
TTAGTTCTCCAGGGCCTGCAATTGCTCCTGTAGCCGGCCCAGGCGTTCCTGAGCCCCTGCCAGCCGGTCGCGCTGTTGCTGGACCACCGGCGGGGGCGCTTTGGCCAGGAATTTTTCGTTGCTCAGCATGGCCTCGGCCTGGCCGATCTCGTTCCGCGCCTCTTCCAGGGCCTTTTTCAGGCGGGCCATTTCCTGCTCCAGATCCACCAGACCTGCCAGAGGCAAGAAGGCGCTCACCCCTTCGGCAGCCACGAGGGCGACCGCCTTTTGCGGCTTTTCGTCCAGCGTGTCGAGCAGCGTCAGTTGGGTATCCTCGACCTTGGCCAGGAAGGTCAGCAGGCTGCGTTGCGCCCTCAGCATCCCCGTCTTTTCACTGCCCATAATGATGGCCGGAATGCGCTTGCCGGGCGTGACGTCATACTCGGCGCGGGCGTTGCGGATCTGGCGGATGAGGGCGATGAGCAGGTCCATGTCGGCCTCGGCCTCGTCGTCGATCTGGGCCTGGTCGAATGTCGGCCAGGGGGTGATCATGATCGACTCGGCCCACAGCTTGCCTTTGGGCCAGGCGGACTTCAGGTGCTGCCAGATCTCTTCGGTGACAAAGGGCATATAGGGATGCAAAAGCCGCAGGGCGCGCTCCAGCACGAGGACCAGCGTGGCCTGGGCCGTGGCCCGGGCGGCCAGATCCTCGCCATACAGCCGGATCTTGCAGGCTTCGATGTACCAGTCGCAGAATTCGTTCCACAGGAAATCGTTGATGCGCCGGCCGGCTTCGCCGTACTGGAACGAATCGAACAGTTCGGTGACCTCCGCGGTCAGGTGATTCAACCGGCTGAGAATCCAGCGGTCGGCCAGCGTCGGGGCCGTGAACGGCCCGTCTACGGCCCCGTCTGTCACGTTGGTGACCACGAACCGGGCGGCATTCCAGATCTTGTTGGCAAAGTTGCGGGCACCCTCCAGTCGCCGCGGGTCCAGGTTCATGTCGTTTCCGGGCGTCGAGCTGGTCAGGAGCGTGTAGCGCAAGGCATCGGCGCCGATCCCCTCGATGATGTTCAGTGGATCGTACTGCTCGATGTTTTCCATCGACTTGCTAATCTTTTTGCCCTGCTCGTTTCGAACCAGCCCGTGCAGGTAGACGGTGGCGTACGGCGCCTTGCCCGTCATCTCGATGCCCAGCATCATCTCGCGGGCCACCCAGAAAAAGAGGATGTCGTAGCCTGTCTCACGCATGTCGGTCGGGTAAAAGCGACGGAAATCGGCCGTCTCTTCGGGCCAGCCCAGGGTCGAAAAGGGCCACAGGCCCGAGCTGAACCAGGTGTCGAGCACGTCGGGGTCCTGTTCGATGCGGGTGCTGCCGCAGTGGGCGCACTGGGTGGCATCCTCCAGCGTGCAGGTCTGTTCGCCGCAGTCCTGGCAGTACCAGACTGGGATGCGGTGCCCCCACCACAACTGGCGGCTGATGCACCATGGGCGGATGTTTTCCATCCATTGGAAGAACCGCCGCTCCTCCCGCTCGGGGATGATGGTGGTCTCGCCCCGGCGCACGGCCTCCAGGGCAGCCTGGGCCAGCGGTTCCACGTTCAGGAACCATTGGGTGCTGATCCGCGGCTCGATGACGGTATCGCAGCGTTGGCAATGGGCCACGGCATGGCGATAGGGCTCAGTCTTGACCAGCAATCCCTCTCGCTCAAAATCTCGGACGATGGCTTCCCGCGCCTCGTAGCGATCCAGTCCGGCGTAGGGACCGGCCAGCTCGTTCATGCGGGCCGTGTCGGTCAAGATCGTGGGCGCTTCCAGGCCGTGGCGCAGGCCCATCTCATAGTCATTGGGGTCGTGGGCCGGAGTGACCTTGACCGCGCCGGTGCCGAATGCCGGGTCCACCAGTTCATCGGTGAGGATGGGGATCGGCCGGCTCAGGGCCGGCAGGATGGCCGTGCGGCCCACCAGCCGGCCAAAGCGCTCGTGGGCCTCATGGGTGGCGACGGCCGTGTCGCCCAGGATCGTCTCGGGCCGGGTGGTGGCCATTTCGATAAATTCGGTGGCCCCTTCGGCCCAACGACCGCTGCCCCAGGGGTGCTGCGGCCCGCCCCAGGACTCGTTGACGACCGGGTAGCGGATGAACCACAGATGGGTGTCGTGCTCTTCAGGCACCGACTCCAGGTCCGAGATGGCGCTCTCGCAGCGCGGGCACCAGTTGACCAGATAGGCGCCGCGATAGATCAGCTTTTTGTCGTACAAACGTACAAAGGCTGTGCGAACGGCAAGGCTCAGGCCATCGTCCAGAGTAAAGCGGTCGCGGTCCCAATCGCAGCTTATGCCCAGCCGTTTGTGCTGCTCGGTGATGCGGTTGTGATAGGCCTGTTTCCATTCCCACACCTTTTCCACAAACTTTTCCCGGCCCAGCGCGTGGCGAGAGATGCCCTGTTTGCCCAGTTCCCGTTCAACCACATTCTGGGTGGCGATGCCGGCGTGGTCGGCCCCGGGCAGAAACAGTGTCTCGCGCCCCTGCATGCGGTAGTAGCGAGTCATCAGGTCTTCGACGGCGGCGGTCATGGCATGGCCCAAGTGCAGGGCGCCGGTGACATTGGGTGGCGGCATGGTGATGCACCAGGCGGGCTGAGTGGGATCGGCCAGCCCGGTCTCGAGCCCGTTTTCCGGCTTGAAAAAGCCCCTCGATTCCCACCACTCGTACAGGCGTTTCTCTGTGGTATGGGGATCGTAGGTTTTCTCCATTTCGATTCTCGGTTTTTCGCTCATCGGTAGCTCATCCTTTCCTTTTGCTTG
>CAZNQW010000371.1:0-2796 GCA_964575225.1 uncultured Anaerolineaceae bacterium | reverse complement strand
TCCTGCGGCCCCCGGACCCCCGCATGTAAGGAGTTGCCCGGTCGTGATCCGGCTGCGCCGGAGGCGATGCGACCCGGTCGGCCGTGGTAGAGCCTGGCCCGATCGATTCACATTGATGCCTATTGGGCGACGCATGCGTCGCCCCAACGGGTGGCTGCCCATTGCGTAAGGGGGGATGGTGGGCAGCGCCAAAGGGACGGGCAAGGCGGGGGCCGTACTCGAGACGGCTCGCGCGAGGTCGCCAGACCCCGCGCCCGTACCGGTGCCGCCAGCGCAGCACATCGATGGCTCGGGCGGAATCTGTGGGGCCGGTTTCAAACCCGCCCGTACAACGCGCATCCGCCTGCAGGCTTGCGTCTTTAGGCATTCGCGCCGAATTGGCCGTCCTACCCCGGACCCACCATGTTCAGCAAGGCGGCCTCGTCGATGATGGCGATGCCCAGCTTTTCGGCCTTGGTCAGCTTGGAACCGGCCCGCTCGCCAGCCAGCAGATAGTCGGTCTTGCTGCTGACCGACCCCGCCACTCGTCCCCCGTGGGCCTGGATGATCTCCGAGGCCTGCTCGCGGCTCATGGAAGGCAGCGTGCCGGTGAGGACAAAGGTCAACCCGTCCAGTGGGAGTGGTCCCGCCGGGGCGATTTTCTCCGCTTTGGTGCGCACGCCGGCGGCTTTGAGCGTTTCGATCACCCGCAGGTTGGGCGCGTGCTCGAACCAATGGGCCACGCTCTCGGCCAATTTGGGGCCGATGCCCGGAATCTGCTCCAGATCCCCGCGCGAGGCCTGGGCCAGGGCGTCGAGGGAGCCGAAATGGTCGATGAGCACCTGGGCCACCGTGGCCCCAATTCCCTGAATGCCCAGGGCGTTGAGCAACCGCGCCGGGGGCTGGTCCTTGCTGGCCTCAATGGCCGCCATCAGGTTGGTGACCTTTTTCTCGCCGAACCCTTCCAGCGGCAGGATCTGGTCGGCCCTCAGGTAATAGATATCGGCCACGTCGTGCAGGAATCCCAGCTCGACAAACAGCTCTGCCTGGCGGATGCCAAAGCCCTCGATGTCCATGGCCCCGCGGCTGACGAAATGCTCCACGCTGCGCACCAACTGGGCCGGGCAGGCGGCATTGACGCAATAGTAGGCCACTTCGCCTTCGGGGTGCTCCACCGGCTCGCCGCACACGGGGCAGCGGTCGGGCATGTGCCAGGGCTGGGCGCCGGGCGGGCGCATCTCCAGCACCGGACCCAACACCTGAGGGATGACCTCGCCGGCGCGCTTGACGATGACCATGTCGCCCTCGCGGATGTCCCGCTCGGCGACGTAATCGGCATTGTGCAACGTGGCGTTGCTCACCGTCACGCCGCCGATGCGAACCGGCTCCAATTCGGCCGCCGGGGTCAGGCTGCCGGTGCGACCGACGTTGACCACGATGCGCCTCAGCCGCGTCGCTGCCTCGGGCGAGGGGTACTTGTAGGCCGTGGCCCAGCGGGGCGCGTTGCCCACGGCCCCCAACCGCTCCTGAAGGCCGAAATCGTCGATCTTGATGACCAGCCCATCGGCCTCAAAGTCGAGGGTGTCGCGCACCTCGCGCCAATTCTCACAGTGGGCCACCAGCTCTTCGAAATCGGTGAACCGCCGATTCTGATCGCTCACCGGAAAGCCGAGCCGCCGCAGATAGTCGAGGGCCTGCCATTGACTGCCCAGCTCTGGGCCGCCGTCCAGGTCGATCACCTGGTAGCAGTACAGGCTCAGCGGGCGCGAGGCCGTGATCGACGAGTCCAGCACGCGCAAGCTGCCGGCGGCCGTGTTGCGCGGATTGGCGTAGGTCTTTTTCCCCGCGGCTTCCTGCTCGCGGTTGAACGCCTCAAAGGCCGAGATGGGCATATAGGCCTCGCCGCGGACCACCAGCCGGCGGGGGGTATCCAGGTCGGCCTCGTGCAGGGGCACACGCAGGGGCAGCGCCCGGATGGTGCGCAGGTTGGGGGTGATGTCCTCGCCGCGGACGCCGTCGCCCCGCGTGGCGCCCAGGCCAAAGACCCCGTTTTCATAGTGCAGCACCACCGTCAAGCCATCGATCTTGGGCTCTACCACGTAGGCCGGTTCGGGAAGGCCGGCGGGTAGCAGCCGCAAAAAGCGATCCCGCCAGGCATGCAGCTCTCCGGGGCTAAAGGCATTGCTCAGGCTGAGCATGGGGCTGGGGTGGACGACGGCAGCGAACTCGTCCCGTACCAGGCCGCCTACCCGTTGGGTGGGGCTATCGGGCGTTTTTAGGTCGGGATGGGCGGCCTCCAGTTCCAACAGCTCGCGCACCAGGGTGTCGTAGGCCGCATCGCTGATGACGGGGTCGTCCAGCACGTGGTAGCGGTAGATGTGATAGTTGATCTGCTCCCGCAGTCCCTCGATCCGTTGCAGTGCGTCCATCCGTTTCTCTCCTTTTCGACCTGGGATGGTGTGTCGTTTTGGGTGCAAATGATCCGATGAGAAGATCGCCCTGTCCCTCGTCATTCCTGCCGCGAGTACCCTCGCGTACAAGCGGCCATCCAAAGGAATGGACTCCCGCTTGCGCCTGCCTGGGCAGGCAGGTGGGGGTGACGTTCGCCAATTGCTGCACCGTCATGCCCGTCGCGAGTACCCGCGCGCGAGGGTACCCTCGCGCATAAGCGGCCATCCATCAAAATGGACCCCTGCTTGTGCGGCTCCTAAGGTTCTCGCGCTTCCACGATGGCTGCGCAGCGCTTCAGTTGCTGCCGATCAAGGGTGACCAGATCGGAAGAGCACACGTCTGAACTCCAGTCACCGCTCATTATCT
>CAZNQW010000370.1:0-2847 GCA_964575225.1 uncultured Anaerolineaceae bacterium | reverse complement strand
GCCGGGTGGCAACCCCTGCAGCACAAAGGTGTTGTAGGGCGAATTGATCTGCTGGCCCTCGCCCGGCAGCATCGGATTCCACCAGCTTTCGGTCTCGGGATCGTAGCCCTTGGCATATTGGATCGTCGGGTCCGAACTGAGGCGCAGGGCCGTTTCCTCCACGTGAGCCGGGTCCAGTCGGTTGAGATAGACGCTGGCAATGATGGGGCGCTCTTCGTCCACCACGGCCTCGCGCTCGACAATGGAAGCCAGGATGATGACGTCAAAGACGGTCAGCGGCCGATAGTTGCCAATCGCCAGATCATAGATCTGGCGGCCGGGCAAGCGGCTCTGGATCTCGTCGACCGCCCGCGCCTCAAAATTGGCCAGCATCCTTTCTATCACCGTGGCGGGCGTGGCGTCGGCGGCCAACTCGTAGGTGTCGGGGAACAAAAAGCCCTCCAACGACGCGCCCGGCGGCCGGGAGGACAGCCAGGCATGGTCGTATTGGGCGGTGCGGGCATGCGCCTCAAAGTCGTCGGCGCGCATCAGGCCCTGATACTCTAGCCACCAGGCGATCTGCTCCAGGCGCCAGCCTTCGGGGATGGTGACCATCAGGGCATTGCTGCCACCCTGTTGGAACACCTCGGCGATTTCGTGCATGGTCATGTTGGGCGCGAGTTGATAGGTCCCGGCCTCCAGGCTCACATCCAGGCCGTGATAGGCCATGAACTGGCGAAACACCTCGCCGCTCACCACCAGGCCCTCCTCGTCCAGCCTCGTCGCCACGTCGGTGGCCGTCTCGCCCAGCTCGACGACAAAGGTCACCGGCGTGTCGTCGTCGCTCACCGTCTGGTTCAGCTCGGCCTGGTGCAGGCTGAGATAGAGGCTCTGGTACAGGGCGCCGGGCGATTCGAGGGACAGCTCGAGAGCCGGGCCCTCGGCCAGTTGGGCGCGGGCTTCCCAGGCATTCCTCATGATCTGCACGCCCACCAGGACGGCAATTGACAGAAAGGCCACCGTACCCACCAGCACAATCGTGCGCCCGGCATTGCGCAGCCAGTCGGGGAACCAGCGCTTGAATGGGCGCACCTCCGAGACCAGCGCGATCACCAGCGCTGCGGCCCACAGTGCTGCCGCGAGTTTGATCCACGTGATCAATGAACTCAACCGATTTCCTCCTCAGGGTCCAAAGCGGCCCGTCCCGGATCGTCACCGGGCGCCGCCAGGGTATCGAGATAGTCCTGCAAGATGACGGCCGCCGCGGCCGCGTCGATGCGTTGATGGCGCTTGCGGGCGCTCCGTCCGCCCTGGATCATCGCCTCCTGCGCCCGGAGCGTCGACATGCGCTCGTCCCACAGTAGCACGTCCACGCTCAGCCCGGCCTGCTCCAGGGCGTCGGTAAGAGCGTCGGCATAGCGCTCGATCCGCTGCGCCTGAGGCCCGGCGCTGCCGTCGTCGTTCAGGGGATGGCCCACCACCACCACGTCCACCCCCTGCTCGCGGATCAGGTGGGCGATGCGCTGAAAGTCGCGGGCCTTGGAGGAGCGGACAAGAACCTCCCAGGGCGTCGCCAGGGTCCCCGTCTGAGACAAGGCGATGCCCACCCGTCGGTCGCCCACGTCCAGCGCCAAGTAGATCATTGGGTTGCGTCCCGCCCGTGGTCGGGCGCCTACTCCAGCACCACCACCTGGGTGCGGAAAGGCAGGTAGGGCAGGCGATTCAAAATCTCCCAGCGCTTGATCCACTCGGGCTGCACATCGATGACGGGCTCGGCTGCCAGGGCAAAGGTATCCTTGAGCACCTGCACCGCCTCGTCCTGGGGCAAGCCGCGGATCACCTCGCGCACTTGGCCGCGGTCAATGTCGACCACCAAGGGGGCCGAGGCCGAGATATTCACAATCACCACCCGCCCATCCACGCGCAGATTCTCTTCGTCCAGGTCAAAGGTGATGGCCTCGGAACGAAGCTGGTGGCTGGATGGGATCTTGGCCTTGAGGGCCTCATAGGCCAGCAGGTTGGCATTGGCCCGATCGACGGCCGTGCCGCTGGTGGCGATCCGCATGTGCAGGTGCAACACATCAGCTTCGGCATCGAGGAACTGGTCGTACACCTCGGCCATGATCTCGACGGTCATCGACTCGGCCGGCAGGAACTCGTGCTCGCTCAATTGGCTCTGCAATTCGAAATAGGCCTGCTGCTGAAGCTGTTGCAAGAGCTGGGCTTTCAGGCGGTCCATGTCGCCGCGGGTCACCACGCCCACCTGCCGGACCCCACCCCCGCTGGTGGGCTGCTCGTTGATAACCCGAATGGTGCCCCGCAGGCCGGCCGTCTCGACCGTGTTGATGGTGGCGGCCAGCACGTTGCCAATGGGCCCAGGCTGCAAGGCCTCGATCTGGGCTTCGGCGGTGCTGCCGATGGCCGCCGGGAGGGTGGCTGTCGTCACCGTCCGGAACCGAACGGTGGTGCCGGTGGACGTGCGCACCACGGTTCCGGGCAGCACCTGAACCGGGGCCGCGGTCTGATTGATCAGCATGACGGTGCCGGTGGCGGGCGCATCGGGCGCATCCCTCTTGGACACGGTGGCAATCTCGCCGGTCTGTTCCACCTGGGCCTCGACCTTGCGCGCCGGGATGATCAGCTTTTCGGTGTCGGCCTTGGTCACCTCAGGGTCGGCGCGCAGCTCCAGGGTGGCCTCGGCCACCTCACTGTAGGGCACGACGGTCACCTGGGCGTGGGGGATCAGCACGCCGGCCATCGCCACCACAAAGCCCAAAAAGAGCAGGAACAACAAAACGCCCAACACCCGTCCGGCCCACAGGAAGATCGGAAGAGCGTCGTGTAGGGAAAGAGTGTAGGATAGGGTGT
>CAZNQW010000369.1:0-2850 GCA_964575225.1 uncultured Anaerolineaceae bacterium | reverse complement strand
CCCCCGCTTATGCGCGAGCGGACTCGCGACGGGGGTGACGGCCCTGTTGGGCGCTGTAAGGCTTCCGGTCGAGCGTTCAACGAACTCGGGCACCTCTTTATCGCGTCTCAAAGCGCTTAGCTTGATACGTATGGGGCGCGGGGTGCCGCGCCCCTGGTAGCCCCTACACCAGGCCCTTGACCTTTTCCTTGGTCACCTCAAATCGGACCCCGGCGCAGGCCAGTTCCCGCACCAGACGGTCAAACAGCGCCCCGGTGAGGAACTTTTCGGGCGTCTGGAGGCCTTGGCCCTGGATGTCGCCGCGGGCGAGCATGCGGACCACGATGGCCCCGGTAAAGGCCGTGGTGCGCGCCATGGACGTGAACCCTAGCCCCTCGTCGTAGCGATCCACCATCTCGACCCGATAGCGGCAGGGCCGCCCCTTCTTTTCGCCCAGCACTTCCACCCGGAAGCAGGTGATGTCGCGCTCGTCCTCCTCCAGTTTGACGTGGGGGTACAGGACCGCGTCCAGGAGCTTTTTGGGCGCCACCGACACCCCCTCCACCTCCACCGGGTCCAGGCTCAGCAGGCCCAGCTCTCGCAAGAAGGTGGCCTTGGCGGCAAAGCCGGGCCAGCGCACCGTCTTTTGGGTGCCGGTCTGGAGGCCTTTCAGCGCCTCCAAGTCCAGCAGCCAGGGCATAAAGCCCTCGTGCCAGGCCTCACAGGCGCCCACGCCCGGGTAGGTGGTCGTTTCGACACCCGAGTAGCGGGGGACCCTTTTGAGTTGGCCGCCCTTGACCACCGGCGCATCGGCTTCTCGCAGGGGGAGTTGGCGCCCGCCAAAGACGATCTTGTAGCCCAGGGGTGGGGCCGGGGTTTCGGGGATACCGCCGCATTGGATATGCAGCTCGTCCACCCGGTCGAGCTTTTCGGCCAAGTGCCGGGCCATGATCTCGGTGAGGCCCGGTTCGACTCCGCAGCCCAGGAGCACCAAGACGCCGGCCGATTCCGCCTCCTGGCACAGGGCGTCCACCTCGGAATCGACGGGCCAGCTCAGGTCAGCCAGGGGGATGCCGGCCCTGAGGGCGGCCCGGATGCCCAACGGAATGACCGCCTTGGGCAGAGCCGCCAGCACCGCATCGTACTCGGAAAACAGCCGGCTTGCGGCAGCCTGGTCACCGAGGTCGAGGGCCACGGTGGTCAGCTTTTCGCTGCCGTCGAGGGGGCTCAGCTTGGCCTGCGCCGCTTGCAGTTGGGAGGGGCTCGCATCGCACAGGGTCACCTGCGAGACCTCGGGATCGGTTAGGGCGTTGAACGCCGCGGCAGGGCCCATCAAGCCGCTGCCCAGCACCAGAATCTTCATGGGGTCGTTTCTCCTCTCTTGTGTGGGGTGGTTGGACCGGGGGATTATACTATGGTTCGGCCCGATTGACAATGCTCTCGTTCGGGTGGTTCAGGGCCCTGTCAAAGTCGTGCACTGATTAGACTTGCTCGCGGCGAATCGTCAGATCCGCCGCCAAAGCGCGGGATCTAGCGATCCCGCGCGAGCGCTGTGGGTTGGTACCACGGCTGTTGCATTGTCCCTTGACGTGCCTAAAAAGACATGGACCCCCGCTTGCGCGGGGGTGACGTTCGCCAATTGCTGCACCGTCATGCCCGCGAAAGCGGGCATCCATCTTGCATCGTGGTACGTCTTGGTCGACTTTGCAACAGCCCTGCTCTAGGGCGCGAACCGCTTGACGACGAGGGGCAGATAGACCCAGCGTGGAACAATGCCCGCCTCAAAGGACACGGTCGCCTCGTCCTGCAGCGCACCCATGTGGTCATAGAGACCGGCCCACAGCTCGACGGTGGCCGGGGGACGCAGCTCGGAGGCTGCCTGGGCCGTCACCAGGAGGGTCCCCTCGGCGTTCTGGGCCAGGTCACCCACGTCCCACTCGGCCCACAGACCGGCCGGATCGGTCCGCTGGGCGGGTGGATCGGAGCGCAAGAAGGGCGCCTCGGGTGGGAATTCGGCGCGGAGCCTCCCATCGGTCTCGTAGCCACCGTCGTTGCCGTAGCGGAGGGTCACGCTGACCGGCTGACCGGCATAGATCGTACCCCCGCCCTCGGCGTCCAGCCGCAACGCGGGCGCCGTCTTTTGAATGCCTACGACTCGCTCCTCTTGCAGGACATCATTCACCCATAGCTCTTCCCGCAGCTCGCTGGCAGTCCAGGTGCAGGGCAACACCTGGAACCGTTTGGTCAGGGTGATAGCCGCCGATGTGTCGATCTTGCCACCCCAGGTCACGCTGTTGGTGGTGGTTACGACGCTCTCATCGGTAGCTTCACCGGAGGTGAACCAATCGAGCAGGCGCAGGTGGCTGGGGTCCCAGCGCTCGATTTGGAGGAAAATCAGGGGAGTCACCTGCCCTTCCAGGCGGAAGGAATAGTCCGCGCTGTACGAGTTGGGGATCCAGCCGGGACCAAAGCCATACACGTCACCGGGGTTGTTTTGTTGGCCTAGTTCGCCCCACACGGAAGCTGTCGAACCGCCCCAACCGAATAGAGTGTTAGCAGGGGCAAAATCCAGACTTGGGAAAAAGACCAGCCACCAGTTGCCGGGCGGTAGATAGATGGGCGTGTCCAGCGTGAGGAGGGCGTTGCCGAGGCTGGCTTCCACCGGGTCGACCTGGGGATCACCAGGTGGCAGCGACAGGCTCCAGAATTCGGTGCCGTCGCCTGGCACACCGGTTGGCTCACTGTCCAGCTCGTCCCCGTTGTCGGGATGAATGTACCAATGCAAAGCGCTGGCATTGCCCAGATCGACGGGGATAGGCAAGCCCGCCGATGTGGCCCATCCTCCCTGGGTGGTGATGCGTTCGATCACCC
>CAZNQW010000368.1:0-2893 GCA_964575225.1 uncultured Anaerolineaceae bacterium | reverse complement strand
TGGTGAACGACCCCCGCTTCCGGGGCATCCCCATGATCCTGGAGCTGGACCTGGGGGACGACGAGTTCCGGGAGAACCTGGCGACGCTGCGGTCGCTGGTGGAGTAATCTTGAATAGGGCGATGCGCGCCGCCGGCCGGCCTTGAACGGGAGGAAGGACAGTGGCAGATCAATCCATCCAGACGAGCGGTGGAGCGGCCGTCCAGGGTGATGCCCAGGTAAGCCGCGACTTTATCGGGCGGGACCAGATCGTCATCAACATTAATTGGCAGGCCGCGCCGTTTGCACTGCCCCAGCCGGACCTGGCCCAACTGCGGGCGGACTACCTGGCCTACCTGCGCCAGGCCTACCAGTATCTGGATTTCAAGGGGCTGCCCCAGGTAGAAAAGATTGCCCAGCAGTTGCCCCTGGACGCCGTTTACGTGCCCCTCCGCGCCCGCCCGGAGATGCCCAAGGGCGACACCTGGCTGCGCGTCGCCGGGCGTCTCTGGAAAGGGGAGGCCCCGGACGAGGATAGTGTCCCCGAACCCGGGTTGCTCGGCCGTGCCGCCCCAGCCGAGCCGGTGCCGGCCGACGAAGCGCTGGGTCAGGCCCCGGCCCTGGTCATCCTCGGCGATCCGGGGGCGGGCAAGAGCACCCTGCTCAAGGTGCTGGCCCTGGGCCTGGCCCGCCTGGACGACGGTCCCTTGCCCATCCTTCTGCCGCTGAACGCCTACGCCGACGCCCTCGCCCGGGAGGAGACCAGCCTGCACCAGTTTCTGGCGACGTACTTTGCCACCCGCCAGCATTGCCTGAAGGATCTGGCTCCTCTGTTCGATGCCGCCCTGGCGGCGGGCCAGGCCGTCGTCCTGCTGGATGGCCTGGACGAGGTACAGGCCTCGCGCGCCTTCCTGGTGCGCCTGGTTCAAGACTTTGCCGCCGAGCACATCCCGGGGCCGGGCAGCGACGGCGGCCCCGTGCCCGGCAACCGCCTGGTGGTTACCAGCCGCATCGTCGGCTACCGCGAAGCGCCCCTGGACGGCGTCCGCTGGCGAACGTATACCCTGGTGGATTTTGGCCGTGACGAGATCGAGCGTTTTGCCGACGGCTGGACGCTTGCCTTCGAGGTGGCAACTCATGGCGATACCGAAGTGGCGAGGACGGCAGCCGCCCAAGAGCGAGATGAACTCCTGGCCGCCATCTGGGGAAGCCCTGGCATCGAGCGATTGGCCTCCAATCCGCTGCTGCTGACCATCCTGGCCCTCATCAAGCGCCAGGGGGTGAGCCTGCCCCAGCGCCGCGTCGAGCTGTACGAGCTTTACCTGCGGACTCTGATCAATGCCTGGAACAAGGCGCGCTCGCTGGACCAACGCCCGGTGGGGCCAGAGATGGACTATCTCGAAACGGTACAGGTGCTGGCCCCCCTGGGCTTATGGCTTCGCGAGAGCAACCCCACCGCCGGGCTGGTGAGCCGGGCGGCCCTGGAAGACTGGCTAACCGCCTATTACCGGCACGAGTGGGAGCTGGCCCCCGGTCCGGCCCGCCGCGAAGCCCGCGAGTTCCTGCGGGCCGTCAACCGCTACTCCAACCTGCTGGTGGAGCGCGGCCAGGACCAGTTCGGCTTCCTGCACCTCACCTTCGAGGAGATGCTGGCCGCCAAGGGAATCGCCGCCCAGGCCCAACTGGGGCCTGAAGGTGCGGTGGCCATCATCCTGCGCTACCTGTCTGACCCGGCCTGGCGTGAGACGATCCTGCTGGCCGTGGGCGCCCTGGGCGTTGTGGCCCAGCAGCCGCTGGCCGCCGGTGAAGTGCTGAAGAGGCTGTGCGACGAGGTGCTGCCTGGCGAGCAGGCAGGTCGGAACGTGGTCATTGCCGGCGAGGCCCTGCTGGACGCAGGAGAGGTGGGGGTGGGCCGCAAGGCCGCGGCGCGCATCACTGCCTGCCTGGTGAGCACCATGCAGGCTGCGGCCGCGCCGGCCCGAACCCGGCGGGAGGCGGGCTTGATCCTGGGCCGGTTGGGATGGCTGCCGGACGACCTGGACAGCCTGGTCGAAATCCCATCGGGCCCCTTTTTGTACGGCGACCTCAGGAAGCAAAGCCAGATCCACCGTCCTTACTGGATGAGCAAATATCCGGTCACCAACTTCCAATTCGCCCGTTTTTTGGACGACGACGGCTACCTCCGCCGCGAGCTGTGGAGTGACGACGGCTGGGCCTGGCGCATGGGGACCTATGACAGCAAGGCACCGGACTATTTGAAAGATTGGCTGGCGAGACGCCCGCCGAAAAGGCGGGACCGGCCTTTCTGGTGGGATGACGCCAAATGGCACAATCCCATCTTTCCCGTGGTTGGGGTGAGTTGGTTCGAGGCGGAGGCCTACGCCAACTGGCTGACTGACAAGTTGCAGGTGGCAAGCAGCAAGCAGCAAGTCTGGCGCGGCGGGCAACTCGTCACGCACGACTTGCAACCTGGCCCTGTCCGGGTGCGGCTGCCCACCGAAGAAGAGTGGGAGCGGGCAGCGCGAGGTGTGGACGGACGCGAGTACCCCTGGGGAACAAGGTTTGACTTCTGCCGGCTGAGCTGCGCCGAAGCATGGGAAGGCAAAGAAAGCATTCAGTGGGAAAAATGGATCATACGAGTGCCAGAGTACGCTGCGACCACGGCGGTCTGCACCTATCCCCAGGGCGCCAGTCCTGAAGGGCTATGGGATGCTGCCGGCAATGTCTGGGAGTGGACGGCATCCTGGTATGAAGCTGCCAAGACAAACCGGGTGGTGCGTGGGGGCTCCTGGGACCTCGATCAGAGGCGCGCCCGCTGCGCCTCCCGCGACTGGTTCGACCCCGACTTCTATCTCAACTTTGTCGGGTTTCGGGTGGTGGTGTCCCTGGCGTCTTCTGATTGCTGAGTTCGGGCT
>CAZNQW010000367.1:0-2910 GCA_964575225.1 uncultured Anaerolineaceae bacterium | reverse complement strand
GGTTTTAAACCGGCCCCTACACAATCGACGAAAGCGGGCGCGGCATGCCGCGCCCCAGATTATGGACCTTGTCGCCCGGTCCCTGCCTAAAAGGGAAAGGGCAAGCCGCCCGGGAACTCGTCCTCGGGCTCTTCGCCGGGGAATTCTTCGCCTTCCTCTTCGTAGCTGCCGCCGTCGCCCTCACAGCCGTCGGAGCAGCCCTCTTCCTCTTCGTCCTCGTCGAGGTCCTTGAGGTTCTCGGCAATCTGGATCAGGCGGGCCATCACCCGGCCGTGGACGGAATCCTCGGGATAGGTCCCATCCTCCTGCATCTCGCCGGCAGCGACGCCGGTGAGGATCTCGATCCCCTGGTCGACGGTGCGCACGGCATAGATGTGGAACATGCCCTCCTCCATGGCCTGGCGCACCTCGGCGCGGAGCATCAAATGGGGCACGTTCTGGGCCGGGAGGATGACGCCCTGGTCGCCGCTCAGGCCGCGATTCTGACAGGTGACGAAAAAGCCCTCGATTTTTTCGTTCAACCCGCCCACCGGCTGGATGTTGCCCTGCTGGTCTACGGCGCCGGTGACGGCGATCCCCTGTTTGATGGGCAGGCGGCTCAGGCTGCTGAGCAGCGCGTACAGCTCGGTGGAGCTGGCGCTGTCGCCGTCGATCTCGTCGTGCATCTGCTCGAACGAAATCGAGGCCGACAGGCTGAGGGGATCGCGGCTGGCGTACTGGGCCCCCAGATAGCCGGTGAGGGTGAGCAGGCCCTTGTCGTACAGGCGCCCGCTAAGCTTGGCCTCCCGGTCCAGCGACACCACTCCGCTGCGCCCGGTAAAGGTCTGGGCCGTGATGCGCGACGGTTTGCCAAAGCTATAGCCGCCCAGGCCCATCACCGACAGGCCGTTCACCTGGCCGATTACCTCGCCCGTCACGTCCACGCGGAGGGTTCCGTCGTCGATGACCTCCTGGAGCTCGTCTTCGACCCGGTTGGCGCGATAGATCTGCTCGTCGATGGCCTTTTGGACATCCTCAGCGGTGGTAGTCTCGGCGTTGCGCCGCCGCGCCCAATAGGCGGCCTCACGCAGCAGGTCGGCGATCTGACCGAACTTGGTGGACAGCTTGCGCTGGTGGTCGGCCAGCCGCGAGCTGTACTCGACGACGCGGGCCACCGCCGGACGGTCAAAACTCAGGAGCTGTTCCTCCTGGCAGCGGGCGGCGATGAACTGGGCCACCTGCTGGCAGGTTTCGGGGGTGCGGTCAAAGTCGGTGCCAAAGTCGGCCTGGACCTTGAACAGCTTGCGAAAGTCCTCGTCGTATTCGTGCAACAGATAGTAGGTCATGGGGTCGCCGATGAGGACTACCTTGACCGCGAGGGGGATCGGCTCGGGCTCGAGGGTCACCGTCGAGATGGCCTGCAACTGGGTGGCGAGTTCCTCGGTGCGGATGCACTGGCTTTTGAGCGAGCGCTTGAGGGCGTCCCAGGCCAGGGGATTGGCTGCCAGTCGGTGCATCTCCAGGACCAGGTAGCCGCCGTTGGCCTTGTGTAGGGCTCCGGCCTTGATCATGGTGAAATCGGTGACCAGCGCCCCAAACTCGGCGCGGTGCTCGGTACGCCCGATCAGGTTGCCGTGGGAGGGATTGGGCTCGAACACCACCGGAGCGCCCTGGAGCGGACTGTTGTCGACCAGGACGTTGACCTGATAGCGTTTCAGCAGCGCCTCCCGCGCCCCCGTTCGCATGGCGGCGTTCAGGTCGTTGCCCCCTTCGTCCTCCTGGGCCTTGAAGCCATCGACGTGGTTGATGATGTCGGCGCTGGCGGCCTGGAGGTAGGCGGGCACCTCGTCCAGGTTCGCGTATTTGTCCTTCAGCTCCTGGATCAGATGGCCCACGGCAAAGTCGGCAATCTCGCGGTCGTAGGCCTGCAATTGCTGCTTGGTTTCCTTTTCCAGCTCGCGGATTTGGCGCATGGTGTCGGCGATATCGCCTTGCAGCGCCTGCTGGCGCTCTTCGATCTGCTGGCGCGTGGCCGAGTCGAGCTGCTGGTAGGCTTCGGGGTTCAGGACCTGTCCGTTGAGCACCGGGGCGATGCCCATGCCCATGGCGGTTTTGATCAGGGTGAATCCCTGCTCGTTGACCTGTTGCTCCAGCTTGGCAAATTGCTCGTTGGTGCGGGTCTGTATGGTACGAATGAGCTGTTGGCGCTGGTTCTCATACTCTTTGCTGGCAAAGGCGCGCGGGATCTCGCGCAGCAGGTCGTCGACCAGTTCTTGCATGTCACGCCGCAATTCCATGGCCCTGCCGGGTGGCAGCGAGAGGGCGTTGGGCTGGTTTGGGTCCTCGAAATTATAGACATAGGCCCAGTCGTTGGGGACCGGCTGTTGGGCCGCCATCTGATTTAGAAAGGTGTTGGTCGTGGTCGTGCGGCCGGTGCCGGCCTGGCCCATGGCATAGACGTGGAATCCCCGGCTGGTGATGCCCACGCCGAAATCCATGGCCCGGACGGCCCGCTCCTGGCCAAAGATGGCCACCTGGCCCGAAAGGGAGTCGGTGGTTTCAAACTCGAACAGATCGGGTGGACAAGCATTCCAGACCTGATCTGCGCTCAGTTCCAAGGATTTCAAATTCATCTCGATCGGTTTCCTCCGTCGGGTGGTCCAGAGATTATAGCGCCAACTGCAGGGCGTGTCAAAGCCCCGCGCCCGCCGGGCAACGCGGCCCCGTCGTTGCCCCCGCGAACGTGGGGGCCCATGGCAGGGGCTCTTTACTGCTCCGCGCCCCGTCCCCGGGGCGCGAAACGGCCGCCCCCGAGACGGGGGCGGCGAGCAGGGGGCGAGCAGAGCATGCGTCGCCCTCGCGAACGCGGGGTCCCATGGCAGGGGAGATCGGAAGAGCACACGTCTGAACTCCAGTCACCGCTCATTATCT
>CAZNQW010000366.1:0-2946 GCA_964575225.1 uncultured Anaerolineaceae bacterium | reverse complement strand
GCGATGGAATCTCGTGACTGGAGTTCAGACGTGTGCTCTTCCGATCTTGCTCAAGCAAGGCCATGTGGAGGAGGCCCTGACAGAGCACGAGGTCATTGACAAGACCATCGCCCTGGCGACCACCGAGGTACGGCGGTCGATCACCAGCCTGCAAGAGAGCCCCTCACCGCGGCGGCCTCTGGAGGAGTGGCTGGCCGATGCCGTGCAGCAACATCTCGGGGAATACAGCCAGCCGCCGGTGGATCTAGAGTTGCCCGTCCGCGATCCGCTGTACCTGCCACCCGATCATATCGAACAGGTGGTCAAGGTGTTGAGGGAGGCGCTGCTGAACATCTGCCATCATGCCGGTGCCCAAAAAGCCACCGTCCGCCTGCAAGAGCGGGGCGGTTGGCTGTATCTGACCATCGAGGATGATGGCCGCGGCTTTGACGTCGAGGCGCCCGTAGACGATGGCCGCAAGCATTTTGGTCTCAACATCATGCGCGCCCGGGCGGCGCGCATAGGCGGGCGCCTGGGCATCCAATCGACGCCGGGACAGGGCACCCGCGTGGTGCTGAGTTGGAGGCCCAACGGCCGGCCGGCCGGCGCCTAACTGGGCGCGGGGATGGGTCGTTGATTGGGGAAGGAACGGAGCGAGAAGTATGAGCAAAATTCGCGTTTTACTGGCCGACGATCACTCGTTGTTTCGGGAGGGATTGCGCATCATTCTGGACGCCCAGCCCGATTTTGAGGTGGTGGGCGAGGCGGGCGACGGCCTGGAGGTGATCGTCAAGGCGCAGGAGCTGGAACCGGACCTGATCGTGATGGACGTGACCATGCCGGGCTGCGATGGCGTGGAGGCCACACAACAGATCATGGCCCAGTTCCCTGATATGACCATTGTGATGCTCACCATCCGCGACGAGGATGAAAAGCTGTTCGAGGCCATCAAGAGCGGGGCGCGGGGATTCCTGCTCAAGAGCATCCGCTCGCGAGAGCTGGTGGCGCTCTTGAGGGGGGCCGTCCAGGGCGAAGCGGCCATCACGCCGGCCCTGGGAGGGCGCATGTTGGAAGAGTTCCGGCGCCTGGCCCAAGGGGGAGGCCGGACCCAGCCGGGCGAGGACTCGACGGTGTTGACCCGGCGCGAGTTGGACGTCCTCAGTCTGGTGGCCCAGGGCGCCACCGACAAGGAGGTGGCCGACGAGCTGAGCGTCAGCGTGCACACGGTCAAGTCGCACATGCGCAACATCCTGTCGAAACTGCACATGAGCCACCGGCGCGAGGCGGCGGTGTATGCCCTGCGCGAGGGGTTAATTTCCCCAAAGTAGAACTAGTTCATACTCTCCTTGGGCCTAGGCCCAGGGCCTACCCTCCTACCCCACTGAGAGGGGCGATCTAGGTAGCTCTTTTCCCAAAAAATCTAGCTCGAAAATGATCCGAGAGCGATGACAAAATCGCTCTCTTTTTTGTGGTTGTGGGGAGGCAAGAGGGATGGCAAGAGCGCTGCGTTTTGGTACAATGGCCACATCGACAGTAGATTTCCACAGCCCACACCCCTTTGTGGGCGCTATCGTTCCACAGAAGGTCCAGCAGTGTTGCAAGGAGGTGAAAACGAGTGAAAAAGTCGTTCACGGGGGTGGCCATTGATCCCCCGCCGGGCCGGTGACAGGTCCGATTTCAAGAAGGGTGGCGGGTGGCGTCGCCCTTACCACAAGAGCAGTGTCACTCTGCACACATTGGACCCATGGGACGCAAGGGAGAGAACAAACCAGATGGCGGCAAAACAAAACCGATGGCTGGTGGCCCTGTTCGGCGAGTCACTATTCATGGACATGGTGGAAACAAGCCTACAAGACAGTTCCGAGTTGGGGGTGGTTCGCGTCGATGCCAACGTGGACGACGCGGGCGAGTACCTCCAATCGCTGCACCCCGATCTGGTGGTGCTGGATCTGAACACCCCCCAGTTCCAATCGGCCGTGATGATCTTGCGCAACCAACCCGGCACGCCGGTCCTCTGCCTGGACGCCAACTGCAACCAGGTGGTGACGCTGTCCAGCCAGCAGCACACCCCTGCGACGGTAAAGGACCTGGGCCGTTTGGTGCGCGCCGCGGTAGGCCGGGCCACGGGCGGCGCCCGACCGGGCCGATTGTCCGGCGAACCCCTGCATCGGGCAGGGCAGATTTCGATGGCGTGAGATGGACATGAACCCAAGACAATCCATGGAAAGGGAGCATCGCAGCTCCGCACCAAAATCAAAGGAGGAATGCACATGAAGTTCAAAATGAGAGCCATGTTTCTGGCCCTGCTCGTCGTCATGCTGGCATCGAGCCTGGTGTCGGCGGAGGATGGGGCGCTCTTTCGGCGCAACATCTCCAAGACGCCGGATGCCGAGACGGAGATGGCCGCCATCTATATGATGGATTTCTACGTACCTGCCCAATCGTCGGCGGGTCTCGTCGGGCCGGTGGACAACTATATCCTCGCCGACGACGAAGGGACGGTGGCCTATGAACCTCGCGACTATGCCAAACCGCTGGTGTCGGTGTACATCGACGACCTGGAACACGAGTCGGTGACCAGCGATTACATGGCCTATGCGGTCGCCGGCGGGATGGCCTTCGGACACTTTGATGGCTTTGCGGGCGTCTCGCTGGACGACGGCACGAGCTGGAAGACGACCAACCTGTCCCGCTCGGGCGACAAGTCGTCCTTTTTCCTGGCCAACGGCACGGCGTCGCCCGGCGACGTGCACCACATCGTGCACCAGGTAGCCGGCGACCAGATCTTTGTGGCGTGGGCTTCCCGCTACTGCGACGAGGGCACGCCGCTGTACAAGCTCGACGTGGAAGATAACGCCGAGTACTTTGCCGACCTGGAGGGAACCTACGCTAAGGACGCCCTGTACCTGTATGACCTGTTTGGCGTGAACGGGCAGCAGGGCTCGGTGGACTATACCCTGCAGGGCT
>CAZNQW010000365.1:0-2984 GCA_964575225.1 uncultured Anaerolineaceae bacterium | reverse complement strand
TATCGCGCCCGCGAGCAGGGCTGCGATGGCCGATTGGTGGCCTACGCCTCGACCCAGACCCATTCCTCGGTCGAAAAGGCGGCCATGATCGCCGGCATCGGTCGCCAGAACCTGAGGGCCATCGGCGTCGACGCCAATTTTGCCATGCGCCCCGACCTACTGGCCCGCCAGATCCAGGAGGACCGCCAAGCCGGGCTGGTGCCCGCCTTTGTGTGCGCCACCATCGGCACCACCTCGTCCAACGCCCTCGATCCGCTGCCCGGGATTGGCCGCATCTGCCGCCAGGAGGGCCTGTGGATGCACGTCGATGCGGCGATGGCGGGCACGGCGGCCCTGTGCCCCGAGTTTCGCTACACCCACGCCGGGGTCGAGTACGCCGATAGCTATTGCTTTAACCCCCACAAGTGGATGTTCACCAACTTTGACTGCGATTGCTTCTGGGTGGCCGACCGGGCGGCGCTGATCCAGGCCCTGAGCATCCTGCCCGAATACCTGCGGAACCAGGCCACCGAATCGGGCGCCGTCATCGACTATCGCGATTGGCAGGTGCAACTGGGCCGCCGCTTCCGGGCCCTCAAGCTGTGGTTCGTCATCCGCCACTATGGGATCGAAGGGCTGCAACACCACGTACGCAACCACGTCCAGATCGCCCAGGCATTCGCCCAATGGGTGCGCGACTCGGACGAGTTTCACCTGGCGGCCCCGGCGCCGCTGAACCTGGTCTGCTTCCAGCACAGGGAGGGCGACGAGGCCAGCCAGCGCATCATGGATCGGGTGAACCAGAGCGGCGAGGTCTTTATGACCCACACCAAGCTGGACGACCGGTTCACCCTGCGCATGTGCATCGCCCAGACAACTACCGAGGCTCGCCACGTGCGCCGCGCCTGGGAGCTGATCCAGGCGGCCGCCGCCGAACTGTAGAGGCGCGGCAGGCCACGCGTGGACCGATGGACCCCCGTTTTCACGGGGGTGACAGACAGGGCTGGCAGGCTGGGATGGCGACCGGGCGGGGGCATGGGAGTAGGGGCGGGTGCGCGTCGCCAGCGACGCACGAAACCCGCCCCTACAACGGTCATGCGTTTGTGGAACGAACAGATGGACCCCCGTTTTCACGGGGGTGACAGACAGGGCCGTGCAGACGCGGGGCAGCGTCCGGGCAACTGCCATGCGTTTGCGGAATGAACAGATAGACCCCCGTTTTCACGGGGGTGACGACAAGGCTGGCAGGCTGGATGTCAGGAGGTGGGTATGGAAAAACCGGATAGCCGACATTCCCCCATTTCGATGGAGGAACTCTATTTCTTTCCCCAGCACGAGTTGAGCCTCGAGCCGTTGGATGCACCAGGGTGGGTGCTGGATATCGGCGGAGGCGGCGAGGGCATCATCGGCCGTCTGATGGGCGACCGGGTGGTCGCCGTGGACCAGAGCCGCCAGGAGCTGGCCGACGCGCCGCCCGGCCCGCTGAAAGTCGAAATGGACGCCCGCGAACTCGAGTTCCTGCCCGATTCCTTTGGCCTGGTCACCAGCTTTTTCTCGCTGATGTTCATGCCGGGGGAGGACCACGGACCGGTGTTTGCCGAAGCGCTGCGGGTGTTGGCGCCCGGGGGCCGCTTCCTGATCTGGGATCTGGACCTGCCCACCTGCCTGGACGCCAGCCGGAGCCTGGCCGCGGTGCCCCTGAGGATTCGCCTGCCCCTCGAAGACGTGGAGACCTCCTACATCACGCCCTGGCCTGCCCGCCCACAGGATTTGGACTATTATTCCACCTTGGCCGAACGGGTGGGGTTTGAAATTTTAGAAGCGCGCCAGGAAGGGCAGGTGCTCCTTCTGGCGTTGCAGAAACCGGTGCCCAAGGGCGCGCAGCCGCTCGAGAGATCCCCGGGCGAGTTGGTGCACATGTCTTTTGAGCCCGACCTGATCGTCATCGAACCGGGCCCCTTTATCATGGGTACCAGCGACGCCCAGATCGACTGGCTGGCCGACCGCCTGGAGCTGGCAAACGTGTGGCGCGAAAAGGGCTTTTTCGAACCCGAGCAGCCGCAACACATTGTCAGCCTTCCCCGCTATGCCATCGCCCGTCATCCGGTGACGGTAGGCGAGTTCCGGGCCTTTGTGCAGCGGGGCGGCTACAAGGCCCGCACCTGCTGGACCGACGCGGGTTGGGCCTGGCGCCAGGCACGCCAGCGGCGCCAGCCCGACTATTGGGACGATCCGATCTGGACGGAGCGGGACGAGCTGCCGGTGGTCGGAGTGAGCTGGTACGAAGCCAGCGCCTATTGCCGCTGGCTGAGTGATTTGACCGGGCGCCGCTACCGGCTGCCCAGCGAGGCCGAATGGGAACGGGCGGCCCGCGGCGTCGACGGGCGCATCTTTCCCTGGGGCGATATCATGGACACAGCTTATTGCAACGCCCGTCCCAGCGGCGTTGTGCGCACCAGCCCGGTGGGCAACTATAGCCCCGCTGGCAACAGCCCCGAGGGCCTGGTCGACGCGGCAGGCAACGTAGCCGAGTGGACCGCCAGCCTGCTGGCCCCCTACCCCTACGACCTGGCCGATGGGCGGGACGACCCCGATGCGCCGGGGGAGCGCGTCACGCGGGGTGGGTCGTGGCGCAGCCCTCTGCTGCGCGTCCGCGCCACGGCCCGGGCTGCCAGCGACCCCACCTACGTCGACCAGGATCTGGGCTTTCGCTGCGCCTGCCGCGTGTAGAGACCGCTGAGGGGGCGCGGCATGCCGCGTCCATTCCACGCCGTCATGCCCGCCGCGAGTACCCTCGCGCATAAGCGGGCATCCACCATACGACGCAAGGGGGTAGACCCCCGTTTTCACGGGGTTGACGGGGTAGGGGTGCCCCTCGCGGGCGCCCCATAAGCGATCCCCACCCGCAGGGCTCAAACCTTCGAACGGACTGCCCCTTTCAGCGCAGTGTGTTTGTGGGGGTGCCCGCGCACCCCCACACCCCGCGCCGGGGACCTGCGGCCCCC
>CAZNQW010000364.1:0-2995 GCA_964575225.1 uncultured Anaerolineaceae bacterium | reverse complement strand
CTGGGATCCCGACATTGCCGCCGAAGAGACCATTACCCTGATCGTCCAGATCAATGGCAAGGTGCGCGACCGGATCGAGGTGCCGGTGGACGTTCCCGACGACACGGCCCGCGAGCTGGCCCTGGCCACCGACGGCGTGGCGCGACACACCGAAGGGAAACAGATCGTCAAAGTGATCGTGGTGCCCGGCAAACTGGTGAATATCGTCGTGCGCTAGACAGGAGAGATCCGCATGTCAGAGCGGTCGAGGGCCAATGACGCCCTCTTGCGCCTGGTATCCGATATCGCCCTTACCGAACTGGCGCTGTTCCTTTCCTACATCTTGAGACCTCTGTCGCCGGTGGGCATACCGCTGACCACCGAGCATACCCGCCTGGCGCCCTTTGTCTATCTGGCTGTGGCCCTCATCTGGATCATCGCCTTTCTCCTCCTATCGGTGTATGCCCCCCGCACCCTCAAAGCCGTGGACGAAGCCCAGGCCATCATCGTAGCCGTCACCCTGTCTACCCTGATTCTGGCAGGCGTGTTGTATTTCTCCTATCGCGAGGTCTCGCGGCTGCAAATCCTCCTGTTCTACGGCCTGGATCTGATCCTGCTGATCGGCTCGCGCCTGGCTTGGGCCGGTGTACGCTCGCTGCTGGACATTCCCCGCTACCCCACACGCAAGGTGTTGGTGCTGGGCGCCGGCGAAACCGGCCTCGACGCCATCCAAATGGTCGAGCAATTCCGGTGGGCCGGCCTGGAACCGGTGGGCTTTCTCGACGACTCGCTTCCGCAGGAAACGATCCTCGCCGGCCATCCCGTGTTGGGCGAGATCGGGGCGGTCACTCGCATGGTTCAGGAACAGGAGATCGAAGAGGTGGTGGTCGCTTTGCCCCAGCAGGACTATGAGCGCTTCTTTGGCCTGCTGGGCGACCTGCAAAAGCTCCCGGTTCGGGTGCGCATTGTCCCCGATTACATCAAGACGGCCCTCTTGCGGACGGTGGTCGAAGAGTTTGCCGGCATGCCGATGATCACCTTGCGGCAACCCTCCCTGTCGCCCTTTGAGCGCCTGGTCAAGCGAGCCTTTGACCTTGTCGTGGGAACCCTCACCTTGTGCCTGATCTCCCCCCTGCTGGCCTTGATCGCCCTCGCCATCCGGCTGGACTCACGGGGCCCGATCTTTTACAGGCAACAGCGGGTGGGGGAAAACGGCAAGCTTTTCTGGATGTACAAATTCCGGTCGATGCAGGTCGGCGCCGATCAGCACCTGGCCGACGTCACCCGTGTCTCGGAAGATGGGCACCTGTTGTTCAAGCGCCCCGACGATCCGCGAGTGACCCGGGTGGGCAAATTCCTTCGCCGCACCAGCCTGGACGAAGTGCCCCAGATCCTCAACGCCATCAAGGGCGAGATGAGTCTGGTGGGCCCTCGCCCCGAGCTTCCCTGGCTGGTGGATCGGTACGAGCCCTGGCAATGGCAGCGGTTCGCCGTGCCCCAGGGGCTCACGGGCTGGTGGCAGGTGAATGGCCGCAGCGACAAACCCCTGCACCTCCACACCGAGGAAGATCTATTCTACATCCAGAACTATTCGCTGCTGCTGGACATTCGGATTCTGTGGCGCACCATCGGCGCCGTCATCAAAGGACGGGGGGCCTATTGAATCCATCCGCTCCGCCCCAGACAGCCTCCGACCCCCAGCGGCTACCCCCCTTCAAGCGGCTGTTCTTCCTGGTGCTGCTTTTGACCCTGGTGCGCGGGCTCCTGTACCTGGCCGTCCTGCCGCCCTGGCAGCACTATGACGAACCCACCCACTTTGAGTACGCGCGGCTCATTGCCGAGCTGCGCCGCCTGCCCACAGCAGATGACTATGACCTGGAGATGCGCCGCGAGATTGCCGCTTCGATGAAGGCCTTTGGCTATTACCGGCAGCTCGGCGAGCCGGTGATCAATCTGTGGTCGGAGCAGCCCCCGTACATCGGCCTGCCCGAGTTGAGCCACCCCCCGTCTTATTATGTGCTGCAGGCGCTACCCCAGTGGCTGGCAAGCCACCAGTCGGTGGAAACTCAGCTCTACCTGGCACGGCTGGTCTCGATTCTGTTCTACCTCCTCATCGTGGCCTCGGCTCATGGACTCGTGACGGAACTCTTGCCGGGACGTCCAGGGTTCGCCCTGGCGGTGGCTGCGTTCGTGGCCCTTTTGCCCCCGTTCACCGATCTGATGACGGCCGTGAACAACGATGTGGCCGCTGTGGCCGCAGTGACGCTGTTGTTGTGGGCCAGCGTGCGGCTCTTGCGACGAGGACTCACCTGGCAGCGGGCTGTAGCGGTTGTGACACTGGCCGGTGCGTGCTTGGCCATCAAGAACACGGCCAGTGCGGCGGCCCTCGCTGCTTTGCTGGCCCTGGGCATCGGTCTCGTGCCGGCGTCCAAGCGGCGCTGGCTCGGGTGGGGCGCGTTCCTGCTGTTGCCCGTGGCTCTGCTGCTGACCTGCACTTGGGGACGGCACGCCGCCTTTTGGTACAGCGAGAAACCCACTGCTGCCGCCAATCGAATCCAGGGGGAAGGCCTGCTGGGCGAGTCGGCCTTGGCCCTGTCGGCCACGGGGGACCCCTATCCGCAGCGCGTCTTCCAGGAGCTGGAACGCGAGGCGGGGCAACGCCTGCGGGGGCAACCGGTCACGTTGGGCGCCTGGCTCAAGACCCCATCCGCCGCAGAGGCCACGGTGGTCCTGCGGCTACACGACGGCCAATCGGCCCAAACCTCGGAAGTTCGGGTCACCGGCGATTGGCAGTTCCATGCCCTGACGGCCACCATCGGCGCCGACGCGCCCGGCGTGGCTGCCCACGTGATTCTGTCGGGCGGCGCCGATCCCCACACGGTGGTCGCCGTCGACGGGTTGGTGTTGGCTGCCGGCGAGGGAGCGATCGATCAGGAACCGGTGTTCGCCGATGAGGAGGGGCGCAGCGGGCAATGGGGCGGCGAACCCTTTGTCAATCTGCTGCGCAACCCGTCGG
>CAZNQW010000363.1:0-3014 GCA_964575225.1 uncultured Anaerolineaceae bacterium | reverse complement strand
AACCTCCGTAAGGGACTTTCACCCTCCAGTCAACGCCCATGCTGGGCGCACACAAGACCCGGCGGGCATCCAACACCCGCCGGGTCTGGGTTACAGAACTGATCGGTTTGCGACTAGTCGTAGTATTCGGGCGCCTGCTTCATCGTCGTCCAGGCAACCGGGTCGTGGCCGGTGATGATCTTGACACCGTACACGCGGCGCAGGCGGCGCATCTTTTTCACCGACACCACGGCATCGTGAGGACTCCACACCAGACCGGGTAGGTTGTCCTGGTCGATGATTTCGGTGGTGTACACGCTGTCGCCGGTCAGCAGCATCGGGCCGGAATTGTCGAGATCGACCAGCAGCGACTGGTGGCCGGGGGTGTGGCCCGGGGTAAAGACGATCTTGAGCTTGCCATCTCCAAAGAGATCGTAAAAGTCGTCGTCCATACCCTCCAGCAGTTCCCAGTTCAGGTAGGGCTTGTCAAAGTCGGCGCGGATGTAGGCCGCCTTCTGATAAAAGTCGGCCGTGTAGGCCCACTCCATCTCGCGGCGCTGGACATAGTACCGAGCGTTGGGGAAGAGGCCGCAGCAACCAGCGTGATCCAGGTGCAGGTGGGAAAAGACGACGTCGGTGATGTCCTCGGGCTTGACGCCCATCTTGGCCAGTTGGTTGATGCACCACTGATCCTCGGTCATGACCGGGTCATAGGCCGCCACAAGGCCCGCGCCCCAGTGCTTGATCTTGTCCTGGGCCACTTCTAGCGCGTTGCCGGTATCGTACATGACCTTGTGCTCACCGTGTTCGATGTAGAAAAAGGGCACCGGCACCGTAAAGGGTTCTTTCACCCCGACGCCCATGACAAAGAGGTGCTTTTGGCTCACCAGGGTTCCGCACTCGAATGCATACAGCTTCATCGGTCACTCTCCTTTTCTGTGTTTCTGATCCTGCCCTTGGTCAACACTTCTACTACCTGGCGCTGGCTAGGCTGCTACTCGGCGCCTACCACAGCACCATCGAGTCCTCAAAGATCTGGGTCAGATCCGCCTTGCTCACCGGCCGCGGGCTGCCCACCAGCAGCCGCTGCTGCTTCCAGCCACCCTCGACCAAAGCCGGGATATCGGCTTCGGTGTAGCCCAGATCAGACAAGCCGTTGGGGCAGCCGATATCCCTCATCAGCTCGATAATCGCATCGGGCAGCAGATAGGCCGCTTCCAGGTCCGACAGACCATCGATGTTGGCCCCCAGCAGCTCGGCGATGTGCGCGTGCTTGGCGGGGTTCGAAGGCGCGGTGAAACGGAAGGCGGCGGGAGCCGTCAGGATGGTCGACATGCCATGGGGCACCATCGGCTCATCGACGCCATAGCCCTCGGGCGTCCAATCGCGGATCATGCCGGCGATGGGATAGCCCAGCGCGTGGGGGATGTGTACCCCTGCGTTGCCAAAGCCGATACCGGCAAAGGTCGAGCCCATGGCCATGTAGGTGCGAGCCTCGATGTCGTTGGGGTTGTAGCAGGCCCGGCGCAGATACTTGCCCACCCACTCGATGGCCTTTTCGCTCCACAGGTCGGCGATGGGGTTGGATCCGATGTAGGCCGGACGGAGGGCCGGGTTCTCGGGCTTGGCCCGGGTGTTGTAGGCGAGGTTGGTGAACGACTCGGAAGCATGGGTGAACACGTCCAGGCCGGTGCCCGCCGTGACGGCCGACGACAGGCTCAGGGTGTTCAATGGGTCGACAATGGCCATCGAGGGCCGGATGTTGACGTGGGAGATGCCGGTCTTGAGCTTCATCGACAGCAGATCGAGGACGATGACGGGCGTCGTCTCGCTACCGGTTCCTGCCGTGGTGGGCAGGGCGAACATGGGCTTGAGCGCTCCGGGCACCAGCTTGCCTTTGCCGATGGGCTTGTTGATATAGTCGTACAGATCGGCCGGGTAGGTGTTGAACAGGTTCATGGCTTTGGCCGTGTCGATGACACTGCCGCCGCCCAGGGCCACAAAGGCATCGAACACCACGTCGCCCACCACATCGATCGCTTTCTTGAAAGAAACGTCGGTGGGCTCGATGTGGACATCGTCATAGATGGTCAGTTCGATGCCCTCATCCTCGATGACCTTTTTGGCCTTGTCGACAATGCCGTGGTCCCACAGATGATTGTCGGTGACCATCAGGACCTTCTTGGCGCCTGCGGTCTTGAGTTCATACCCCAGCTCCTCGGTAGCCCCAAGGCCAAATTTCAGCTTGGCCATGGTCAGGGGAATGATGGATTCCAATGCTACAGTCAATGTACACCTCCTTGGCTTCTTTGCCTCTCTGGCCTTGTATGGGCCAGAGTCTAGGGCTACGCTTGTTGCGCAGCCACCCACTCGTCAAAACCGGCCCACGTGAACGGGCCATACACCCCTTGGGCAATGTCCAACCGATCGCGCTGAGCGCCCCCCAGCCACATTTTGACGATCTTGAAATCGCGCATGTACTTTTCGATGTGGCTCTCGTAGGCATAGCCCATCGAGCCCATCATCTCCATGGCGCGATTGGTCACCATCTCGGCGGTGTCGCCCGCAAAGGAGCGGGCCGCCGAGAATTTGGCCATCATCTCGTGCGACCAGGGTGGGCCATAGATCTCGGGATGCATCACCTGCCAGGTCACGCTCAGATAGTACTGCCGGCCGACGTCGATGGCCCGGAACATCTCGGCCAGCATGGCAGCGAACATCGAGCGTTCCCGCAGGGGCGTCCCGGCGATCTCGCGCTCTCGGGCCCATTCGAGCACGATCTCAAACACAGCCTGGGACAGACCGGTCAGCCGCGCCGCACCCGCCAACCGCCCCAGCCCGATGACATAGCCACGCACGATGCGCGCGCCTTCGCCCGGCTGGGTGTCGATGCGGTAACGGCGCGGAATCCGCACATTCTCGAACCAGATGTCGACGTTCTCATCGGTCCACGAAAAGCCCATCTTTTCATAAGGCGTGGAAAAGCTCATTCCCGGCGCGTCGGGTGGGATATAATAGACGCCCATCCCCTCCTC
>CAZNQW010000362.1:0-3020 GCA_964575225.1 uncultured Anaerolineaceae bacterium | reverse complement strand
AGGGAGGTGACAACAAGAAATCCTCAAACGAAATTCACCGGTGGGCTCATCCCCAGGATGGCCGTATGGCACATGTCAAAGAAGGAGAGACAGATGAAAAGGCTAGCCACGATCGTTCTTCTGGTAGCAGTCCTGACGGTAGTTGTCCCTGCTGCTGCCCAACCGCCCGAGAACAACAGTTATATCGTCGTCATGGCCGCCGATCCGGCAGTCGCTTATGAAGGCGGCGTCGCTGGGATTCCCGCCACCAAGCCTGGCAAGGGCGAAAAGATCAATCCCAACAGCGCTCATGTCAAGAAATATGAAAAGTTCCTCGAAAAGGAGCATGACCAGGCTTTGAAGGCGGTTGGCGTCAGCCCGGACGCCAAAACCCACGACTATACCATCGCCCTCAATGGGTTCTCCGTGCAACTCTCCACAGCCCAAGCGGAGGAGATGGCCAAGCAGCCCGGCGTGGCCCTGGTGCTGCCCGATGAAATGCGCTACAAGACCACCGACAACACCCCGACCTTCCTTGGCCTGAACGCACCGGGCGGACCCTGGCTCAAGGGATACGATGGCGAGGGGGTGGTCGTTGGCATCGTCGACACCGGCATCTGGCCCGAACATCCCAGCTTTGCCGATGATGGCACCTTCAGCCCTTTGCCCGAATATGCAGTATTGCCCTGCGAATTCGGCAATACCGCCCAAAACCCGAACGATGCGCCCTTTACCTGCAACAACAAGCTGCTGGGCGCCTACCAAATGCTGGAGACATACCGCACCTACACCGGCGCCGACCCCGACGAATTTGACTCGGCGCGAGACGATGACGGCCACGGCACCCACACATCTTCCACGGCAGCGGGCAATGCTGGCGTCGAAGCCAGCATTTCTGGCGTCCCCTTCGGGACCGTCTCGGGCATCGCCCCGCGCGCCCGCATCATCGCCTACAAGGCCTTGGGCAACCTGGGTGGCTATACCTCTGACCTGGCGGCAGCCATCGATCAGGCCGTCGCAGACGGTGTGGACGTGATCAACTACTCCATCGGGGGTGGGGCCGGCGCCGTCAGCGCCGATGAGATTGCGTTCCTGTTCGCGGCGGATGCCGGTGTCTTTGTCGCCACGTCAGCCGGCAACTCGGGCCCAGGGGCTTCCACCGTCGGCGACCCGGGAACCAAACCCTGGCTGACCACCGTGGGCGCCAGCACTCAAAACCGAACCTTTGAGGGCTCGGTCCAACTGGGTGACGGCAGCCTGTACTATGGCGCTTCGATCACGGCCGGCACCGAAATGGTACCCCTGGTCGACGCCGCAGACTATGGAAACGAGCTGTGCAATCCCTATCAGGATCCGATATTCTCCGGGGATGTGACGGGCAAAATCGTCCTCTGCAAACGTGGAGAATATGCGCGGGTCGAAAAGGGGTATGCCGTATTCTTGGCCGGCGGCGCGGGCATGATCCTGTACAACACGTCCGATGCCCAGGATCTGAATACCGATACCCATTGGCTCCCCGCCCTGCACATCAATAACACCGACGGCCTGGCCATCAAAGCCTTTATCGCTGCCACGACGGATCCCATGGGCCAAATTAACGGCGGCGCCTACACCGAGATCCCGGCCCCCTGGATGGCCTCCTTCTCCTCCCGCGGGCCCAATCTGGTCGCTGCCGACATCATCAAACCCGACATCACCGCCCCGGGCGTGAACATCCTGGCAGGCGCATCGCCATTCCCGGATCCCGGGTTCGTCCCCGGCGAGCTGTTCCAATCCATCGGCGGCACGTCCATGTCCAGCCCGCACATAGCGGGCGCCTTTGCCCTACTCAAGCAGGCCCACCCTGAGTGGAGTGCGGCCATGGCCAAATCGGCGCTCATGACCACCGCCTACCAGGACGTCAAAAAGGAAGGGGGCGTCGCTCAAGCCGACCCATTCGATATGGGCGCGGGACATCTCAACGTGGGCGCCAAGGCCAACAAAGGGTCGCCATTTCAGCCCGGCCTGACCTACGATGCCGGCCTCTTCGAGTATGCGGCCTTTACCTGCGGCATGGAGTGGGGCGTCTTTACTGCCGGAAGCTGTGCATACCTGAAATCGATCGGTATCCCGACGGAACCCTATAACCTCAACTACCCATCCATCGGGATCGCCGAGCTGCCCGGTAGCCAGACCGTCCAGCGCACGGTCACCAGCGTGGCCCTGGAAAAGGGCTGGCGCGAGTACACGGTCGCGGTCGATCCCCCTGAAGGCTACTCCGTAACCGTCGAGCCATCGACCCTTCGCCTGAAAACCGGCGAGTCGGCCACCTACTTTGTGACCATCACCAACCTGGACGCTCCGGCCGGCGAGTGGCGCTTTGGCTCGCTGACCTGGAGTGACAAGAACAAATACGAGGTACGCAGCCCGATCGCCGTGAAGGCAGCCCTATTCGCCGCACCGGCTGAGATTGCCGCCAGCGGGGAAACCGGCGCCGCCAGCTTTAACGTCAGTTTTGGCTACACCGGCGCCTACGCGGCAGCAGCTCACGGGCTTGTGCCCGCCACTGTCACATCGGATAACGTGCTCCAGGATCCAGATCAGACCTTTGACCCATACGACGGGTACAGCAATCTGCACACCTTTGACCTCTCTGGAGCAGCCTTCTTCCGCCTCGCCGTTCCGCCCGAAGCGACGGAATTGGATGCCGACTTGGACATCTTTGTCTACGGCCCGAACGGAGAAGCGTTCTCCAGCACAGCCGGTGGCACAGATGAGCAGATCGACATTCTCTTTCCAGCCGATGGCACCTGGCGCGTGTATGTCCATGGCTGGTCGGCCCCCGGCGGCGACTCGGACTATTCTATGTACACCTGGGCCGTCTCGGCCACGCCGGGCGGGAACCTGATGATCGACTCGGCGCCAACCTCCGCGACGATTGGCGCCACGGAGACGATCAACCTCAGTTGGACCGGTGCTACGACAGGCGAATGGCACCTGGGAGCGGTTTCCCACACGGGCGATGCAGGACTCATGGGCCTGACGTTGGTCACCGTGGACAA
>CAZNQW010000361.1:0-3022 GCA_964575225.1 uncultured Anaerolineaceae bacterium | reverse complement strand
ACGCCTGGGCGCAGGCCATCTGGCTGGTCGTCCTTCAGGTCTCCCTCGTCCTTGGCGTGGCGCTCTGCCTGTCGCTGCTCGACTGGCACCTGCCACCCTGGCTGTTGGCCCTGACCATGCTCTGGTCGGTGTTCTTTTACCACAGCGCCCGGACGATCTTTCTCGGCCAGTTCGCTGGAGTGGTGTTCCTGTGGTCCATGGGCACGCTCTGGGCGCTAAAAGGCAGGCACGACGGTATAGCAGGCGTCCTACTGGCTCTGACAACGGTCAAGCCCCAAATGAGCTTTTTGCTGGTGCCGGCCCTGTTGCTCTGGGGCCTGGCGCAGCGGCGCTGGCGCTTTCTGACGGCCTTTGGCCTGGCCATGGCCTTCTTGCTGGGCCTCTCATTCCTCCTTCAGCCCGGATGGCTGGCCGACTTTGTCCGGCAGTTGACCGCGTATCCGTCCTACACGGCCATCGGCTCGCCCATCTGGATCCTGGCGCACTATTACCTCCCGTTCCTGGGCACACCCGGGGAGGTGGCCCTTACCCTTCTGCTCCTGCTCTACCTGGCCTACCAGTGGCGACATCTCGTGCAGAGCGGCAATGTTCCCGATACGCTCTACTGGGTGCTGGGCATGACACTCGTCGTCACCAACTGGGTGGCTCTGCGGACGGCAACCACCAATTATGTCCAGCTCTATTTCCCCCTCTTCCTGGTGCTCCGCCACGCTACCGCGCGAGCGCCCGTCCGAAACCTGCTGCTGGCGCTCTTCTATATCCTCAGCGCCGTTGGGATCTGGCTCCTGTTCCTGGTCACAGTCGTAGACAGGTTCGAACACCCCATCGTCTATCTGCCGTTACCCCTGGCCCTCCTCGGGGTCTTTGTCTGGATTCGAGTGACCGGGCGGGCGAGATCGAGGGCCCGCCGGCAGAGTCCGGCATGAGGGGGATGGCCATGGGCCAGGTGCAGCGAGGGGAATGGCACTGGGTTATCGTGATGGCCGCGCTGGTCGTGGCGGCCTCGACGCTGCCCTACCTGGCGGGCTTCCTGGCGCAAACACCGGATTGGTCCTTTGGCGGGTCGATCATGGACCAGGTAGATTATCATACGTACCTGGCCAAGATGTGGCAGGGATACCAGGGGTCGTGGCGATATGAGGTACCATACACAACGGAGAGCCACGAGGGCGCGTACCTCGTCACGTTCTACCTGGCCCTCGGCCACCTGGCACGGCTCACGGGCATGAGCCTGCCCCTGGTCCACCAGCTCGCCCGCGTGGGTTTTGGCTTTGTCATGCTCCTGGCAGTCTACCGCTTTATCGCCCTTTTTGCATCGCCTCTGCGCACGCGGCGGCTGGCGTTCCTCCTGGCCACCACAGCTTCCGGACTGGGTTGGTTAACCGAGATCCTGGCACCCACGCCTTCGGGTGGGGTGTCGCCCATGGAGTTCTGGCTCCTGGACGCTTATACCTACCTGGCAGTCCTGGTGGTGCCACATTTCAGCGCGGCCATCGCGCTGCTCCTGGGCATCTATGTCTTGCTGCTGAGGCGCCCCGAAGGGCCCACCCTTCGAGAAGCGGGTCCGGCGATTCTTTCCTCCGTGGCCCTGGGCCTTATCCATCCCTATGCCCTGCTCCTGGCCGACGTGGTGCCCGCGCTCTACTGGGCTACGGTTTGGCTGCGGAACCGGCAGGTGAACTGGCGAGGGCTGATCGCGGTCCTGGCCATGGGCGTGGCCCAATTGCCGATCCTGATCTACGATCTGTGGGTCTTTCGCCAGCCGGTCTTTGCCGGGTGGTCGGTGCAAAACGTCACATTATCGCCGCCGTTGCCCGTCTACCTGTGGGGTTACGGGTTGCTGATCGTGCTGGGCGCGGTGGGCATCGTCGCCTGGGCTCGCCGCGGCACGCCGGGCCTGGCCTTCCCCGTAATCTGGATCGTCCTCGTGGCGATCCTGGCTCACTTGCCCTGGAACTTGCAGCGGCGCTTCCTGGAGGGTGTGCAGGTGCCCTTTGGACTTCTGGCCGGTGTGGGCCTGGCGGAGGCACTGGTGCCCAAGACACAAGGGCTAAAGACGGCCCGACTGCGCTGGTTGAGCATGGCCCTCCTCGTGGCACTGATGTCAATGAGTAACCTCTATTTGACCCTGGGCCACACGTTGGCCGCGGCCACCCGTTCCCCGGCGCTCTTCTGGCCCGCGGACACCATCGCCGCCGTGGACTGGCTGGGGGAAAACAGCCAGCCCGAAAATGTTATTCTTGCCGGGTTTGAGGTCGGCAATCTGATCCCGGGCCGGATCGGCCGCCGGGTCGTGCTGGGCCACTGGATGGAAACTGTCAACTACAATGAAAAGGCCAACCTTGTCAGCCGGTTCTTTGATGCAACGGCCAGCGATCAAGAGCGCCGCGTAATCCTGTCAGACTTTCAGGTGCGCTACCTGATGTGGGTCAAAGAGACAGATCAGACGTTGTTTGATCCAGACAAAGACAGCTTTCTTTCCCTTGCTTTTGAGCAGGACGATGCCCGCGTCTATCGGGTGAGTGTTCAGGATTGAGGCGCAATGAACGGTTGGGATGAGGCGGAGCAAGAATGAGACGACGGACTCTGACATGGCTCCCGCTGTTAGCCTGCCTGGTCCTGGCCCTCGCCCTGCGCCTGATCAATCTGTCGGGCCGGCCCATGTGGTACGACGAAGCCTTTGCCGTGCTGTACGCCGAGAAGCCTTTCGAAACGATGGTCTATGGCACCGTTGCCCAAGTGGAGGGCGCCGCCGCCGACGTACACCCCCTCTTCTTCTACGGTCTCTTGCATCTGTGGATGGGCCTCGTAGGCCAGTCGCCGGCCGCGGCGCGCGCGCTTTCCGTCTTGATGGGCACGGCCACGGTCGGCATGGTCTACTTGCTGGCCACCCGCCTCTACAGCCGGCAGGTCGCCCTGGTCGCCGCGGCATTCGCCGCCGTCGCTCCCTTTGCGATCTATTATTCCCAGGAAGCACGCATGTACGCCCTCCTGGGGCTGGCGGCCACGGCGGCAGCGTACT
>CAZNQW010000360.1:0-3048 GCA_964575225.1 uncultured Anaerolineaceae bacterium | reverse complement strand
CTAGGCGCGTTCTGCGCCGGTGCCAGGGGCGGCGCACACGGCCCCGCCGTCCTGCCAGGGTGCGCCAGGCATAGATCGTGTAGAACGACTCGGTCCAGCCCAGGAGATCGATCTCGGCCGTAAGCTGCACGCCGGCGATGGCTTCCCAGGGCGTGATGCGCCAAAACAGCCCCCAGCGGCGCACTCGCACACCGGTGGCATCAGTTCGGATTTCGGGAAGTAGGCGCAAAAGGTCGAGGGCTGCCGCCCAGCTCAGCAGAGCCAGGGCTGCCAGGGGAACCATCAGCCAGGGTTGCCGCCAAAAGTAGAACTCGCGGATGCCCCAGATCAAAAAGCCGGCGCCCAGCGTCCCGAGGAGGGCCGGGATCAGCCTGCGCACCAGCACGGTGCTCGCTGCAAAGGGATAGCGGAAACGTTCCATCGGATTGGACATGGGCGTTGCCTTGGGGCCAAGTATATCACAATCGAGGGCACGGGCAAGTGAACGTGTTCTGCTGGCCTGTGGGCCAGAGAATAAGGAGGAATCGTGCGGGGGTTTTCAGCCCGCTACGATGCGGCTTTGTGTCTGGCGGCTACGGCGCATCGTACGCAAAAGAGAAAGGGCAGCGACGTGCCCTACATCGTCCATCCGGTGCAGGTCTCTACGATCCTGCTGCGCTACGGCTTTGCGGAGGACGAGGTCATTGCCGGATTGCTGCACGACGTGGTCGAAGACCAGGAGGTGCCGCTGGACTCTATCGAGGCCGAATTTGGCCCAGCGGTGGCGGCGATGGTGGCGGCCCTGTCGGAGCGCAAGCAAGAGGGTGGAAAGGCTCGCCCCTGGGAGGAGCGCAAGAAGGAGGCGCTGGCCCACCTGCGCCAAGCCGGCGCCGGGGCGATGGCGGTCAAGGCTGCTGACGTGCTGCACAACGCCCACAGCCTGAGGACCCACCTCCAGAGGGACGGCGCCGCGGCCTGGGACCAGTACTCGCGGGGACCCGAACAGACGCTGGGGTACTATCGCAGCGTCCTCGAGATCGTGGAAACTGAGTTGGGCGGGCACCCCCTGTTGGACGAGGTGGCCGATGCGGTCGGCGACCTGGAGCGGGTGATCCGCCAAATAGGGACCCGCTAATGGTCGATCTGCTCAAGCTATTGGGGGTCTTGGCCCTCATTATGGGTCTGCTCCGGCTGGGCTGGAATCTGGGCCTGGTGTTGCTATTGGCTTCGGTGCTCACCGGCCTTATGTACGGATTGGGCCTGAGCGATCTATTGCTGGATATGGTGAGTGCCACCTTTGATCCCCTCACATTGGAGCTGGTGGCCATTGTTTTGTTCATCACCTATTTGGGCGAAATACTGGGCGCGACGCGCAAGTTGGAGGGACTGGTTCGCTCCCTGAGCGACCTCTTTGTGGACTCGCGTTGGCTGCTGGTGTTGATGCCGATGTTGATCGGCATGCTCCCGGTGGCGGGCGGCGCCATGTTCTCAGCGCCGATGGTCCAGGAGGTCAGTCAGGGGCTCGATCTCAGCCGCGAGCGACGCACGTTCCTCAACTACTGGTTTCGACATACGATGGAGGGGGTCTTTCCCCTGTACCCGGCCCTGGTGTTGGCCGCTGGCCTGCTAGGCGTGTCGGTCCAGGCCATGGTATTGAATCAGTATCCCCTTTTCCTGGCGGCGGTCGGGGGCGGGTTGTTGTTTGGGATGCCGGGGATCCCAAAACCCACGAGTGCGGCGAACCATCGGCCTGCCCTGTCGACGAGCCTCAGGCTGTTGCTGGGAAGCATCTGGCCCATTGCGCTGGTGCTGGTCCTATCCCTCGCCCTCAAGGTGGATCTGGTGCTGGCGTTGGCGATCACCCTGGCGGTGCTGGTGGTGGTCGAGCGGCAAAAGCCGCGGGCCCTGTGGGATATGTTGCGGCGCATGCCCTTGGGCACGGTGCCGGTGATCTTCGGCGCGATGGTATTCCGCAGTGTGCTGGAAAGTGGCCAAGCCGTCGAAGCGATTTCAGTCGCGCTGAAGGGGTTGGGCATCCCTGTGGCGGCCCTCCTGTTTCTGGTGCCCTTTGCCGCCGGCCTGCTCACCGGGTTGGTGTCACCGGCCTTTGCCATCGGCTTTCCCATCGTGCTCCCCCTGTGCGGTGCTGATCTGGGCCTTGGAGGATGCGGTATCCTGATGTTCGCCGGAGGGTTGGTGGGGGTGTTGGTTTCGCCGTTGCATCTGTGCTTGGCGCTGACCCGCGTCTACTTTCAGGCGGACTTGGGCGGGCTCTATCGCTTTATCCTGCCGTCGGCCTTGCTGATTGCTGCCACGGCATTCGGCGTGGCCTTGCTGGGCGGTGGCTCTCTCTAAGCTGGACACGGACTCCTCACCAAGTATCGATTTTCGTTTTCACCGGTTTTTTGGTATAATAAACCTCACAAATTGAAGGATTTTGGAGATGGTTGCATGGATATTGTCTGGTACGGTCACGCCTGCTTTCGGTTGAGTGACCGGGGTGTGGTCATCATCACCGATCCCCCCAGCGACGACCTGGGTTACGAGAGGCCTCGCATTCGCGCTGACGTGGTCACCATTAGCCACGAACACCCTGGGCACAACAACCGGATCGGGTTTCGGGGTGGCCCCCACTTTTTCGACGGCCCCGGCGAATATGAGGTCAAAGAGGTGTTCATCACCGGCATCGAGATGTACCACGATGCGCGGAACGGCGCCAACCGAGGACGCAACACGGTCTTTCTCTTTGACTTTGACGGATTGACCGTCTGTCATCTGGGCGACCTGGGTCACGTGCCCACCCAGCAGCAGGTGGAGGAGCTGAACGAAGCCGATGTGCTGCTGGTCCCTGTGGGCGGGCTGCACACCATCGACGCTTCCAAGGCCACGGAGGTGATCAGCCTCATCGAGCCGCGGATCGTCATTCCGATGCATTACAAAACCCCCTTGGAAAAGGCCAAACTGGATCCCCTGGACAAGTTCTTCAAGGAGATGGGGTTGGCGCCCATTCCGGCCCAGCCCGAGTTCAAGATTACCAAATCCTCATTGCCTGAGGAGACCGAGGTCGTC
>CAZNQW010000359.1:0-3057 GCA_964575225.1 uncultured Anaerolineaceae bacterium | reverse complement strand
GACCCGATTAATACTTGCGATGATCGCCCGACATCTCCAGATCCCGCAGATCGGTTTCTGTGATTCGTTCCTGGAATTGAAACCAGTCCGAATCGTCGTCGATGCGTTTGGGGTGGGTGGGGAGAGGTGGTGTCTGGGCGATGGCAAAGCCGGCTTGGGTCAGAGCGCTCTTGAAAGCGTCGGGGGATGCAGTGGAAGGATCGTACTGGATCAGAACATCCTTGTACATGGCGCTGGCTACGATTTCTTCGACGCCGCTGACCTGGCTCAGTGCTTCCCGTACAGCCAAGACATGGTGGTCGGCCCACATGGCCGGTATACTAAACGTCACTTTCTCCATTCAAATACCTCCTGCGGTCTTTTCGCGCTTAACGGGTACTTGCTCTATGTGACAGGGCCCTATTATAGCATAGAGCTGCGATACTGACAACTTGCCTGCCCCGAAAATTATACATGGTGATTGTCAAGTCGTTGCATTGCTTGATCTTGTTCACCATCGTTCCAAAGACCGGCCGATTTGGTGATGGGGAGGAAGAATCTCCTCCCCATCGCAATCATCCGTTGGGTGAGAATGGTCTAGAACAGACCACTGACCAGCCCAGTTTCGACGTCGATGTCGACATCGGTAAAGGCCGGACGGGTGGGCAGTCCCGGCATGGTGCGCATGGTGCCGCACAGCGGGAAGATAAAGCCCGCACCCACGCTGGCGCGCACTTCGGTGATGGGCAGTGTCCATCCGCGCGGGGCACCCTTGATCTTGGGGTCGTGGGTGAAGGACAGATGGGTTTTGGCCATGCACAGCGGCAGGTGGCTCAATCCCATGTCGGTGAAGAGCTTGATCTTTTCTTCGGCTTCGGGCGTGTAACTGACACTGTCGGCGCGATAGATCTCTTTGGCCACCGTCTCGATTTTTTGTTTGATGGAATACTCGTCGGGATACAAGAAGTGGAAGTTGTTGGGCTGCTCGCAGGCATCGACCACGGCGCGGGCCAGATCAGCGCCGCCCGCAGCACCTTCCATCCAAACGCGGCTCTCGGCTACGGCAAAGGCGCCTGTGGCAGTCGCCCGCTCGCGGATGAGTACGATTTCGGCAGTGGTGTCATCTTTGAAACGATTGATGGCGACAACCACGGTCACGCCGAACTTGAGGGCGTTTTCAATGTGCTGCAACAGGTTGGGCAAGCCCTTTTCGAGAAGTTCCAGGTTCTCTTCGACGTAGGCCCGGTCCAGAGGCTTGCCGGCGACGACGGCGGGTCCACCACCGTGCATCTTGAGGGCGCGAACCGTGCAGACAAGGACGACGCAGTTGGGCTTGAGTCCGCTGTAACGGCTCTTGAGGTTCATGAACTTTTCCATGCCGCAGTCGGCGCCAAAGCCCGATTCGGTGACGACATAATCGGCCAGCCGCAGGGCGATCTTGTCGGCGATGATCGAGCTGTTGCCCTGGGCAATGTTGGCAAAGGGGCCGCAATGGACAAAGGCAGGGCTGCCTGACAGGGTCTGCATCAGGTTGGGCATGATGGCGTCCTTGAGCAGGACGGTCATGGCGCCAGCGACGTTCAGGTCTTCGGCAGTGACCGGCTCGAGTTCGCGGGTGTTGGGCAGACCACCCTTTTTGCTTGTGCCGACAATGATGCGACCCATGCGGGCGCGGAGGTCGGCCAGGTCGGTGCACATGGCCAAGGCTGCCATGATCTCGGAGGCGACGGTGATGTCAAATCCGGTCTGGCGCGGTACGCCGTCGTTGACGCCGCCCATGCCGACAACGATGTTGCGCAGGGCCGAATCAGAGACGTCGACCACGCGGCGCCACTGGACCGAGAAGGGATCGATGTTCAGGCGGAACATGCGGTCTTTGTCCACATCGCTCAAATCGGAGGGCTTTTCCGACTGGATGCCCAGTTTTTCCAGCCGCTGGCGCATAGAAGGGGTATAGGTGCCGTCGGGGCAGAGGGCCTTGGCCAAATAGTCGCTACTCCAGCGGGCTTCTTTGGCCATGCGATTGTCTACGGCTGCGGCCAGAAGGTTGTGGGCTGCACCTACGGCGTGGATGTCGCCGGTGAGGTGGAGGTTAAAGTCCTCCATGGGCACGATCTGGGAGTAGCCCCCGCCGGCTGCGCCGCCCTTGATGCCAAAAGTTGGACCCTGGGAGGGCTGGCGAATGACGGTCATGACCTTCTTGCCGATGTAGTGGAGCCCCTGACTGACGCCAATGGTGGTCACCGTTTTGCCCTCGCCCAGAGGGGTGGGTGTGATGGCCGTGACGTCGATGTACTTGCCCTGGGGGCGATCCTCGAATTTCTTTAGGACGTCGAGATGGACTTTGGCTTTGTATTTGCCATAGAAATCGAGATCGTCTTCCGACAGCCCCAGATTCTTGGCCACTTCGATAATCGGCTGGAGCTTGGCAGCTTGGGCAATTTCAATGTCGCTCGGTACAGGTTTCTTGAGTTCGACTAACATCTGTGCTCTCCTTGAGTTTTTTGGGCGGCACCTGTGCCGCAAGATTTGCTCGGCCTCATGATGTACAAAACTGCAACGTCTTATAGCGTACCATAGGCCGAAAAGCTTGTCAAACAGAAAGGAATGTTGGACCTGCCTGCTAACCGATTTGGCGCTGAGCGGCTTCCAGTAGATTCAGGCACAGCATGATATTGGTCATGGGGCCGGTTCCCCCTGGAACGGGGGTGATGAGGCCGGCTACTTCGACGGCTTTGTCATAGGCGACATCGCCGACCATTTTGCCTTCGACGTCATTGACGCCAAAGTCGACGACAACAGCGCCCGGTTTGATCCAATCGCCCTTGACCATTTCTGCCCGGCCAATGGCCACGCACAGGATGTCGGCGGCGCGGCACACTCCAGGTAGGTCCTTGGTGCGTGAGTGACACACGGTGACAGTGGCGTTTTCGCGCATGAGCAGCAGGGCCATGGGCTTGCCGACGATAGGGGAGCGTCCAATAACCACGGCGTTCTTGCCCGCGAATTCGACGCCATAGCGGCGCATGAGTTCCATGCCCCCAGCGGGTGTTGCAGGCACGAAAAAGGGCCCAACCC
>CAZNQW010000358.1:0-3073 GCA_964575225.1 uncultured Anaerolineaceae bacterium | reverse complement strand
CAGATGGCCGGCGGGGTGGCCCATGATTTCAACAACCTGCTGACGATCATGCGGGTGAGCAGCCAGTTGATGGAGCGCAGGATCGCGCAGGACGATCCCCTGTGGGAAAACCTCCAGCACCTCAGTACAGCTCTGGACCGCGCCACGGATCTCACCGGTCGGCTACTTAGTTTTAGTCGCAAGGAGGTCATCGAAGCCGCGCCTCTAAACCTCAACCGTATCATCGAGCAATTGGAGCCCATGCTCCGCCGCGTGTTGGGTGAATCGATCGAGTTGGTCTGTCACCTCGCCCCTGACCCATGGGCGATCAAAGCCGACTCTACCCAGATGCACCAGATCCTCGTTAACCTGGTCCTCAATGGGCGCAACGCCATGAGCGAGGGGGGAACGCTCACCATTGAGACGGCCAACGTGGTTCTCGACAACGAGTATGCTGATTCCCAGGTCGATGCCTCGCCGGGACCTCACGTCATGCTCGTGGTCAGCGACACGGGCATTGGCATGGATGATGAAGTCAAAAATCATCTCTTTGAGCCCTTTTTCACGACCGGACAAAAGGGACGGGGCACAGGCTTGGGGTTGGCCACCATTTATGGCATCGTCAAGCAAAACCGAGGGCACATCCGCATCCAGAGCGAAAAGGGGTTGGGGTCAACCTTCCGGGTGTATCTGCCTCGCTGCCCAGAAAAGGCTGCGCGTGTGGACCCTTTCCATCGTTGGAGCCCTCCCCGGCGAGTGCAGGGTAAAGAGACCATCCTGGTGGCCGAAGATGAGCCGATCGTACGGGGTTTGGCCCAAGAGATCCTCCAGGATCATGGATACCAGGTGTTGGCGGCCAACGATGGCCTGCACGCTTTGGAATTGGCGCGGCAACACGAGGGGCCGATCGACCTCTTGCTCACCGATGTGGTCATGCCGCGCATGAATGGGCGGGATCTGGCCGAAAAACTTGGCATCCACCATCCCGAAACGCGGGTGCTCTACATGTCGGGCTATACCGATAACGTGGTTCTCCAACGCGACGTTCTGGACCGGGGGGTGACGATCCTGCCTAAACCCCTCACTTTGGAATCCCTTCTCCACAAAGTGCGTGAGATCCTGGACGGAACCACGGCCGGGTCCCCTGGCTAGAGGTTCAAGGTCACGCGCGGCGGCCTCAGCTCTTTTTTGAAGAGACCAACCATACGATCACCGAGGATCTGTCCGCGGCGCTCGAGTGGTTGCCCTGATACCGAGAGGCACCCGCTGCTTTTCACCGCCTCGCCTGTAGTAAGACCCCCTTAATTCTGTGAGCAAGACCACAGCCATCCCGAGAAACTGTGATATCCTTAGGTTGTTCGTGCCCGGTGTATCATACGGGCCAAGGCATTCACAGGATGGGAAACCCTATGGAAAAGATCCGATCTTCCGAGATCACGCCTGAGCATGTGTATCTATCGAGACGAAGGTTTTTGAAAGGGGTGGGCGCCCTGGCTGCGGGTTCTGTGCTCAGCGCTGCCTGCGGATCGCCGACACCCAATCCCACACCCTTCCCGGTCTCGACGGCCATACCCCGACCTCTACCCACGCTCAGCGCCCGCCAAGACGAGCTGGGGCGAGGGTTAACTCCCCTGGAAGAGGTCACCAACTATACCAACTATTACGAATTCACCACCAGCAAATCGGGCGTGGCCCGGCTGGCAAGCGATCTGAGGACCTCCCCCTGGTCGGTCGAGGTGAACGGGCTGGTGCGCAACCCTCGCACCTTTGACTTGGACGATCTGTTTCGATTCACCCAAGAAGAGCGGATCTACCGCATGCGCTGCGTCGAGGCCTGGTCGATGGTCATCCCCTGGGTGGGGTTTCCCCTAGCCCGCTTGCTGCAAGAGGTGGAACCCCTGACCGAGGCCCAGTATGTGCGCCTGGTGACGTTGTACGATCCCGACCAGATGCCTGGTGTAAAGCAGCCGATCCTCGATTGGCCCTACGTGGAGGGCTTGCGCCTGGATGAGGCCATGCATGACCTGACTCTGGTGGCGACGGGGATATATGGCCAGGTGTTGCAGCCCCAAAATGGGGCGCCTGTGCGGCTGGTGGTTCCCTGGAAATATGGATTCAAGAGCATCAAGTCGATCGTCCAGATCGAGCTGGTGAAAGAGATGCCGGTTTCGGCCTGGATGGCGGCTGCGCCCCGCGAATATGGCTTTTTCGCCAACGTCAATCCAGAGGTGGATCACCCTCGCTGGTCGCAGGCCACCGAGCGCACCATCGGCGACGACCGGCGCATCGAAACGCTGCCTTTCAATGGCTATGGCGAGCAAGTCGCCCATCTGTATGACGGGTTGGATCTGACGCGGTGGTACTAGCACGGGCCAGTCCGATAACTCTCCGGGGGCCTGTGCTCGCTGGGGATGCACAGGCCCCTTCCCGGTGACCTTGCGCGGGATGATCCCGTTTTTCCCCTCGAATTGCCCTCTGAACTTATTAGATTAAATTTTCTGTTCGCCAGGTAACCTTTCGGCGAGAATCCCGTCTTGCTAACAAGAGGCCCTCTATCGGAGACGAGGCAGAGTCTACCATACAGTGCTCCAGAGGCCCTTGGCTGTTTGCCGAGGGTCGATCCTGCCGAGGGTCTTGGTTTGGGCTCGATGGGTATTCATCGTTCGACGGGGTAGCAACCATGACTCGCAAGGAGGCACGATCTGCCAGCAACAACCCCCTTGGGCTGGCGCCCCAATAGGAGCAGTGAATCGACCACATTTCAAAGGAGAGAGACACATCATGAAAAAGGCTGCAATGGTTTCGGCGTTGCTGATGGCGATCCTGGTTCTCACGGCGGGCCTGGCCCCGATCATGGCCGAACGGGCCGATCGCGTGTTGGTCGAGGTCGCGCCCGGCAAAATGGCGATGATGGGCCAATCGGTGCGCAAGGCGGGGGGAACCGTCCATTTTGAGTTTCCCAAACTGAACGTGCTGGCCGTCACCCTTCCGGCCTCGGGGGTCGAGGGGATGCGGAACAACCCCAATGTAGTGTCCATCGAAGAGGACCCGGTCCGCTATCCGATGGGCGATGGGGACGGGCAGGTGGTACCCT
>CAZNQW010000357.1:0-3078 GCA_964575225.1 uncultured Anaerolineaceae bacterium | reverse complement strand
TTCATCGTCCTCATCGGCCTGGCCTTGCTGCCGCTGTGGGACCGCAAGGAAAGCGATATCGGTGTCTACTTTCGGTCGACGGGCGGGCGGAACGCCGCCCTGGCGGCGCTGGTGCTGAGCACCTACCTGGTGCCCTTGCTGGTGGTGGCCGACGAATATTGGATCGACTGGCTGGCGATCCTGCCTTCTTGGCCGCTGATCCTGTCGACGGGACTGGTACCGTTGCTGCTGACGCTGGGCGGCTTGGCGGCCGTCTATGGCGGCATCCGCCGCCTGCTCAAGCTGAGCCATGGCGAGGCGTTGGTGGGGCTGTTCAGCTTTGTGATGTGCAGTTTGGTGGCGCTGACCATCGTCGGCGTCTTTTTCCGGGGGCCGAACATGGCCCTGGTGTTGCCCTTTTGATCCTGCGGACAAGGAGCGAGGAACGAGCGATGGACGAGCATAGAGGTACCCCCACATCGACCGAGGACGAGACCGACGGACTCACCTGTCCGCTGAACGGTGGGTCGGCCGAACGGATGTACAGCCGCCGCAACCTGCTGCGGATGGGCGTGGGCGCGCTGAGCCTGCTGGCCCTGGCCGAGTTTGGCGGCGTTAGCGTCCTCTACCTGCGCTCGAATGCCGCGGGGGGCGAGTACGGCGGACTGATCACGGCCGGCGCTGTGGACGACTTTCCTGCCGGGTCGGTCACCGAATTCCCCCAGGCGCGGTTCTTTCTCATCCGCTCCGCCGAGGGGGGCTTTATGGCCCTTCACAGCCGCTGCACCCACCTGGGCTGCACCGTCTACTGGGAAGCCGCGGACCAATGCTTCTACTGCCCGTGTCACGCCGCGGTCTTTGACCTGCACGGCGTCCATGGCGGTCCGCCGGTCCCCCGGCCGTTGGACCTGTTTGCCGTGACGATGCAGGACGGCGAGGTGATGGTGGATACGTCGCAACCGGTGCAGCGGGCCGGGTTCGAGCCGAGCCAGTGGGTCGTTGCCTGAGCTACCGGAAACCCCAGGAGATCGCACGAGAGGGGATGGAAAAGAGGCCATGAACAGATACACGCTGATCGCCGTGGCGGCCCTAGTGGTCCTGATCGTTGCCCTGCCGGTGTATGCCTGGCGGGAACCGGTTCGGCTCCAGCAGTCCCAGACCCAGGTCCAGCAGGATTTTTTGGCCGATGGGGCCGTGGTCTATGTGGACCGCTGCATTGCCTGTCACGGGCCGGCGGGTGAGGGCATCGGCTCGGCGCCGCCTCTCAACAATCCGGCGCTGGCCGGCGCCGATCACGGGGTGCTGTACGACACGGTGGCCCATCCGCCCCATGGCACGGCGATGTCGGCCTGGCACGTGGGCGACGACGGAACCCTGCACACCTACGAAGTGGAAAGCCTGGTGACGCTGATCAAAACGTCGGGTTGGTCGAATGTCGAGCAGGTGCTGGCCACCAATAACATCCATTGGGAAACCGCGGTGGAAGAGCCCGATCTGATGGCCGTTGAGATGTCGGAGGAGATGGGACCCCACGAATGCCGCGCCTGCCACGAACAGCCCGAGATCCATGCCGAGCGCTTTGGGCAGGATTGCTCGCGCTGCCACGGCCTGGAAACCTGGAAACCGGCCCAGCTCTTGCGCCACGTGTTCCTGCTGGACCACGGGGGTCAGGGGCTGATCAGTTGCCAGACCTGCCACACCGACTCGTACGCCGCCAACACCTGCTATGGCTGCCACGATCACGATCCGGCCGACATGCAGGCGGTCCACGAGGCGGAAGAGATCGACGACTTTGACGATTGCTCCACGTGCCATCCCACCGGGGTGGCCGACGAAGCGGCGCGGATGGGCTATGGGGTTTCGGGACGGGAGTATCGCCAGGCGTTGGACCAGGTGGGGCAGGCGGGCGAGCCCGAGCCGGTCCATCTTTCGTTCGAAGGGTCCGGCTTGACCGACACGCCGGCCCAGGGTCAATAGGGAACGCGAGGAGCCTCGGATGATGCGCGGGCGCAAGGGCAAGGGGACCGGTTCCAAGCGAGGGCGGATAGCGCTGGTCGCGGGCGCGATGGCGCTGCTGGTCGTGGGCGCCTTGCTGGCAATGCGGCTTTTTCCGCCCGGGCCGGTATCGGCGGCCAGCCCTCGCGGCGAGGTGTTGGGCGGCTACCGCTCGCACGCCGAGTTTGAGGACGAGTGTTCGTTGTGTCATTCGCCGCTGCGCGGCGCCGACGCCGAACGCTGTGAAAAATGCCACGGACGGATCGCCCAGGAACGCCAGGAGAATGTGGGCATCCACGGTCGATTGCCCGGCACCGAACGGTGCGAAACCTGCCACACCGAGCACCAGGGCCGGGAAGGGATCCTCAATCGGCTGCCCACGATGCCCTTTGATCACGGGCTGCTCAGCGGGTTCAGCCTGATCCGGCATCGCACCGGCTACGACGGGCAACCTCTGACGTGCGAGAGCTGCCACGGGCAGGGTCCCAGGTTCGTCCGAACCGTGGATTGCCTGACGTGCCACAGCGGCGCCGATGCGGCCTTGATGCAGGGCCATGAGGCTCAGTTTGGAACGCGGTGCAGTGGCTGTCACGATGGCCGGGACCGCATGACCGACTTTTACCACGACACGGTCTTTGTGATCGATGGCGCCCACCAGAACCTGAGTTGCGAGGAGTGCCACCCGGATCGGTCCTATGTGGACACTCAAAGCGACTGCGCGGCCTGTCACCCCGAACCGGCGGTGCACGAGGGACAGTTTGGCGTCCAGTGTTCGCGCTGCCACCTGACCTCGGCCTGGGCGCCGGCCGAGTTGCGAGTGCACAGCTTTCCCCTGGATCACGGGGGCCAGGAGCTGGACTGTCCGGCCTGTCACCTCGACGAGGGCTATGTCGAGTACACCTGCATCGAGTGCCATGAACACGATCCGCGGCAGATCCGGGGAGAGCACGTGGAGAAGGGGATTTCCGATCTGAGCGAGTGCGCCGGTTGCCATCCCACCGGACATGCCGAGGAGGCGACGCAGGCAAAGACGGCCCCGGTGGCGCTGCAATCGGGCCGAGATCGGAAGAGCACACGTCTGAACTCCAGTCACCGCTCATTATC
>CAZNQW010000356.1:0-3079 GCA_964575225.1 uncultured Anaerolineaceae bacterium | reverse complement strand
CATCAGGTCTGCTTCAAGATGCCGAACCGTAGGGGCCGGTTTCAAACCGGCCCGTACCAGGCCCATCCTGTCAGTTGGGACCGGATCCCGTCGCCCCTACCGGATACGCGTTGTGGGCGCTTGCCCGGGAACGACGAGCCAGAAACAGACGGGATCGTAAAGACCTGCGGGTCTTCGAGACCCGTCAGGTCGCTGCGGCTGTTGCCCGTACAGAAATTCCCTCTCTCCACAAACCATCGTGTTCTTGACGGTTCCGTTTTGCATCCCCACTCATTCGTGGTATAATGGCCGCGTTAGATTTCCTCCCGGGCAACAGGGTCCGGGAGTGGCGACGACACCCGAACCTATGGACAGCGAATGCCCGACATCATAAACCCCTACATCCCCGGGCGACCGGTCGAGGATCCCATACTCTTTTTCGGTCGCCGCGACGAGATCAGCGCTCTGCGCGAGGGCCTCGTCAAGGGCCGTCGCGTCTTGGTCCTATCGGGTCCCCCGCGCATCGGAAAAACGTCCCTTTTGCTCCAGCTTCCTCGGTTGCTGCCCGAGCCTTTGGTGACCGCTTCGGTCGAGTTCCTGGAGGAGGACGTCCGGCAGCTCGATTGGCTGCTGTACCGCCTGGCCCAGGCCATTGCCCGGCGCGTGGCCATGCCCGCCGCGGTCTGGAGCGATTTTGAGGCCCGGCCCTCCCAACTGCTGGACCACTTTTGGCCCCAGGCGCGCCGGGCGTTGGGTGACGGAGCCCTGGTCCTCCTCCTGGACGATCTGGATCTGCTCGAGGAGGGTGCCCCCGAGCTAGTGGACGGGTTCCTGTCGGCGCTGGCCCTGTGGCGCGAGCGCGAGCCGGATTTGGCCCTGATCGTCGCTGCCGACGAGGGGTTGGCCTCGCGCCTTTCGCGGCAACACCCCCGGCTGTTTGGCGGGGCGCTCACCCTGAACCTGGGGGCCCTGTCCAGCGAAGACAGCGTCCGCCTGGTGACCTGGCCTGTGGAAGGGGTCCTGACCTACGATTTCGGCGTCGCCCGGCGCCTGGTCGAGCTGACCTCGGGCCAGCCCTATTTCATCCATTTGGTCTGTTTTGAGGTCTTTAACCGCTGCGCCACTGCCGGCTGGGTGAACCAGCGCGACCTGGACCTGGTGATCGAGGATCTGGTGGGGCGGGAGATTGCCGATTTTCGCCAGATTTGGGACGGAGCGACGCCCCAGGAGCAGGCGACCTTGGCGGCGCTGGTCGCCATCCGCGGCGTCCGCGGCATGGCCACCGTGCAAGAAACGCACACCCTGTTGACCAAAGCCGGGGCCCGCGTCCAGCCCGAGCAGGTCATGGATGCCCTGGAACGGCTTACCGCCCGCGGCATCCTGGAGCAACTGGGCGCCCTGAGTTACCGCTTTCGGGTGGCCCTCCTGCGTGATTGGCTGGCCCAACGGATCGATCTGGAATCGATCGTGCGCAGCACCCGATGGCCGACGGTCAACGGCCGGCAGGCAGCCGCAGGCCCGCGCAAGCTGTCCATTTCGCGCCCCCGGCGCCCGGCGGCGCCGCCCCCTCCCCCCGACCAGACCGGGGTAGGGGAGGTTGTGGAGCCCCAAGAGGCTGGCGAGGTGGCCCCACTTGCGCCCGTGTCGCGGCGTTGGCTGGCATTGGCCGGACTGGCAGCCCTGGCGCTGCTGGCCTTGGCTCTGGCGCTGGTGCCGCCCCTGCTGGAAGCGCCCCCGGCTCAGACCCCGCTGGCCGCGCTCACAGCGCCGCCCTCTTTGGGTCTGTCGACGGCGACCCTCGCCGCGAACGCGGTGGTCGGGTCCCCATCGGCTACGGTCGCGCCCAGCGACACGCCCCTCCCCTCGCCCACGCCGCCGGTGGTGGTGGCCCGTCCGGCGCCGGCCCTAGCCTATCAGGCCCGCGAACCGGGGGACGACCGCTGGTTTTTGCAGGTGATGAGCGCCGACGGCACCCACCACACCCGTCTGGCCGAGGGGCAGGGCGAGTTCCTGTCACCACCGTCCTGGTCGCCCGACGGCGCCGACCTGGCATTTGCCTCCGATCGGGAGGGTCACGACGACATCTGGGTCATCGACATCGACGGTGGCCACTTGACCAACCTGACTAACGACGAGGCCCGCGATCATTCGCCGGCCTGGTCGCCCGATGGCCAATGGATCGCCTTTGCCTCGGTGCGCGACTCGCTTTATTGGGAGTTGTACCTGATGCGACCCGATGGGTCAGAGCTGCACCGGCTGACCTGGTGGGACGATGCCTCGGACCTGTCGCCCTCCTGGTCGCCCGACGGCGCGCGCCTAACCTTTGCCTCCAAGCGCGACGGCAATTGGGAGATCTATGTCATGGACCGCGACGGTTCCCACCTCACCCGGCTCACCCGCCACGAAGCCGACGACACCAATCCCGACTGGTCGCCCGATGGCAGCCGCATCGCCTTTTCCAGCACCCGCGAAGGCTATGCCGAGATCTATGTCATGTCCCTGGGCCGTGGCGAGCCGGTCAACATCAGTAATGCCCCCTTTTCCGCCGAATACGGCCCCACCTGGTCGCCCGACGGCAACCGCCTCGCGTTCTATTCCGACCGCGACGGCGGCTGGAGCATCTATGTCATGGGCGCTGACGGCAGCGACGTAGTCCGGCTAACCCCCGGCGACAGCAACGATCAGGTGCCTGCCTGGCGTCCCTGATCGTTCGCCATCCTTGTCCCCATCCCCTCGAATTTCCCGCTCATCCAAGGTGTTGCGTGTGGTCCCTGCCATGCAGGGCACGTGGCCCCGCCATGGCCCCGCGTTGTGGGGGCGACCACAGGGCGCAGGGGCGACCCTGAGGTTGTCATGCTCGCGAAAGCGGGCATCCACAATACTGAGCCCCCGGTACTGTAACGGTGACGCGCGTGCTTCTGGAATGCGGCACCTTGGTGCCGCCAATGATGCGCAAGCAAGCGTCCTGCCAAGGCAGGCGCGCACTCCAAGAGGCCCCGCCTACTCCTCGTCATCGCTGGCGCTCTGGAACCAACCCCGTTCCAACCCGGCCTTGTCGAACGCCTCCAGCGCCGCCAGGTACTCCTCTTCGGTCACCTTG
>CAZNQW010000355.1:0-3181 GCA_964575225.1 uncultured Anaerolineaceae bacterium | reverse complement strand
TACACCCTATCCTACACTCTTTCCCTACACGACGCTCTTCCGATCTGGCACACGACCACCCCGTTCAGCGGGTCGCCGTTGGCGTTGAACACGTGGACATAGATGTTGTGGTTGCCGATCACGCCGCCGTTTTCGTCGATGTGCAGCATGCGCTGCATGGTGATGTCGTACGACATGCCATCCCCGGTCTGGGGCGTAGGCGTCAGGGGCCGGCGGGTGGCGGCGGGCGCCGCCTGGGTGGGCAGCGCCGTGGGCAGCGCCGTGGGCAGCGCCGTGGGCAGCGCCGTGGGCAGCGCCGTGGGCGGCGCCTCTGTGGGCAAAGGCGTGGCTGTTGGCGTGTCGGTGGGCAGGGGCGTCCGGGTCGGCGCTCTCGTCGGGCGGGGTGTCGCTGTGGGCGGCGCCGTGGGCGGCGCTGTGGGCGTCGCCGTAGGTTCTTCCGTAGGCGTAGCAGTATCGGTGGGCAGAGAAGTCGCCGACGGCGCCAGGGTAGCGGTAAAGGTCGGCACCAGCGTCAGGGCGCGGGCCACCGCCGTGGATGCGGGCGGCGTGGGCTCGGCAGTGCCACACCCCATCGCCAGCAGCGCCAACAGAACTCCCAGCAGGCTCAGAGAAACAATCCGACTGTGATGGTGCATCGATATCCCTCGCTCAATCTGTATGGTTGGGGCCGCCGTCCAGGTACACCGGCACCTGACGAACGATCTCGATCCGCTCCGGTCCCACCCGGCAGGTGTAGGCATAAATTTCTACGCCCTGCTGCGCCACCTGGCGCAGGGCCTGACCAAAGGCAGGATCCGCCTCGTCGTGGGGGCGCATGCCCCGGGCGTCTTGCCGCTGGATGCAAAAGACGACCGCCGCCCGCAAGCCCTCTCCCACTGCTCCGGCCAATTCCAACAGGTGGCGCCGTCCCCGGGCCGTGACGGCGTCGGGAAAGCAGCCCAGGCCGTCCAGCACCAGCGTGATCGACTTGATCTCGACCAGGCAGGGCGGCCGGTCGGGCGCCTCCAGCCGCAGATCCAAGCGACTGTGCCCATAGGTCACTTCGCGCCGGAGGGAGGGATAACCGCGCAAAGGCTCCAGCCGGCCCTCCCGGAGAGCGCTTTCGACCAGGTCGTTGGGCAGCCGGGCGTCGACCGAGATCCAGCGGCCGTCCATCTCCACCAGGCCCAGATCGTAGCCGGTCTTGCGATGGGCGCCGGATCGCTCCACCAGCAGTACGCGGCGGCCCGGCGTGAGCAGCTCGCCCAACCGCCCCGAGTTGGGCAGATGGGCCCCCACCGGGCGACCCTCGATCTCGACGGTGACGCGAAAGCGGTTGTCGCGAGAGACGAACCGCCCTTCGATCCAGTCGGCGGGGCGGTCCAGCCCCGCCCTGCGAAATTCTGCCGTCATCCCAATGTCCCTTCCGACCCCGCCGCCAGTCCGTCGCCCCGCGCACTCTGTCGCCCGGGCCCGGTCCGTCGCCCCCGCGAACGCGGGGGCCCATGCACCTGGGCTCACACATGAACCCACATCCGGGCGCGGCTAGCCCTTCATCACCGCCAGTGGACGCAGGCGGGCCACCTTGTCGGCCAGGCGGGCGCCGACGACCACCTCGACCACGGCGTGGATGTCCTTGTAAGCGTCAGGCGCCTCTTCGGCCAGCCCGGACATGCTCTCGGCGCGGACGTGAATGCCCCGGCTCTCCAGTTCGCGGCGCAGGACGCTGCCCTGGATCTGTTTCTTGGCAGCGGAGCGGCTCATCACCCGGCCTGCGCCGTGGGCGCAGGTGCCAAAGCTCTCTTCCAGGGCGTCGGCAATGCCCACCATCACGTACGAGGCCGTGCCCATGTCGCCCGGCAGCATCACCGGCTGGCCCACCGCCCGATAGACGGGCGTCACGTCGGGGTGGCCCGGCCCAAAGGCCCGGGTAGCCCCCTTGCGGTGCAGGCATAGTTTCGTCTTTTTGCCGTCGACGACGTGCTGTTCGATCTTGGCAATGTTGTGGGCCACGTCATAGACGGTGTGCAGGTCAAAGCGGCGCACGCGCCCGGCCAACACCTCCTCAAAGGCCTGCCGGGCCAGGTGGGCCATGCACTGGCGGTTGGCCCAGGCATAGTTCGCCGCGCCCACCATCGCCCCAAAATAGTCCCGGCCCTCGGGTGAATCGAGGGGCGCGCACACCAGTTGGCGGTCGGGCAGGGTGATGCCGTACTTTTGCACAGCCCGTTGCAGGCTCTGCACATAGTCGGTGCACACCTGGTGGCCCAACCCCCGCGAGCCGGAATGGATGGTCACCACCATCTGGCCCTCGAACAGGCCAAAGGCTCGGGCCACGGCCTCGTCATAGAGGGCGTCGACCACCTGGATCTCGACAAAGTGATTGCCCGAGCCCAGGGTGCCCAACTGAGTCCGTCCCCGCTCCTTGGCCCGCGGACTGACCGCCGAGGGATTGGCCCCAGCCATGGCGCCACCCTCTTCCAGGCGATCCAGGTCCTCCGGGCGCCCATAGCCGGCTTTGACGGCCCAGGCGGCCCCTTTTTCCAGCACCTGATCCATCTCGCGGGCCGAGACGTTGCGGGCGCCGCCGCCCTTGCCCACGCCGCTGGGGATATTGCGAAAGAGGACCGAGATGAGATCGTCGATGCGGTCCTTGACCTCGTCGGCCCGGATCTCGCTGGCCATCAGGCGCACGCCGCAGTTGATGTCATAGCCCACGGCCCCCGGCGAGATGACGCCGTCGGGGTAGCGGGTGGGCACCACGCCGCCGATGGGCGGCCCGTAGCCCTGATGTGCGTCGGGCATGACCATCACCCGCTTGACCACGCCGGGCATGGCCGCGGTGTTTACCAGTTGGTCCATGGTCTGATCGCCAAAGGCCTGGTCCAGCAGCGGCTCGCTGGCATAGATGCGCGCCGGCACGTTCATATCGCCGCGAAAGGTTGTGGGGACCTCCCACACGTATTCGCGGATGCGCACCAGATCCGATTTTTTCACCATGGTTCGTTCCTTTCGACAAACGCCCTACGGGGGCAAGCGAGTTTGGCCACAGCGGGATCTGCCACGAATTTCACGAATTCTGCGCCGCCCATGCGTCACCCCCGTCTGGTCCGTCACTCCCGTCTGGTCCGTCACCTCTGCCTGGTCCGTCGCCCCCGCGAAAGGAGACTGTTGCAATTCCGTCTCCTTGTGGGCAAGATCG
>CAZNQW010000354.1:1466-3185 GCA_964575225.1 uncultured Anaerolineaceae bacterium | reverse complement strand
TTTCGTGTCCACTTTTGAACTTTACAGGTGTCCACTTTTCAACTTTAGCCAACAGTGCGAATTTGGACAGGCGTTGTCATAAGATTGGGAACCTTTCTGCGTGGTTGTACGTCTAGAGTGTAGAAAGCGGGAGCCTTCTCTTGAACCCGGGGTCCACGGGAGGAGAACTCCCGCTTTCCGCGTTGGGTGGGATTCGGGTTAAAGGGACCTGTTTTCAACTATAAATCACAATCCGGGTTGGGGGATTGACAGGGCGATGACCTTGGGATATAATAGTGAATACTAATTCAATTTTGAGCACTCATTCATTCTGCAAGGGAGGCTGACAGTGACCAAAGATCAGCAGCCAGGTTCCTTGTCCCGACGAGAGCGACTCAAGCAGGAGCGCGAAGAGCGGATCTTGACAGCCGCGGCGGCGGTGTTTGCCCGCAAAGGGTTTCATCGAGCAACGATTCGCGAAATTGCCCAGGAAGCCGATGTGGCCGATGGCACCATCTATAACTATTTCGACAACAAGCGGGATCTGCTGGTGGCCATCACCCGGCACGTGATTGCTCAGTCCACGAGCAGCGCACTGGCGCAGGGGCACGAACGTGGAGATCGGGACTATTTGACGGCGATTCTGAAAAACCGCCTCGATTTTGCCCGGGACAACTTGGATTTCATCCGAGTGGTTCTGTCGCAGGCCTGGACCGATACCTCGTTCCGGATGCAGTATCTGGAGGAGGTCATCGAACCGATGCTCACGACGATGGAAGGGTATTTGACCTCGAGGATGCAGACCGGAAGGTGGCGCGACGTCGACAGCCGGGTGGCCACTCGGGCCATGGTGGGTGGTTTTCTGGTCTTTATTATGTTGGTTCGTGATGGTGGCGACGGTGATCTGCTGCAAAGCCTTCCGAGCGAGAAATTGGCCGGCGAGCTGGCGGATTTCTTTTTGCTGGGGCTGCAGGCAGACGGCGAGAGGGGAGAAGCGTTGTGATCGTTCGCGTTCTATCGATCATGCGCAAAGAGTGTCTGCACATTGTGCGCGATCCACGCACATTGGCGGTCATGTTTCTGATCCCGGTGGTGCAGTTGGTTTTGATGGGCTATGCCGCCACCACCGACGTACGGCACCTGAGGACGGGGGTGTGGGATCAGGATCGGTCGGCTGCCAGCCGGGAGCTATTGGCGGCCTACCGGGCCTCGAGCTATTTTGATCTGGTGGCCTATTTTGGAAACGAGGGGCAACTGGCTGCGGCGATGGATCGCGGCGACGTGCGCGCGGCCATCACCATTCCGCCGGGTTATGGGCGCAAGCTGGCGCGGAGCGAGCAGGTGGATGTCGGTTTTGTGATGGATGGATCGGATCCCAGCGTGGCGACCACCGCCCTTTCGGTGGCCCAGGGGGTGGGTCAGCAGCAGTCGATTCGGCTGGTGATGCGCGTTTTGGGCAGCCGACTGAGCTCGGCGCCGGGGATCGAGGTACAGCCCCGGGTGTGGTACAATCCCAGCATGGAGAGCGCCAATTTCATGATTCCCGGGTTGATCGGTGTCATCCTGATGATGCTGACCATGTTGTTGACCGCCATGGCCATTGTCCGCGAGCGGGAACAGGGGACGATCGAGCAATTGATCGTCACGCCGATCCGCCCCGTGGAACTGATCGTGGGCAAGGTGTCGCCCTATGTCCTGATTGGCTTTTGGGATCTTCTTGAGATTTTGTTTGTGGGCATC
>CAZNQW010000354.1:0-1456 GCA_964575225.1 uncultured Anaerolineaceae bacterium | reverse complement strand
CCGGTGAACGGCAGCATATCGCTGCTACTGGTGCTGTCGTGTCTGTTTCTGACCACCTCGTTGGGACTGGGCATTTTGATTTCGACTGTGTCCAAGACGCAGCAGGAAGCGATGTTGCTGACCTTTTTGATTCTGCTGCCCTCGATCTTTTTGTCGGGCTACTTTTTCCCCATCGACGCCATGCCGGCGGCCCTGCGGTGGCTCAGCCAGGCGATCCCACTGACCCACGTGCTGGTCATCGTGCGGTCGATCATCCTCAAGGGCGTTGGCGTGGAGGCGTTGGGGCACGAAGTGACCGCGTTGGTCCTCTTTGGCGCGATCGTGGTGGTCTTGGCCTCGGCCCGGTTTCAGAAGAGGCTCGAATGACAAAAGAGGGACTGGAGGCAGGCGCGGCCCATGGCGCCGATACGATCATCGTCACCGAGAATCTCACGCGGCGATTCAAGCAGGTGACGGCGGTGGATGGGTTGAACCTGAGGATCGACCGAGGCGAGATCTTTGGGCTGGTGGGACCCGACGGAGCGGGCAAGACCACGACCATCCGGATGCTGTGCGCCATTATGGAGCCGACGTCAGGCCACGCTTGGGTGGCAGGCTTGGACGTGGCGCGTGACGGCGAAGCGATCAAGCGCCGCATCGGGTATATGGCGCAACGGTTCAATCTCTATGGCGATCTGACGGTGGCCGAGAACTTGGACTTTTTCGCCGATATCTTTCAGGTTCGAGGCCGGGAACGCCGACAGCGGCGGGAGCGGCTACTCGAGTTTGCCCAGTTGGGGCCTTTTATCAAGCGTCGAGCAGCCCATCTGTCGGGAGGCATGCAGAAAAAGCTGGCCCTGGCGTGTACCTTGATCCATCAGCCGGAACTGGTCTTTCTCGATGAACCGACCACGGGGGTCGATCCGGTAAGCCGGCGGGAGTTCTGGGATATTCTGACCGAGCTGCACATGGAGGGGATCACCATTGTGGTGAGCACCCCCTATATGGATGAGGCGGAACGCTGCTCGCGGGTGGGGCTGATGTACGAGGGCCAGATCATCGAATGCGATGCACCGGAACGGCTCAAGGGACTGGTTCAGGGCGACTTGTTGGAACTGCGCTCCTCCCACCTGCGCAGGGCGGGCGAGTTGGTGGCTGCCTGCGAGGGGGTCCTGGAAGTACAGACCTATGGCGATCTCTTGCACCTGTTCGTGGATTCGGCGGCAGTCCGGCAGGGTCCCCTTCAAGATGCGCTGGAAGCAGCGGGGATCCAGGTGATTTCGTGCCGCCCGGTGCGACCGCGCATGGAAGAGGCGTTCATCTCGCTCATCCGGCGGCGGATGGTGGGCCAAGGCCCCAGCGAGGGGCAGGGCGCGGGAACCGGCCCATGAGAACAGCGCCGGGAGGGGGGCGGCAAGCCCAGTCCGAGCCGCAGCGCGCCAATGACGATGCCGTGCGCGCGGAGGCATTGACCAAG
>CAZNQW010000353.1:0-3222 GCA_964575225.1 uncultured Anaerolineaceae bacterium | reverse complement strand
CCTAGCTGAGTGCTGCCCTTTGTGCCATCGATAGCTTCGTTTCCCAAAGATTCAGGGCACCCACTGTGGCTCCCTACCCCCGTCTCGGGGGCATTCCGGATGTCGGAAAGCACGGGCACACTCCAACCCCTGCAACACCCCCTATTCAGTTTGACAATTGGAAAAAAGTGATCTAGAATGTCGCCATCTTGTTAAAGGAGGTTCTGGGATGATCTACGACACATTCGCCAGCCGCATTAGCCCTGTCGGCGATTTCGTTCTTCGCGTTGGTCGTAGTGCGCCCACACACCTTTAGTTATTGTTAACTAAAGCCGTGGGGCACCGACAACCCCACGGCTTTTTTGATCCAACCAGCATGCCGCGTGCCGTGGGGAAGCAGAGACCCCACGGCTTTTTTTATTGTGCGTGGGCTTCTCAGCGAAAGGGTGGGTCCTTGGGGCCCCGTCATCGGAGGAGGGGGAGGAACGGTCGTCAGCCGTCCCCCCGGGGAAGAAAAAGGGGGATCACGATGTTAGCTGAAAAGAGAGATCCCGCGAGCGAGAAGCCAGCGATGGACCGCATCCTGTACCGCTGGCGGGAAAGACTGTGGACCTGGTTGAGCGGCCGACTCAACCTCCGTGCCAAGAAGGACGGCGCGGATCGGATCGATCCGTGGGACATGCTGTTGCTGTAATCCATGACGGTCGAGGGTGCGACCGCACCCTTTGACCGTCATGGCCAAGCCGAAAGAACAATGAGGAGAAAGAGATGACGGTCGGCGGAATCAGCCGCTACATGAAGCAGTTTGGGAGCTTTAGCCGCAACGCCCGTTTCTACCTGTTGAGCGAACTGGTGATTGGTCTCAGCTATAGCATCTATTCGCTCATCTTTAACCTGTACGTCGACAGCGCGGGCTATTCGCGCAGTTTCCTGGGCCAGCTCCAGTCTCTGCCAAACCTGATCGCCCTGTTTGGGGCCATTCCCGCCGGCATGCTGGTGGACCGGATCGGTCGCAAGCCCGCGCTGTTGATCGCCAACCTGGGCAGTGTGTTGGCCAAGCTGGGCATCGTCCTGGCGCCCGACGCCAGTTGGTTGCGGGCGTCGGCGATCGGCTTTGGGGTTGCGAACTCGCTGTGGATGGTGAGCGCTTCGCCCTTTATGATGGAGAACTCGACCGACGAGGAGCGCAACTCTCTCTTTAGCGCCCACTTTGGGCTGACCACCCTGATTGGGTTCTTCGGCACACTGGTCGGCGGCTACCTGCCCACTCTCTTTGGCGATATGCTGCGAGTGGACGTGGAGAGCCCTCAAGCCTACGCAGGGGCGTTGATCGTCACCGTCATTCTGTCTGTCCTGTCGCTGCTGCCGCTGCTGTTCATCCGCGAGCAGCGCCAGCCCGTCCATGGGGAGGCACAGTCGCTCCTGCCCTGGCGCAACCTGACGAATCCGGGCCTGGCCCTGCGGATCTTTATGCCCAATATCGTCATCTCGCTGGGTGCGTCGATCTTGATGCCCTACATGAACCTGTTCTTCAAAGAGGCCTTTAGCGTCTCGGACAAGGTATTGGGGGGTATCTTTGCCGTGTCCTCGGTGATCACCGGATCGGCGACGCTGGCGTCACCGATCCTGGCCGATCGATGGGGCCGGATCCGGTCGTTGACCGCGAGTCAACTGCTGTCGATCCCCTTTTTGCTGACCATCGGCTTTTCGCCGGTCTTTTGGTTGGCAGCGCCGGCCTTTTGGACCCGCGCAGCTCTGATGAATCTGGGGAGCCCACTGTACGAGGCCTTTGCCATGGAGCAGTTCGCGGCCCGGGAACGGGCCACCATCAGCGGCCTCATAGGCATGAGTTGGACCATCGGCTGGGCAGTCGGACCTTATGTAAGCGGCTATATGCAGCAGCACCCAGACATCGGATTCCGGCCCATCTTTTTGATCACCTGCGGATTCTATGCCCTGGCCGTCATCCTGGAAAAGAAATTCTTTCAGCAGATCGACGACCGACAGCGACGATCGTCGCTGCTCATCAAGCTGGGCATTCACGATGCGACCGCGCCGCTGCCGGTAGCGGCCGCCGTGGCGAGACCAGACAGGGAAGGATGAGAGACCAGGTCTGGGGGATGAGGCCTGTTTGTGGAATGCCGCTTTGGCGGAGAAAGGAGGAGTTGGTCTATGGTTGAGAAAAACGAGTGCGAAATCATCAAAATGGAAACAGGAAAGCGAATACCCATACCTATGCCGGGGGACTTGAAGGGAGCTCCCTGGCGGCTCGAATTGAAGGAGAAGACCTGCGGTGACACGCAAAGAATCCATGGACCTATACGAATACTATGAAGCACAATATGATCCTTCCTGGGTGAACCCCAATGGGCGGCCCCAAAAGCGAAACGGGCAGCACAAGCCCAAGAAAGCGCCGGTCGAGGTCCTGGCCGAATTGGTCGACGACCCATCGGATATCACCCAGGGGTTCGAGACCTCGTACCGGCCCTCGCAATACGAACAGGGTTGGCTGCTGTCTTCGATGCTGCCCTTTTACGAAGAAGGGCTGATCACCGACGTGCTGTTCAAAATCAAGGGGGGCAAAGAGGCCAGCGTCTACTGCTGCCAGGCCCACCCGATCACCGGCTTTGATCTTTTGGCGGTCAAGGTCTATCGCCCGCGCATGTTCCGCAACCTGCGCAACGACAAGATGTACCGCCAGGGCCGGGAGATCCTGGTGGCTGGGGGGCGCCCCGCGGGCCGCGACTCGGGTTACATCGAGCGCGCCATTCGCAACAAGTCGGGCTTTGGTCAGCAGGCAGCGCACACCTCCTGGCTCATGTACGAGTTCACCGCCCTGGAAAACCTGTACCAGGTCGGCGCGTCGGTGCCGCGTCCGATTCACGCCAGCGACAACGCCATCCTCATGACCTACCACGGCGATGAGCGCATCGCGGCGCCGACGCTGAATACCGTCGCCCTGGAACCCGAGGAGGCCCGGGGTCTGTTCCGCCAGGTCCTGCACAACGTCGAGCTGATGATGCAGCTGGGCATGATCCATGGCGACCTTTCCGCCTACAATATCCTGTACTGGGAGGGCGACATCACCCTGATCGACTTTCCGCAGGTGGTGAGCCTGCACACCAACGAAAAAGCCCGCTTTCTCCTGGGCCGGGATATTGAACGCATCTGCGAGTACTTTACCCAGCAAGGGGTGGATTGCCATCCCCGGCGCATCGCCGAGGATCTGTGGCGCCGTCACGT
>CAZNQW010000352.1:0-3232 GCA_964575225.1 uncultured Anaerolineaceae bacterium | reverse complement strand
GCGCCGACATAGTCTACGAGAAGCCGAAAACCGCGTACCATCTTTTTTCGCTCAAATGCCCAAGATACCAACCCATAACCCCCGGCAAATGCCAGTGCCTTTGCCAATCCCGCCCACAAATCCCAGGTGCCGATCGGGAGCATGGTGACGGCCCCAAAGCCAAGCCCGAGGCCGCAAGCCAGCGCCAGGGAGGGCACGCCGAAGAGTTGTGAGAGTGAAAGGTCCACAAACGAGCGCGCCTGCCAAAACAGGATGGCAAGGCCCACGATTAGCATTCCGTCTACTGCCAGCGCTACTCCGGCGATCCCATAGGGGCGACCCAGAAGCAAGAGCCCACCGAGTAGCACCATCAACTGGATCGAACGGGCACGCACCACCAACTCCGGCCGACCCACAGCGGTAAAGAGATCGGCCACTGTGGTTTTTATCGGATCCAAGAGGGTAAATACCAACATGAGCCGAAACGCATCCAGCATGGGCAGCCACTTGGCGCCCAGGAGCAGTTGGATCAGCTCCGGTGCCAGTAGAGCCAATATACCAGCCAGGAAAAAACCCGTGCGGATTAAAAACGCATTGGTTCGAAAAAAGGCCTGCGATAGGCTCTTGCGATTGCCTTTCAGCTCGGCATACGTGCCGCCTGCTACTGCGTTGATTGGTTGGGCCAATACCTGTCGCGGATAGGTGGCAAACGTATAGGCGCGCGAATAGAACCCCAGGGCGGTCTTTCCCAGCACCTGGCCTGTCCAAAGGTCGTCGATGTGGTTAATAGCTTGCAAAAGGACCCCAGCCAAAAAGGTGCGGCTGCCAAAGCGAAGGTAATAGCGTACTACGGACGCATCCCATGCCAATCGCGGGCGCCAAACGGGTCTCCAGATATAGAACAACACGATCTGCACACAGAGCGCCGCGATATCCGTTGCCAGCAACGCCCACAGGGTCACACCCATCCATGCGAGGGCCACAGCCACCACCGTGCTCAGGACCGTGGTCACCAATTGCACGACGGCGATTCGTCGATGAATCACTCGTCGTACCAAGATGAGGTTTGGCGTCTGTGTCAGCTGCAGGCCAAAGGTTGCCATGGCAAAGACCAGCAGGGCCAGCCGTAGTTGGCCGGTGGCAAAAACCAGAGCGCCTGTGGCAAGGGCGAGCGCCCAAAGGGAGGTGAACAGCAATTTGAGGGTGAAATGGACGGCTGCGGCCTGTTCCTCGTCCTCCGTCTCGGCGCTCCTGTGCAGAAATGCCCCACCCATTCCAAAGTTGGGCAACACGACGCTGATGCTCACGATGGAGCCGGCCAAAGCATAGATACCAAACACGTCGACAGGAAGCAGTCGCGCCAGCAGAATCGACCGCACAAAGGCTACCGCTGCCCGGATCAGGTTGGCAGAGACGTTCCACGCAGTGGATGAAACACTTCGTTGACCAATGGTCATAGTCGGTCGCGCCTACACCGGGCGTTTCGCTAGCCAGAGCAACCTCGCCCGCTGCCTACAATTGCACCAGCCCTCGGTCCAGCATCGTCAGCGTCTCCGACTTGCCGTCGAGCGCTACCACGTCGTCTTCAATGCGGATGCCGCCCAGTCCCGGCACATAGACGCCCGGTTCCACGGTAAACACCGCCCCCGCAGGCAACAGTTCCAGGTTGCCCTCCACCAGGAAGGGTGGCTCGTGGGTCTCGAGTCCCAGCCCGTGGCCTGTGCGGTGGATGAAATACTCTCCCCATCCAGCCAGGGTAATGGCCCGCCGCGCCGCCCGATCCACCTCCTGGGCGGGCAATCCGGCGCGGGCCACCAAACGGCCCGCCTGGTTGGCTGCCAGCACAGCGTCGTGCATGCGCGCCATCTGGAGCGTGGGCTCGCCCAGCACAAAGGTGCGGGTCATGTCCGACTGGTAGCCCTGGTAGAGCGCGCCCCAATCCAGGGTTAGGAGGTCCCCGGTTTCCAGAGGCCGATCTGAGGGGCCCGCGTGGGGAAAGGCGGAATTCGGACCGGCGACGACGATGGGCGCAAAGGCCTCGCCCTGGCTGCCCTCGCGGAGCAGGGCGATCCGCAGATCGGCGGCAATTTCCAGCTCGGTGCGACCTGGACGGATGGCGCCCTCCTGCAGCAGCCGGTGGAGTGCGGCCTCGGCGATTTGCACGGCGGTGCGTATGCAGGCGATCTCGTCCTCGTCCTTGGCCATGCGCAGGGCCGGCAGCCACGGCTCGGTGGCCATCAGCGACGAGCCAGGGAATGCTTGCTCCAGGCGGCGCGCTTCCAGCACACGCATGGCCAGGTACTCGACAGCCAGGGGGCGGCCCTGCAGGTCCAAAGCCTCGGCCGCCTGGAAAAAGGCGCCTTCGTGCCCTTCCTCGTCGTTGTAGGTGAACAGCCGGACATCCTCGGGCAGAACCTCGCGGGCTGCCGGCGCTTCGAGGACAGGCAACACCACTGTCAGCGGTCCTTCAGCAGGGGCGAAAGCCAATGCCGGGCGCTCGCTCAGGTGGGTTGTCAACCCGGTGAAATAGGTGAGGTTGGCCCCCGGCATCAGGGCCACGCAAGCCACGCCGTGTCCAGTCTGCAATTGTCTCAACGATTCCAAGCGTTTCTGCGTCATCTACTCCCCCTGTCCTTGCGCTGACTTCCAAAACTCGCGGTTCCATAACGTGTTGTGAAGCCACTTTTCTATCTGCGGATCAGCTATGTTCAGGCTTTGCCGATCGCGGCAATAGAGGACCAGGGATTGGGCAAAATAGTCGCGCACACCCGACCGCGCTACATCGTCGGGGGCATAGCCCAGCGCGTAAAGTTGAGCCAGTTGAGCGCCCACCTGGGCCCACTGGGGCGTGATCCCTCCTCCCTCCGAAAGCCACAGCCCCTCCGGTTGGCCGCCACAGCCCAAGTGGTGGTCGATGAGGTGGCCAATGACGTGCAGGGGGCGTTCGGTCTCGTCGGCCAGATCCTCCACCGACACGCGGGCCACATTCTGCACTCGTTGGTACCGAACCGTTCCCGACCCCGGGAGATATTCGGACTCGTCGGTGGTGATGTAGACATAGCCGCAGGGAAAGCTCATCAGCATGGGCCACACAGCCGATGGCAGGTGGTTGATCTCGTTGCTCAAGGCCGTCATGGGCGCCCACGCGTGGTCAAAGATCGCGGTCACCCAGTGGGGCGCCTCTTCCAAAAGATCGGGCATCATGCGCACCCGCTCCATCAGCCACGTCTGAGCTGTGATATGTTTACGGTTA
>CAZNQW010000351.1:0-3260 GCA_964575225.1 uncultured Anaerolineaceae bacterium | reverse complement strand
GAGTTCAGACGTGTGCTCTTCCGATCTAGGCAGCCAACGACTTTCCCCTCGACACCGAGCCCTACCTGCCCGGCGGACCCTATGAGCTGCCCTTTGCCGTGGGCGGAGCCGGAGAGCCGGGCCAAGCGCCCACCGCTCCACCTGAGGGCGCGGCGCCCGTTGTGGAGGCTCCGGCCCAGAATTGTATGAACTGCCACACGGACCAATCCAGCCTGATGGAATTGGCTGAGGAAGAACAGGAGGTCGTATCCGAAGAAAGCGCAGGCGAGGGCTGAGCGGGCGAATTGCCTCCGTTGGAGGCATGGGAAAAAGTCATCGTCGGCGCTGATTTCCTGACCTCGGTTCACAATGTTCAGAATTGTATCGGCTGCCACGGCGGGGTCGATGGAGTGGACGACATGGACGCCGCCCACGAAGGCGTCGTCCGCGATCCGCTGGCAGATTCGAACGACACCTGTGGCGTGTGCCACATCGATGCGTCGCGGATCGTGAGCACCAGCCTGCATTTGCAGCTGGGCGGCTATATGACCGCCCTGACGGCCCGCGGCGCCGACTTGACCGATCCGCGTATGGAAAGGGCGTTCGACGCCCACTGCGACACCTGCCACGCTACCTGCTCCCAATGCCACATCAGCCGGCCCAGCTTTACCGGCGGCGGCCTTTTGGCAGAACACGAGGTGAAAGAGATCGCCTCCAGCCGCGATACCTGCGAGGCCTGCCACGGCGCGCGCGTATCCAACGAATACAAGGGCAAGAATGAAGGGGTGGAGGCCAGCGTCCACTATCTGGAGGCGGGCCTGGCCTGCGTCGATTGCCACAGCATCGACCAATTCCACGGCGACGGAACCGACTATGCCCATCGGTACGACGGTGCGGTGGGCCCCAGTTGCCTGGATTGCCATGCCGAAGTAGTGGAGACCAAGAGCGAGATCGAATCCCACAACATCCACATCGGCAACCTGGATTGCGCCGTCTGCCACGTTGGCGGGCCGTACAAGAGCTGCTTCAACTGCCACGTAGGCAGAGACAAGGGCGGCCTCCCCTACAACAAGAGCGACGAGAGCCAGATGACCTTCAAGATCGGTCGCAACCCCCTAAAGAGCGAGGAACGCCCCTGGGACTATGTGCTGGTGCGACACATCCCAGTGGCTGCCGACACCTTTGCCTTCTATGGCGAGGGCCTGCTGTCCACCTTTGAAAACGTGCCCACCTGGAAATACGCCACCCCCCACAACATCCAGCGCGTCACACCGCAGAACCAGAGCTGTGATAGCTGCCACGAGAACCCCGACCTCTTTTTGATGCTGGACGATGTCGATCCCAAGGAGCGCAAGGCCAACGCTGCCGTCATCGTCGACGGCACTCCTCCCTCGTCGTGGGGACCCTACACCACCATCGCCAAAGCCTCTGGCCTGGCGACCTGGGGCTGGTTGCTTTGGCTGGTATTGTCTGCAGCCGTCCTGGTGGTCCTCGTCGCCATCGTCTTTATCCTGGTCAACCGGGAGGCCATTTTTTCGAAAGGAGAGCAAAGTGCCTAACATCGACGCTGCACGCGTAAACCGTCGGGACTTTATGAAGCTGTCGGGGGTGGGCCTATCGGGGTTGCTCCTCCACCCGGCTGGGAAGGCACTGGCCTCGCCGCCGGATACCGACTTGGCGATCCTGTACGACGCCTCCGAATGCCTCGGTTGCCGCGCCTGCGAGCGCGCCTGCGCCGCCCACAACGGCTTGGCCAACACAGAAGACCCCAACCAGGAGCTTTCGGCCTCGGCATGGAACGTGATCGTGACGCGAGAGGGGGCGAAAAAGGAGGATCTGCCCTTCTTTAACTACCAATGTATGCACTGCACCGACGCCGCCTGCGCCCTGGCCTGTCCGTCCGACGCGCTGTCGATCAATGAAAAGGGCTTTGTCGCCTTTGACCAGACCCAATGCATTGGTTGCGGCTACTGCACCGAGTTCTGCCCCTTTGGCATTCCGCAACTGGGCTCGGTCAACCTGATCACCGGCGAGGCAGTGTCCAGCAAGTGCACCTTTTGCCAGGACAAGATCGCCGCAGGCACGGGTGGCCCCTCCTGCGCCGAGGCTTGCCCCACCGGCGCCCTGATCTGGGGCGAGCGGGGAGCGCTCCTCAACCAGGCCAGGGCTCGAGTGCACCAGCTCCAGGCCGAGGGCCAGAGCGGCGCCCGGCTCTATGGTGAGCACGAGGCCGGAGGCCTGCACCGCCTCAGCATCCTGCTCGACGAGCCACAGGCCTATGGGCTGCCCGATAAGCCAGAAGGGTCGTTCCTTTTGGCTCGCTTTTATCGGAAAATTCTTCAACCGGCAGGGTTTGCCATCTTTGGCGTTGCCTTGGTGGGCGTCACCGCCGCCTATGGGCTTGCCCGCCGCAACATCCGCATGGAGGAAGTAGAATGAGTGTCAGGCTTAAGGGCACCGATACGGTCATTCACATCCGCTGGATCCCCCGTTACACCTATCTGGAACGGTTGTTGCACTGGGTGCACACCGGTTCCTTCATCCCCCTGGCGCTGACAGGCATGATCCTGTTCTCTCCCTTTCTGCGCTGTGAATCGGGGTGCGTGGCCATGCGCAACATCCGCATCCTGCATCGGGTGGCAGCTATCTTTTTCGGGGCCACCCCCCTTGTCTATGGCCTCGTGCAGCCGCGCCGCATGCTCTTGCATGTCCGCGAGTTCTTTTCCTTCTGCCGTTACGACATTGACTGGCTCAAAGCTGCCGTGCCCTACTACCTTCTGGGCCGGCATGGGGCCATGCCCCCCCAGCCCCGCTTTAACACCGGGGAGCGGCTAAACGCCCTGGTGATGATCATCGGCACAGCCGCCTTTGCCGTCAGTGGCTTGGGGATGTGGTTCGGCAAAGGCATCATCCCACCCAACCTCTATATGGTCCTTCTCATCATCCACGACCTGGCCTTTGTGGCCACTTTTGCCATGTTCATGGTGCATTTTTACCTGGCGGTGATCCACCCCATGATGTGGCAGAGCCTCGTCAGCATGCGCTTTGGCTACGTGTCCGAATCGTATGCCCGCGAGCACCACGCCCGCTGGTATTATGGCCGAGATCAGGCGATCCGGCTGTGGGAAGAGAGCCAAAAGAGCGAGCACTAGGCCGCCCGATCCCGACAAACGCCCGCGTCCGATTTGACGAGGGAACCGAGTTATGGTATGATTCGGCGCGTAGTTGGGGGCGTAGTGTAGTGGTTAACATGTCGGCCTGTCAAGCCGAAGATCGCGGGT
>CAZNQW010000350.1:0-3311 GCA_964575225.1 uncultured Anaerolineaceae bacterium | reverse complement strand
ACACCCTATCCTACACTCTTTCCCTACACGACGCTCTTCCGATCTCGCCGTCCATAGGTCGGTGACGGCGCAGGGGGAGTAGAGGAGGTTGGGTATGAACGCGGACGGATCTCAATTGGCCAGGGCGATGTTGTCGATCCATGCTGCAGAGATGGATCAAGCCGCACGGTGCCCGGATTGGCGCAGCGAAGCTCGTTTCGAGCGAGGTATTATGCTCCATCGGTCAGAGAAACGGGCTCTCTGGCGGCTGGGCAGCCTGCTGGAAAAAGCCGGACGCCGCTTGCAGGAATATGGAGGATCGCGTTCCCTTTCGCTGGAGAGGGATGCAGCGCAGAGTTAAAGGCGCGTTCAAGACGCACAAGGCTTCTTTATACGAGAGTTTTTCCGACCGGCGGCAAGGGTACCCTTGCCGCCGGTGGCTATGGACGTATCAGGGTTGTTGTGGAGGCGGCGCGCAAGCACCCTGCTGTTTGTCCCGCGGGCAGTGACCGGATATTGGCGTCCGAAGCCGGACCAAAGCCCCTCGCGTTTGACAGTTTGGCCTCCCTATGCTAAGATGGAAACCGGACATCGGCCAAGACACGCCAAGGGAGGCACGGCAGAGGTGGAGCAGGACAGGCAACCCGCGAAAGAACCTTTCGCTTTGCTCGAAACCAAGCGAGAAGAGATTCTCGCTGCCTGGATCGATCTGATCGAGCAACTGCCTGCATCCCAGGTCATGGAGCGCCCTGTACCCGATCTGCATGCGCTGAGGGTGCTGGGGCTGGATGCCCTCATTGGCTCCCTGCGTACTGGCTCCTCTGGGGAGCTGGAAAGCTACCTTGTCAGCCTCTACAACGCCTATTTGAGAGTAGATGGCGATATCTCTGATGCCATCGATGCGCTTTTTTTGTTAAAGGCATCCACCATGTCGGTGCTGCGTGAGAGTATCCCATGTGGCTCGATAGCCATGCTTGACGCCTGTGCGCGCATGGATAGCTATCTGCGTCATTCGGTGACCTTTCTCGCACGGCGGCATGCTATGGCGACAAACAACCAATTGAGGGAGCGCCAGGAGCGCACGAGTACACTCCTCGAGATCCTACGGGCAGCCGCCTCGACCCTCGATCTGGACAAAGTGCTGCACTACGTGGCCGAAGCCATCAGATCTGTGACAAGTACGTCGGGTTGTGGCTTCTGCCTGATTGACGAGGAGCGCGGCCTACTGATCCCACACTATGCGGCGGAGACAGAGCGTTCAGAGTTTGCGGCAGGTTCATCCTCGCGGACGCCAGCTCTACCCCTTTCCAACCTGGGTTCGTTTGAGCGCCACGTGTTGGAGACAAGAGAACCGGCGGTGTCTGTTAACGTAGAAGAGGACCACCGCGTGCTCAGATATCTCACGCGCCCACTTGGGATCAAGTCGATGCTCGCGATCCCGTTCGTGGTGAGGGGGCGGGTCGTTGCCATAGCGTATGCCTTGGCCTACGAGGTGACCCGGGAGTTTGATCAAGAGGAGATCGATCTGGCCTCCGGGATTGCCAACGCCGTGGGGCTTGCCATTGAGAACGCCCGCCTGCACCAGAGGACCAAGGGCATGGCCATCGTGGAGGAGCGAGACAGGCTGGCGCGGGAGATGCACGACAACCTGGCCCAAGCGTTAAGCGCCCTGCAGCTCAAGGCGTCCCAGGTGGCTTCAGCCCTGACCAAAGGCGCAACCGAGCAGGCCCAAAGTACATTGGATGAGCTGCAGGAATGGATCAGCGAAGTACACACCGACGTGCGTGAGGCCATATTCGACATGCGCACCATTGTGCTGCCAGGCGAGGACTTTTGGTCCACGCTGCAAGGGTATCTCGATGCGTATCAGACAAGGTATGGTGTCGAGGTAGAATTGCACGCCGAGGCTACACCCCCGCTGGAGATGGCCGGCGATATTGGATTCCAGGCGATGCGCATCATCCAGGAAGCGTTGACGAACGTGCGCAAACACGCCGGCACAAACCAGGCCACGATCCAGATCGAGCGTAAGGAGGGGCAGGTGCTCATCAAGATGTGTGACGAGGGCCGCGGGTTCGATCGGGCTAGACAAGCGCAGGCGGGCCATTGCCTGGGCCTGCAGGTGATGGCCGAGCGGGCCGAGAGCATCGGCGGGACCCTGGCGGTCGAATCTCAGCCAGGTCGGGGCACGTGCGTTGTGCTGTCGTTCCCCATATCAGGGAATCGGAGATCTTGATGAGTGGACCTTTGCGCATTTTACTGGCCGACGATCATGTCCTTTTCCGCAGAGGTGTGGCGGGTGTGTTGGAGCCCTACCCGAATTACGAGGTGGTGGGGGAGGCCAACGATGGGCACGAAGCCGTGGCCCTGGCTCGGAAGACCAAACCCGACTTGATCTTGATGGACATTTCTATGCCGATTCTCGATGGCCTGGAAGCGATGAGGCAGATCAAGGGCGAGATGCCACAGGTGAAAATCGTGGTTCTCACGGTTTCCGATGACGACGCCGACCTCTTTGAAGCGATCAAATGTGGCGCCCAGGGATACCTGATCAAAGATCTCAGGGAGCACCAACTATTCGATATGATTGAGGGCGTGGCACGGGGAGAGGCCTTTTTTTCTGGCGCGGTGGCGGCTCGGATCCTGCAGGAGTTTCGGCAGCCGGCCAAGGTCGACCCAGAACTCCAAGACCTGGAGCAATTGACTGAGCGCGAAATCGAGGTGCTCGAGTTCATTGTGCAAGGGGCCTCGAACAAAGAGATCGGAGTGGCCCTCCACATTACCAGTGGTACGGTGAAAAACCATCTGACCAACATCCTGGATAAGCTCCACCTGCAGAACCGCGTCCAGGCTGCGGTGTATGCCGTGCGTCAGGGGTTGGGGGGAGAGCCCACCCAGACTCTATAGGCCATGGGCCACACACAATCACCGGTTCTAATCCCCCAAATGGGGGATCGCCGGATAGCCGTTTGTCCTCAAGAACTGTCGAAAGACAGTTCTTTTTCTTGTGCCAAACATGACGGTTAGGACTGTCACCAAACGTACCTGCGTGGTATGATGGTGTCGCAAAGGGATGAGAATGATGTGCAAAGATGCAACCAAAACTCAGGTGTTGATCTTTTCCGATCAGACGCTGTTTGCCCGCAGCATCGAGCACCTGTTACAGGAAGAGGAACATTTGCAGATTCTCGGTTGGGAAACCGACCCCAACCGAGCTTTGTCGTCCCTGGCTCACGTCCATCCTGACGTGGTTATCCTCGCCGGCTGGAATGCGGCGAACCAATTCGCCCCCGCGGTGATGGCTGTGCTCAAGCGGGATCCGGCGGTGAAGG
>CAZNQW010000349.1:0-3335 GCA_964575225.1 uncultured Anaerolineaceae bacterium | reverse complement strand
ACTCCCAGGACCAACAAGCCTTTGCCAACGGCTCCGAAATCCATCCTAAACCCTCTGCGGAATTGGCCGCTCCCCAATCAGCGCCAGATCTGGAATCCCATCTGTGGCAGTGACTCGCGCCTTTGGGCGCGGGCCTGGAGCAGAATCCGCCGCCCCTCCAGGGTCCGAGTATAGACCAAACGTCCGCCGCCGACAAATCGGCGCCACTCGCGGGCCAGTGCCTCGGCGCGCTCTCGGCGGGAGGCCAGCACATCGGGGACGCGGTGATAGGCTTTCAGATCCTGGTCGAGGTGCAGGGTTTTGCGCACGGCAAACCAAAGACTCCGGTGCAGAGGGTTGCGCAGGCTGCTGCCATCGCGTTCGATCAGATACCGCGTATTGCCTAACGGCCCCATCATCTGCTGAAAGGCGCGGGCAAATTGCTCGGCATCCCGCTCCGATGGCTCCTCATCAGCGGAATCAAGACCGCCCTGCTGCCTTGCGCCTTCGGATGCAGGCTCTAAAAGGACCTCAAAACGGCCGGCCTCGGTCTCGACGACACGCACACAATCCAAGCTCAGGCCGACATCCACTACGCCGGCCCCCTGCAAGGCAACCAACAAGGCCTGCCCCATGTCGAGCAGGATCGAATCGGCGGGAAGCTCCAAGAAGGTGCGTCGAAACAGGCGGGCCATGCTCCAGGCGTTTACAGTAGTCGCGGTTAGGGCCGCCCCTCCGGTCAGGGCCACAACGCCTGCTCCCAGGGCCGTCAGGGCTTGCATCTCGGCCCAGGGCATGATCACCGCACCGCCCAACCAGGCGGTTGCCCCAACGGCCCCCAGGCTGATCAAGAGCCACCGGGTCATGGCCCCCAACGAATCGCCGACCGTCCGCGCCGTGCGGAATCGGATCTCCCGGGCGTCGACGTGGGTGGCGCTGTAGCTGCGATTGTCGTACGGCTCTCCTACCGCCCAGAGCTCATAGACCTGGTCGCGATCCCACACGGCATCCAGCATGTGCTGGGTGTAGGTTCGAAAGGGCACCTGGTCAAAACGATGGGTGGCCAAATCCACCGCCAGGTCAAGATCGACGTGGGCCACCCCCCGCACGATGCGCCCATCCATCCTGTGCAGTCGGGATGCCGGCTCACCGTCGAGGGTTTCGGGCTGGGCGCTTTCTGGAAGCCGCCGATCGCCCATCGCATGCCGAATCCGGGCTCCACGGTCTTCCGGCTCGGCGCGAATGGCCAGTCCCCAGGTGTGCTCGTGGCGGGACACGAACCGGCCCAGATCGGCATCCCCCTTGTCAAAGTCGGGACTGACGCAGATTACATCCCAGTTGTGGGCCACCTTGCGCGGCCAACTCGGGTCCAGGCGGACGGTCCGTCCCCGGATCTGTTGCACACTGGTGCTGGCTGTCACTGAGGTCAGATCCAGCAGGGTGTTCAATCGCAGGGTGTCCCAGCCCTCACCAAAGATGCCCCGGGTGCCCACAAGGCAGCGGGTGATCCCCTGCTCGAACAGGGCGGTGACCAGGGCCACGTAGGTGCGGGAGGACCAATCGGGGCCTGCGCCTGCTAGGCGCAGGATCTGATCGTTCGGGGTGGCGCGCCATTCCCAGCTGAATCGGGCTTGATGGTCTTCCACCCAGCGGCGGATGCCTTCTTCCAACAGCGACTGCATGCGGGCGTGGATGAGCACCACATTGCCGGTCACCAGGATGGGAGCCAGGACAGCCGTCGCCGGATGAGCAGCCACGTGGCGAAAGATGCGCACCGCGCTGCCGGCATCGGGATCGAGGACCCCCTGGAGACGCCGGGTGCGGGCGTTCATCTTTTCGTAATCGGTGAGGACGAGAGCTCGGAGCGTGCCCTCCATCGCCGCCGATTCGGCGCGCAAGATCTGGACCACAGCCTGGCATTTGGACTCGGAAAGGGCCAGCACCAGATCGCTGGGAGACCGCTGGCGGCGGATGCCTCGCTCGCTCACGGTGATGCCAAAGGGCAATAGGGCATCGCACAGATCGCGGTAAAGGGCCTGGTGCTCGGCTGCCGGGCTGACCTTGAGGGCGCGCAGGGCATAGTTCTCCATCAACGTGAGCCAATCGTCCACTTCCAGTGGCTCCCACATCTCTTCGACGATGGGGACGTTCAAAGGCAACGACACGCCCTGCTCCAGGAGATACTTGACTGCCGCGATGCACAGCAACGGCTCCCGCTTGAAGGCCGCCTCGAACGACTCGAGGATCGCGGCAGGGTTTTCGGATTCTTCCAGGTCGGGGAACAACAGGGTCCACAGCCAATCTCGAAAGGCGTCGGTATGGCTGACCTGCCAGACGGCTCGCTCGAAATGGCGTTGGATTTCCTCCAGGTAGCTCTGCTCGGGGGCCGAAGGGTGGCAGAAATAAACCAGGTCCCGGTAAGGGGCCAGGTTGCCTTCCTTGACCACAGCCGGTGTGGGCACCTGGAAATCCACATCGCCCAGGAGCGAATAATAGTTCTCGTACTCGTTTCGGTTGGCCGGATCGGGCAGAGTGGCGGTCAGTCCGATGACATGGACGTCGGGGATGGCCTGAATCAGCTCTCGCAGGATGTAGGCCCAGTAATCGAGGAGGTGGTGGCATTCATCCAGGACCACCGTCCCGGCGCCGAGGGCCACAATGCGTTCGATCAGGTTGCGGGCGTTGGGGTGCAGGAATTGCCTGCCGTCCAGGCTTCCTTCGCGGAGGATTTCTTGTTTGACGCGACGGTAGCGCTTGGAGAGCTCGCGGCGAAAGGCCGACGGGTTGGCCGATTCCAGGGTGGCAATGCGCGCCCTGGCCTCTTCTTCACTCTGCACCCGATCGCACACCAAGAGATCATCCACCCAGCGCTCGGTGGCGATCCGCTCCACGAACTCGAGGTTTTCGCCCGGTGTGGAGAGCACCTGGTAAGTCAAGACGTTGATGTCGCGCAGGTCGCGGGCATCCAGGCTCATGTGCCGGGCGATCCAGGGGGCATCGCCGCCGAACATCTCGATCTTTTCCCGCCACTGGCGCTGAATGGTGGTTGTGGGGGCAAAGATGACCGCCGGCCGGCCAAAGCGGCGGATCAGCTCCAGGCCAACAATGGTCTTGCCCGATCCCGGCGGCGCCACCAGGTGGTATACAGGATCGGCCCCGCCCCGCTCTTGCACAAGATCGAGGATCATCCCCTGATATCGCCGAAAGGGATAGCGGAAGGATAAGTCAGAAAACGGGGTCACCGGCTACCCACGGCGTCAAAGCTCACGAGTTCGATATCGGGCTGTGCCAGCCGCACCCTCACGCGGGGGTCCATGAGCGCCCGCAGGTCCTGTTCCCGCCAGTCGCCGTCATAA
>CAZNQW010000348.1:0-3335 GCA_964575225.1 uncultured Anaerolineaceae bacterium | reverse complement strand
AGGTCATGGATGTCGCCCTGGACGGTGCCGAGGAGAACCCGGCCCGCGCTCTTGCCGGAGAACTGGCCCTCCACGGCTGGCAGGACCCTATCCATGATCTGGGCCAGGATCTCACCGGCGATGATCAATCCCGACAGGTAATAGCGCTGCTGCGAGTAGCGCTCGCCCACCTCGCGCATCCCGGCCTGGCAATCCTCGATAATCTGCATCGGGTCGTCGCCGCGCTCCATGCGCCGCTCGACGATCTCGAGGGCCTCGGGCTCTTGGAGATCGGCCAGAACCTGCACCAGGCTCGGTTCGGTAGTGGAAGACTGTTCGGATGGACTCATGCTTGCTCTCCCCCGGTTGTTCCCGTGGCGCTCGACACCCGCGGCGCGCCCACTGTGGCGCGAAACATCAAATGCTCGCTGGGGATGATGAACCACCCCCAGCTCACCGGTTGGTCGTCGAAATCGTAAAAGATGTGCTCGATGCGAAAAGCCGCGCTGCCCGGTTCTGCCTCCAGCCGGCCTGCCTCGTTCTGGGTCAGGACCGTCGTTTGGATCCCCAGGTCGCCGCGTTTGAGCACCGTCTGTCCGGTGCCGTCGAACAGCCCTTGCAGGTTGGTGATGCCCATCTCAGCCTCAACGACGGGGCGCAGGGGATCGAACACCAGGTACTCGCGGTGATAGGCGACAGGTCGACCCTCGCGCGAGAGGAGGCGGCGGATGGAGATGACGCGGTTGCCCTCGGCCACACCCAGCCTGCGGCTGATGCGCGCTGTGGCGGGCGTGGTCCGGACTGACAGAAAGCGCACCGACGTGAGTTCGCTGCTGAACAGCTCTTCCAGGGCGTCCAGCCCAAAGGTCGCCGTGGTCATCACCAGTGGCTTGACAAAGGTCCCCCGCCCGCGGGCGGCCGTCACCAGGCCCTCGTCGAGGAGCAGCGTCAGGGCGCGGCGGGCCGTCATCGGACTGACCTCGTACCGCTCGCAGAGCTGCGCCTCCGAGGGGACGCGGTCGCCCGGGCGCAAGGCGCCGGCGGCGATCTCGTCCCGCAGGATGTTGGCCAGTTGATGATAGGGGGGCTCGAACCGCTCGCGGTCGATGCGCGGCTCGGACCCCGGATTGGGTCTCGTTGACTCTCTGTTCGGCATAGTTCGATCCACACTCAGCATCCATGTACGGAAGCGGTGGCTGGGCCTCCGGACCGAGTTCGGTTTCCTCTTCCCTAGTATACACAGGTTTCCAGATTTGACAAATTCCCTAGGGTATTATAGAATAGCGACTGTAAGAGTTCCCTAGGGTATTATCGAATTCAATGGCGAAAAAAAGACACCTGACCCTTTGCCCATCGGCAGCCCAGGAAGGAGGCGATTGAATGAAAATTATCGGCGAAAAGATCAACGGCACCCGCAAGCGGGTGAAAGAGGCGGTGCTGAACCGCGACGAGACGTTCATCCAGAGCCTGGCCCGGTCTCAGGCCGAAGCCGGGGCCGCCTGGATCGACGTCAATGCCGGCACACCCACCGACCGCGAACCGGACGACCTGGTCTGGCTGGTGCAGACGGTGCAGGCTGCGGTCGACAAACCCCTGTGCCTCGATAGCGCCAACCCGGCGGCCCTGGCAGCCGCGTTGCCCCACGTCACCCAGGCGCCCCTCATCAACTCCATCAGCGGCGAGCAGGCGCGGATCACGGGCGTGTTGCCCCTGGCGGCCCAGGCGGGCGGTGGGGTCATCGCCCTGGCCATGGACGACAAGGGCATCCCGCCCGCCGTCGAAGGCCGGCTGGCCATTGTCCAGCGCCTCATCGGCCTCACCCGCGAGGCCGGAATCCCCGATGAGAAGGTCTATGTCGATCCCCTGGTCATGACCATCGGCGCCAGCGGCGACGCCGGTCGCGTGGCGCTGGGCACCGTGCGCGCCGTCAAGGCTGAATTCCCCAAAGTCCATTTCACCTCGGGCCTGAGCAACGTCTCCTATGGCTTGCCTGCCCGCTCGCTGATCAACCGCGCCTTTTTGACCTTGATGTTAGAGGCCGGGCTGGATACCGCCATCGCCGACCCGCAGGACCGCGAGCTGCGCAAGGCGATGCTGGCGGCCGAAGCCGTGTTGGGCCTCGACCGTCACTGCCTGAATTATACCCGCGCGTTCCGCGCCGGACTGTTGGACTAGATCTATATATTAAGGAGGATCGGAATGTCGGAACAATTGGTCAAGTATATTGCCGAGATGCAAGAAGAGGAAGCGCTGGCATTGGTCCAAGATCTGCTGGCGGGAGGGACGCCGCCGACGGCGATCCTGGACGCTTGCCGGACGGCCATGGAGGTGGTGGGCCAACGGTTCGAAAAGGGAGAGTACTTTATCCCCGAGCTGATATTGGCCGGCGAGATGCTCAAGTCGATCTCGGCCGAGACCAAGCCCTACTTCCAGGGCGAGCAGGAAGTGAAAAAGGATGCCAAGGTGATCGTGGGCACGGTCAAGGGCGACATTCACGACATCGGCAAGGACATTGTGGTGTTCATGCTGGACGTGAACGGCTTTGAGGTGTACGACTTGGGCATTGACGTGGCGCCCGAGGTGTTTGTGGACAAGATCGAGGAGACCGGGGCGCCGGTGGTGGCCTTGAGCGGCTTCCTGACGCTGGCCTTTGACTCGATGAAAGAGACGGTCGAGGCGATCCAATCGGCGGGTCTGCGGGACAAGGTCAAGATCATGGTGGGTGGTGGGACGGTGGACGATCAGGTGCGGGTGTATGCCGGAGCGGATGCCTATGGGCTGGACGCCATGGCGGCCGTTTCGTTAGCCAAGAGCTGGGCGTAGGAGGAGAGTGAGATGGAGAACACGAACAAGACTGCGGAAACACTGTACAACGAGCGCTTGCAGCGCGTTACCGATGCGATTTCTCTAAAGAAACCCGATAGGGTGCCCGCGATGGTGCTTTGGGGGCTTTTTCCTGCCACATACAAAGGGTATTCGTGCAAGGAGGTTATGTACGAGCAGGACAAGATGCTGAAAGCTTGGATCGAGACCATCGACGAGTTCGAGCCCGATATGGTTGACAATCCTTATACCACACGGTACTTGGGACCGTTGTTGGGAGCCCTTGATTGCACACACCTTCAATGGCCAGGGCACGGGATGGCCGACGACGCTGAGGGGTATCAGTTTGTCGAAGGCGAGTACATGAAGGCCGACGAGTATGAGCACTTTTCGGCAGACATGTCCGACTTTATGGTGCGCAGGTACTGGCCTCGTGTCTTTGGCGCTCTATCGGCCATTTCTAATCTACCGCCCCTGAACGAAGTCATCTCCTACTACATGGGGGTCTTTAGTTTTGCCGCAGCGGATACGCC
>CAZNQW010000347.1:0-3339 GCA_964575225.1 uncultured Anaerolineaceae bacterium | reverse complement strand
GGCAGCCGCATCACCGAAGAGGACGTGCAACGCCACCACGAGGAGCAATCGCGCATCGTGGTCTCGCCCCTGGCCCGGCGCATGGCCGAAGAAGAGGGGGTGGACCTGGCGACCGTCAAAGGCACCGGCCCCGGCGGGCGCATCACAGAGGAAGACGTGCTGCGCGCCATGGAAAAGCCGGGCAAGGCGCCTGCGGCCCCGTTGCCCCAGCGGATCCCCTTTATCGGCATGCGGCAGGCCATCGCCGAGCAGATGTCCTACAGCCTGCAGAGCATGGCCCAGATCTCGATGTTCACCACGGCCGACGTGACCGAACTCAAGACGACGCGTGAAGCCCTGGGCGCCCGATGGGGAAGCAAACCATCGTACACCGACCTCTTGATCAAAGCCGTCGTCGTGGCGCTCCAGGATCACCCGCTGCTGGGGGCCAAATTGGAAGGCGACGAGATTGTCCTGTCCAGCGAGTACAACATTGGTGTGGCGGTGGCGCTGGACGATGGCCTGATTGTGCCCGTCGTGCGCAACGCCGACCAGCTCAGCCTGCCCGCCATCGGAGAAAAGCTCAAGGGCCTGGCCCAGCGCGCCCGTGACAACACCCTCGATGTGGACGAAGTCACCGGGGCAGCTTTTACCATCACCAACCTGGGCATGTTTGGCATCGACGGCTTTACGCCCATCATCAACCCACCCGAAGTGGCCATCCTGGGCGTGGGGCGCATCTTCCAGGAACTGGCCCAGATCAATGGCCAGATCGTCGTCCGCGACATGATGACGCTGAGCCTGACCATCGACCATCGCATTGTGGACGGCGCGCCGGGCGCCCAATTCTTGCAGACGCTGGTCCGTCTGCTGGAACATCCGGCCTTGATCTTTGCCGGAAGGGAGGGCTAGACGATGGCCGACAGACAGGACCTGGTGGTCATTGGCGGCGGCGCGGGTGGATTCGCCGCCGCCGTGCGAGCCATTCAGTTGGGCGCCAAGGTGACCGTCATCGAGAGCACCCATTACGGCGGCAGTTGCATGAACAAGGCCTGCATCCCCCTGACCTTTTTGATGACGGCCGCCCAATATGCCCGGGCATCGCGCAAAGGCCCCCGCTTTGGCATCACACTGGGCGATCCGAAGATCGATATGGAGACCATGCACGAGCGCAAAGAGCTGCTGGTCGATGGCCTGCGCATGGGCACCGAGCAACATCTGGCCGACTATGGCGTAACCCTGATCGAAGGGCGCGGCAAGCTGATCTCCCGCGACACGGTTCAGGTCGACCCCCTGCCCGGCTCGGGGGCCGCGCCGCAGCAAATCCAGACGCGCATGGTGATCCTCGCCACCGGCTCGGCGCCGACCCAGTTGCCCTTGGAGGGCGCCGACCTGCCCGGCGTCATCGGCACCGAAGAGGCCATCGAAATGCGCGAAATCCCGCCGCGTCTGGCCGTCATCAGCACCCAGGCCTGGGACCTGGAATTGGCTCAATACTTTCACGCCCTGGGCAGCCAAGTGACGCTGATCTATACCGGAGACCAAGTGCTGGAACAGGCCGATCGGGACACGGCCCAAAGGTTGGCCAAGAGCCTGTACGACACCGGGATTACCATCCAGCGACGCACAGCCGTGGAGGCGATCCGCCCCGGGGAGAACGGCGCACTGCGGGTGATGTTGGCCGGAGACAAGGAAATCGAGGTGGACAAGGTGCTCGCCGCCCGCCGCATCCCCAATTCGACCGGGCTGGGTCTGCGCGAGGTGGGCGTCCAGATGGAGGGCGCCTCGATCCTCGTCGACGACCGGATGCAGACCAACGTGCCGGGACTCTATGCCATCGGCGACCTCACACCTGGCCCCATGTGGTCCCACAAAGCCAACTCAGAGGGCCTTATCGCTGCCGAAAATGCGATGGGGCTGGTCCGGCGCATGCGCTACGACACCCTGCCCCACTGCGCTTACACCTGGCCTCAGGTGGCCTGGGTGGGCCTGACCCAGGAGCAGGCCGAAGCCAAGGGCATCGAAATCGAGATCGGCAAAGTGCCGACGGCCCTCAATCCCTATGCCATGATCCTGGACGAGACGGCGGGCGAGTTAAAGATCATCACCTGCAAGAAATATGGCAAGATCCTGGGCGCCCACCTCGTCGCCCCCGGCGCCGTGGATCTGATCAACGCCATCGCCGTGGCCATGATGTCCGAAGCCACCATCGACGAGCTGATGTACTTTATCCCGCGCCACCCCTCGGTGGGCGAAGCGCTGGTCGACGCGGCCATGGACGTCGAAAAACGATCGATACACATGCCCAAATGGTAGACCGAGACTTAACTGCCGTCCGCGCCATCCTCCTGGACGTAAACGGCACCCTATTGGGCTACCCCGATCGATTGGGCTTTCAGAAGCGGTTTGCCCAGGCCTGCCAGGAGATGGGGCGTCCCGTGACCGTGGAGGACGTCCATCAGGCTTTTGTCGGATTGGCATCCGAATGGGCTGACAAAAAGAGCCGGGGCACGCGCCGGGCCAGCAGCGACGAGCAGTACCGGGCCAGCATGACCTGGGTCTACTGGCGCCTGCTGGAAGAGCTGGGGTTTCCCGGCGATCGGCAGCAAGCAGCGAGCGACCTGTACGACCGCTTTATCCTCCGCGAGGGCTTTATGCCCCTGTTCTCCGACGTGGAGCCGGCCCTGGACCGGCTCCGCGCCCGCGGGCTGCGGCTGGGCGTGCTCTCCAACTTTCCCCCCCACCTCGAAGACACGCTCCGCCAGCATGGCATCCACGGCTATTTCGACTTTTTCGTCGTATCGAGCCTGGTGGGCCTGGAAAAGCCCGATCCCGCCATCTTTGAGCTGGCCATCCAACAGGCGGGCGTGCCCCGAGAAGAGATCCTCTATGTGGGGGACGATCTAGACGATGACATCCGGGGCGCCCAGGCGGTGAACCTAACAGCCATTCTGATAGACCGCCACGATCGCTGGGGTGAGATGGACGTCGCGCGGATCAAAAGCCTGGCCGAGCTGCCGGCCCTGCTCGAGTCCGCGGATTCCTAGGGATTGCCGCCCGGCTCGGCGACATGGAGAATGGGGCGGCTTGGCGCCGCGAAACCCAAAGGGGAGGGACACTCTGACGGAACCGATCTCGGTCTATCAACTGGGGCGACGGGACTATGAACCGGCCTGCCGCCTGCAAAAGTCCCTGGCGGCGGCGCGGGCGCGCGGCGAGGTAGGCGACCTGCTCCTCCTGGTAGAGCATCCGCCCGTCATCACGGTGGGTCAGGGCGGCGGATGGGAGGATCTCTTGGTGCCCATCGAACGTCTGCGACGGGAAGGCATCGAAGTGGTGCCCACCGACCGGGGCGGCAAG
>CAZNQW010000346.1:0-3356 GCA_964575225.1 uncultured Anaerolineaceae bacterium | reverse complement strand
CGATCTGTGTTGGTCACGGTCAACGTGGCCGTATAGTGCCCGGCGGCATAGGTGTGCAGGGGGCGCCAGTTGTCCGAAAGCGGCGTCCCATCGCCAAAATTCCACGCGCGATCCAGCACGCCGGTCGATAGGTCGCTGAAACGCACTGCCAGAGGCTCGCAGCCGCTCACCGGTTCGGCCTCGATCTGAGCCGTAGGGGTGATGGGGTCGGGACACAGCAGGGGCCAGTACTCCGGAGCACCATAGGGGGGCTCCTCGCTGTCACCCGTCAACTGGCCGCCAAACACCCACATGGCGGGCAACCCGTCGTAGGGATCGGGCGTGCACGCCGACACGTACGCCCCGGCGTGATTGCGCCGCGCAGCATTCAGGTCGGGAAAATCGACGTCCCACAAGTCCTGGATCGCATCGTAGACTGACGCATCCGCCGTGGGTCCAGCTCCCTGACTGCCGCCGGCCACAACCACGGTGGGCGGCCCCGCCTCCACCAGCGGAGGATCGGCGAGGGCAAAGGCCCGCTCTTCGGCGGTGGCTATGGGCAGGCCGGCCAGCGGTTGCCAGCCGAGTTCCGGTTGGGTCAGGTCCAGCACCTCCACCGTGTCAGTCGGGATCGTGGACTCTGAAGAGGGAACAAACTCGGCGAACCCGCCCATCGCATAGATCTTGGTCCCCAGCGCCGCCGCGCCAAGAAAACTGCGCGGCACCGAAAGCCCAGCCCCCACGACCTCCGTCCAGCGGCTGCCGGGCGCTGCCAGCGGGTCATAGGCCCAGGTCTGATCGGCGAAATAGGGTTCCTGTTGAACCTGCCAGCCGCCGATGTAATAGATCGTGCCGTCGACCACGACCACGCCCCCGGCACCCACCACATGGCCACTCAGGACACCGAGAAAGGGATCGGAAGCCACGTCCTCCACCAGGCAGCCCGGCTCTGAGGGGTAGAAGCGCTGCACCACGTCGATGTACTCGAGCGTGTCGGTCACAGACCCGCCCACCACGTACAGCGCTTCGCCCCGGCCTGTGCCGTCGTCCTCCACATAGGCCACCGTATAGTTGACCACTGGATGGTTCAGGTCACAGCCGGTATCGGTCCACCGGTTCTCTTGCGGATCGTAGGTCCAGATGCTTGGATCCTGGCTCGCGCTGCCCGTCTGTCCCCCGGGGAAATAGACGCGGTTGTCGTGAGGGTCAAAGGCACCGTCGAAGCGGGTCCAGTCGATGGGCCGGGGATTGGGCAGCGCCACAGGTGTCCACAGATTTATCAGATTGAAGTCCTGGGGCGCCGCGGCCCCCTCGCTCACCACCACAGGAAAGACGGTTTGGGCATAGTAGCCCTCCTTGTGGGCCGTCAAGCCGTAGGTGCCCGCCAGTAGGGTCATGGTATAATAGCCCGCCGGATCGCTGACCGCCTGTGGCAACACCGCATCCACAAGGGCCGACGTCACCGAAACGGTGGCGCCCGCGAGGGGATCGCCTGTCTCCAGGTCGCGCACATAGCCATGCACCGACCCCACCTGCACGCCCGATAGGCAGGTTTCCACCACTGCCAGAGCGTCGAGGTAACCCGCGCCATAGGTGCAGTTGCAGCCCGCGTCGGCGCAGCCGGTCGTCGCCGCGCAGGGGTCCGCGGGCGGCGTCCCCGCCGACAACTCCAGCGACTGAAAGGCGACGTCGATCTGGCCGATCAGCTCGGGGCAGGCGTCCCATAGCAGGGCTACCGCCCCCGCCGAGTGGGGACTGGCCATCGACGTGCCGGTCATATAGGCGTAGGACGAGCTCAAATAGGAAGAATAGATCGACGTTCCCGGTGCCGCAATGTTGGGCTTGCAGTAGGTATTCGGCACACTGTCGAGGACGCGTACCCCCGGTCCCCGGCCGGAGTAGGATGGGTTGATGGATCCCGTGATGCTCAAATTGCCGCTGGCAAAGGAATCCCGATAGTCGCCGGGGGAGCCGACCGAACCGCAGGCACTCGTGTTGCCCGCCGAAAAGGCGGGAAAGATGCCCGCCGCCCGCCAGGCCTGGACGGCGCCCAGGTACCAGTCGTCGCCGCCCACATCGCCCCAGGAATTGTTCACCACGTGGGGGCGCCGCGCGGGGTCGCCCAAGCCGGCCTCGCCGCAATTTCCACTCAGCCGGTTGGTGGGCGCCAGCACCCACTCGGCGCACTCCAGCAAGGCATAATCGGAGCAGGTACTGCCCTCACAGCCCTTGCAGGCGATCCAGGCGCTGCCCGGCGCCACACCGACGATCTTGGGATGAAGGGCCGGGTCGTAGTTCTCGCCCGACAGGGTGCCCATGACGTGGGTGCCGTGTCCGTGGTTGTCGCAGGGTGCATCCCCCGTACAGATATTGGAGGGATCGCACCAGTTGTAGGCGTCGCTGCCATCCAGCGCGCCGCGGTAGGTGTTGTTCAATTGGGGATGGGTGTACTGGACCCCTGTGTCGATGTTGGCTACCACGATGCCGCTGCCGTCCACGCCCTGGTTCCACACCTCCGGGGCATGGATCCAACCCACCCCCCAGCCATCGGTCGCCAGGACCCCTTCCACCTGGGTTGGGGGCTCGGGCAGGAAATACACCTCGTCGGCCTTGATACGGGCCACCTCAGGCCGGGCCGCCAGGGCCTCGACGTCCCTCAGGCTCCCGCCCCGCACATAGATCGAGTTGTTGATCCAAAAGGCTTGGGCCTGAAGGCCACGGCTCTCGAGATCGGCCAGCAAGTCGCGCTGACTGGCAGCGGCGGTGTCCAACAGCGCCCGGTAGACGTACCAGCCCCGCTCCACCCAATCCATCCCTTCGGCAGCGCTCAGGTCGGCCCGCACCTCCAACCCGACCCAGAAATTGGCCCTGCCGCTGATGGCCAACTGATCCACCAGCCGCGCATCGACCTTTTCCTGGCCCGGTCGTTCGGCCGGGGGCGCAGCCAGCGCCAGCATCGGCAGCAGGCCCAGCACCACCGCCAGCAGCGCATAGCGCCCCAGCCATCGCCCCGGGCGCCGGTTCGGCCTGGGATCCTCGTCGCCGGCTGTCCGGCTCGGCATGGTTTTCCTTCGCCTCATCCCCACCCCTCTCGTCCTACTGGATGGATTCCTGTCCTCTGGGACCTATGGGCCGGGTAGGGCCATCGGTGGTCGGTCGTAGCGATGGCACGCCTCATCCGCCCCCCCAAAAAAGGCCGCGCGGAACGGTCCCATCAGAATATCACAAAGCCGGAAGGGTGTCAAAAAGCCGGAATCCCGGGTTGTGTAGACAGGTCGGTGGGAAATCTCTTGTGGGGGCCTTCCGAGGCCCCCACGCCCCTCGGCCGGGGCCCTAGATCGGAAGAGCGTCGTGTAGGGAAAGAGTGTAGGATAGGG
>CAZNQW010000345.1:0-3362 GCA_964575225.1 uncultured Anaerolineaceae bacterium | reverse complement strand
AGGAAGAGATCCCGGAGGGCCAGATGGTGCGGGCGCGTATCACCGGGGCGATGGAGTATGACCTGGTGGGGGAGCTACTCTAGATCGTCCCGCGGAGCGAACGGCCATCGCCCCGCGGGACGGCCTGTCCGGTCAGGAACCCAGGAGCTGGCCCAAACAGCCCGGCCGCTTAGATGGGGGTTGAGCGACGTGGGGCTTGGGCTGGTGCCGCGGTTGCTCTTCCAGTTTGTGGATGCGGGCCTCGAACGCCTCGTGACGCTCTGCGTCTTTTCGGCGGATTTCGGCCAAGTCGCGCTCGAGTTCAAGCATCCGGTCGCGGAGCTTGGTGTTTTCTTCTTTGAGGCTAAAGTTGTCCTGCAGGACGACGGTCAGTAGGTCGCGATTGGCCTGCTGGCTGCCCAACAAGATCTGCTGGCCGTCGGCGACGGTGTGCAGGGTGTCGGCGAGCACGGTAAAGGCGGGTGCGGCCGAGGAAGCATCGCGCAGCGAAGGACCCAAAGCCCTGACCTCTGAGGATTCGGGATCTTCGGGCAAGGGATCTAATTGTCGGCGTGCCTGAAGCGCTTCCAGGCGACGGCCCACCTGGATGTAGGTCAACCCCTCTTCCAGCAGGCCTTTGATGTTCATGAGCGACTCGATATCCTGATCGGTGTACCGGCGATGGGCCGTCTGCCCGCCTTCTGTGGGGTGGGGCTTGCCTGCCGAATCGGACAGGAAATCGGAAAACTCGTTGGACCAACGTCGTAACGTAGAAGGGGAGATCTGGAGTTGCTGGGCCACTTCGCTCGGCAGCCGGTATCGTGGTTCGGTCATGAAATGCTCCTTGGGTGTATTCGATTTCTAGTCGAGGATTTGGTAGTTGGCCTCGACGATTTCGCCCGATGGGCGTGTCTGGGTGGCGGCTGCCCTACGTTTCTTGCCCAGGAGGGCTTCCACGTGCTCGCTCACCACACCGGATGGGCTCAGGTCTAGGAATGCCTTGAGCGCCAGCAAAAGGATCGCCACATCGTCCAGCCCACCCACGAGGGGCAGCATCATGTCGGGCAGCAAGTCGATGGGTGATAGGAAATAGACCAAAGCCGCGGCTGGGATGACTTTTACCCAGGTTGGCACTCTCTGGTCTTTGAGCAGGCGCCATCCAAGGCGGATCTGGCGGATCAGACTGCCAAGAGACTCGGTGGTCTCTATCGGCCTTGATGAGGGTGAAAATTGACTCATTTCATTTCTCCTGAGACGCCCACGCGGCGGGCGAAAACGCAAGCGAACGGCCCAAACCGCGCGTGGTCGATATTATAGCAAGTAGTCTCGTATTTAGCAAAGTGCCATGTATGTCTTGCACCGTTTTCTGATCGACTATGATATGGCCATGCTGCGCGCCCTCGCCCAGCATCGGGGTGTCGATCTGCTCACGAACCGGCAGACCGAGGCGGCCGATCAACTGGCGCTGGCGCTCTTGGAACCCTTTTCGATCCGGGTGGCCTTGGCCCGCCTCAGTCCCCAGGCCCGCAAAGGCCTGGATCGATTGCTGGCTGCCGACGGGCGGATGCGCGCACCCCAGTTTGTCCGGCAGTACGGCGCCGTGCGCCCCATGGGCCCGGGTCGCCTGGACCGCGAGTCTCCCTGGGAGAGCCCGGTCAATGCCACCGAAGAACTCTGGTATGCGGGCCTGATCTTTCGCGCTTTTTCCGCCGAACAGGGCGCACCGGGCGAGTTCTTTTTTGTACCGGTGGATCTGATGCCGTTGTTGCCTCAAGACGACCTCCATTCGCCTGGATTTCCACTGGAAACTGTTTCACCACCGGTGCCCTCTGCCGAGCCCAAGCCATCGCTGGTGCACGATCTCTATGTCTACCTCGTCTATGTGCAGACCCACGATGTGCGGCCTTATGCCGATGGCCGCCTGGGTCGCAAGGACCTCAGCGCGCTGCTGACGCGCTTTACGGACCGGGGCGAGCGACGGCTGGACCTGATGCGTCATCTTGCCCATCGCCTGGAGTTCGTCTCTCGACAGAACGAGTACCTGCGCCTCGATCCGCTGCCGGTAAAACGCTGGCTCACCTCCTCGCCGGCGCGCCAATGGGCCACTTTGCAAGAGGCTTGGCGCGACGATCCTACCTGGAACGATCTCTGTCGCGTGCCCAGTTTGGTGTGCGATGAGGCGGGTCGCTGGCAAAATGACCCAATCTCTACCCGTCGCACCCTGCTGGGGTTACTCGCCCGCGTGCCGATGGATGCCTGGTGGACGGTCGCCTCGTTTGTGGCAGCCGTCAAAGAGGTCGAACCCGATTTTCAGCGGCCCGACGGAGACTATGTCGGTTGGTATATCCGGGATGCGGAAACCCGCGCCTACCTTTCGGGCTTTGAGTCATGGGATCGGGTAGAAGGCGCCCTTCTGGCCGACCTGCTCACGGGTCCTCTCTACTGGCTGGGCATCGTCGATCTGACTCCCATGGGGGCCGATGTCGCCTGTCGCTTGACCGAGTCGGGAGCCCGCTTTCTGGGACGGGCGCCGGATATCGCCGAGTCCCTGCCTGCTGCGCCCATCCTGATCCGACCGGATTTCAGCGTTGAACTCCCGGATGCTGCCAGCCTCTATACGCAATTTCAGGTCGAGCGTTTCGCCGAGTTTGAGGGCAGCGCGCCGCGTCGTTATCGACTGACGGTGGGCAGCGTGGGTCGAGCCCTGACCCGCGGGGTGCGCGTCGACCAGATACTCGCCTTTTTGCAGAAATCGAGCCAGGGGTCTATACCGGCCCACGTCGTGGGCCACTTGGAGGCGTGGGCACAACGTTATGGTCAGGTGGATGTGGAAGAGGTGGCATTGGTGCGGACCAAGAGCGAGCGGGCGATGCAAGAACTGCGGGCCCTACCCGAAACGCGATCCCTCATCGGCCAGCAGCTCTCGCCTACGACGGCCCTGGTGCGCACGCAGGATCTGCCCCGGCTGTACAAAGCCCTGCGTAGCCTGGGCTACCTGCCGCCTGAATAGCCGGCCCTGGCGACCACGGCAAACGTGGTTGACAAACTGCGTGGGACGGTGTATTATTTCGCCGTCGGATAACCTGCCAGAAAGGGGCAGCTTTTGGAAAAAAGTCGACCTCTCGCATCGATCATCATACCGGCATGGAACGAAGAGCGCCGCATGCCCACCTGCCTCCAAAAGGTGTCCGCCTTTGTCCGCGACCAGACAGAGCCGATGGAAGTCATCGTCGTGGACGATGGCAGCACCGACGCCACCGCTGCGATTGTAGAACAGTGGGCCCAGGATTTCTCCTTCATCCGACTGATCCGCAACCCCCATGGCGGGAAGGGGGCTGCCGTCAGGGCGGGGGTAGCCGAGGGTCAGGGGGAGTACCTGTTCA
>CAZNQW010000344.1:0-3372 GCA_964575225.1 uncultured Anaerolineaceae bacterium | reverse complement strand
GCCCCCAGTTCATCTGCGCCTCGGCGACCATCGCCAACCCCCGGCAACTGGCCGAATCGCTGGTCGAAGAGCCATTCACGCTGGTGGGCAGCGAGGAGGATGGCTCGCCCCAGGGGCAGAAGCACTTCCTGTTCTACAACCCACCTATGGTCGATCAGGAGCTTGGCATCCGGCGCAGCGCCGTGGTCGACACCCGTCTGCTGGCCGAGCGATTCCTGGAGGCGGGCGTGCAGACCATTGTCTTTGCCCGGGCCCGGCTGACCACCGAAGTCCTGTTGACCTATCTGCGAGATGCCGCCCAGCGAGAGGGCTTGCCCTTGAGCCAGGTGCAGGGCTACCGAGGCGGCTATCTGGCCCACGAGCGCCGCGACATCGAGCGGGGCTTGCGCGAGCGCCAGGTCCTCAGCGTGGTGGCGACCAATGCCCTGGAGTTGGGCATTAACATCGGGCACCTTGACGCCTGCATCATGACCGGCTATCCGGGCACCATCGCCAGCACCTGGCAACAGGCAGGCCGGGCCGGGCGCCGGGCCGAGACGTCGGCGGCAGTGTTGGTCGCCGGGGCGTCGCCCCTCGACCAGTATATGGCCACCCATCCCGACTATTTCTTTGGACGCTCTCCCGAGCGGGCGCTGTTGAATCCTGACAATCTGGTCATCGTCGTCAGCCACTTGCGCTGCGCGGCCTTTGAACTGCCTTTTGCCCAAGACGAATCCTTTGGCCGCTTTCCCCACACCCAGGAGGTGCTGCGCTACCTGGAGGAGGAGGGCCTGGTAAGGCTTAGCGGGCGGCAGTGGCACTGGTCGGATCAGAACTATCCGGCCGAGGCGGTCAGCCTGCGCACCGCCGAAATGGACAATTTCAGCGTGGTCGCCTGTTCCGCCGAGGAGGAGGGGCCTGCGGAGCGGGCCCGCGTCATCGGCGTGGTCGATCAGCTCAGCGTGCCGCTGCTCATCCACGAGGGGGCCATCTATTTGCATGGCGGCGAGTCGTACCTGGTGCGCAAGCTGGACTGGGAGGGGCGCCGGGCAGAGGTCGAACCGGTCGATGCCGGGTACTATACCCAGGCCAGCGCTTCGGTGCGCGCCGAGGTGTTGGGCGTCGAGCAACAGACCAAAGGGGCCGGGACGCTCAAGGCGCATGGGCCCGTCAAGATCACCTCCCGAGCCACGTCGTACAAAAAGGTCCGCCTGTACACCCACGAGATCCTGGGCTGGGGCGAGATCGATCCCGAGAGCATCCCCGAACAGGAGATGGAAACCACGGCCTACTGGTTCAGTATCCAGCCCGAGCTTGCGGCCCGACTGGAACAGGAGGGCCTTCTCAACCGGGAGAGGGACGACCGGGGACCCAATTGGGAGCAGCAGCGCAGGCGGGCCCTGGCCCGCGACGGTCACCGCTGTCAGCATTGTGGCGCGCCCGAGCATCCTAATCGCACCCACGATGTGCACCACATCCAGCCCTTCCGCACCTTTGGCTATGTGCGGGGCAAGAACGACCACTATCTCCAGGCCAACCGCCTGGAGAACCTGATCACCCTATGCCGCTCCTGCCATCAGCGGGTCGAGGTGGATAGCATGGTGCGGGGCACCCTCAGCGGCCTGGCCCATGCCATGCGACACCTGGCCCCCCTGTACCTCATGAGCGATCCGCGCGACATCGGCGTCGTAAGCGAGGTCAAATCGTCGTTCAGCAGACTGCCGACGCTGACCATCTATGACAATGCCCAAGGGGGGTTGGGGTTTAGCCAGGGACTGTATGAGCTGCACGATACGCTGTTGGCCGCCGCCCGCGACCTGGTGCGCGCCTGTTCCTGCCGGCGTGGCTGCCCCTCGTGCGTGGGCCCGGTGGCCGAAATCGGGGAGGACGCCAAAGCCAACTGTCTGCGGTTGCTGGATCTGTTGATCGGCTGATCGCTCAAGTGCAACAAGGCCGCGACCTGCCAAAATGGCAAGCCGCGGCCTCGTTTTTGTCTCTTTCCCAGTCTAGGGAGAAGGGGTCGGTGTGGGGGTGGCCAAGGGGATGACGGTGATCCTGGGCTGGACCGTGGGCATCACGGTGATCCCAGGTTCGGCGGTGGGCGACTCTTCTGCTTCCGGCGTTTCGGGCATCGGCGTCAGTTGGGGCGATGTCGCTTCTTCAGGACTCAACAGCTCGCGCAACCCGGTCAAAAAGGAGTCAAACCGGCCGGCGGCGGCTTGCAGGGTCTCGATATCGCCTTCCAGAGCCTCGATCTGTTCCTGCATAGCGCTGGCCTGGGCCTGCAACTCGGACACCTGGGCCTCGATGCCACCGGTCCGGTTTTCCAGGCCGGCCAGCGAGGCCTGGACCTCCGCCAGATCCTCGACGGCTCTGTCCATCCGCGCCTGGGCAGAGGCCAGGTCGAGCCCCAGGCCCTCGATGTCGGACTGGGCCTTGGCCAATGCCGGTGTCAGGTCCTGTAGGGCCTGCAGGCGCTGTTCCAGGGTGGCCTGCTGGCTGTCGAGGGTGTCCACCTGTTCCTGAAGCCGGGCGGATTCGGTCCGCAGCGCGCGATTGGCCGAGGCCTGAAAGTCCAGGGTGCCGTTGGTGAAGAACAGGACGGCCAAGGCCAGCGCCGCCCCCAGGAGTGTGCACAGGGCGCCCATAAACAGCAGCCGTCCCCAACCGGCCTTTTGGATCGTCTGTACCTCGACCAGGGGAGGCTCGGGCCCGCGGCTGGGCCTTTTCTCCATCTTGGGCCTATCCGGCGCCTCTTCAGGTTCTGGCTTGACGACTTGTTCGATCTCAGGCATCCCGGCAAACTCGACCTCGATCTCCTCACCGATCTCTGGCTCAGGCGCCTCGATAATCCCTTCCTCGATCGCCCCAGCGACCACCTCGGGCGCCTCTTCCTCGAGCCCCTCGGTAACCTGTTCGTCCATTGCCTCGCCGGCCTCTGTCCCTCTCTCCTCGGCGATTGCCTCTGGCATCTCTTCCTCAAACTCGATTTCGGCCGATGTCCGAGTCCAACCGGGCCAGGATTCAGGCTCCATAGGACCGGCGGTCAGGCGGTCGGCGATCTGTTCATACATGGCCTGAGAAATGCCTTTGACCTGGGTGATCTCGGAGGGGTCCTTGAAGGGCTCAACCTCGGTCCGATGACCGATGATGCGGGCAGCCAGCACTTTCCCGATTCCGGGCAGCTTGCGCAGTTCGCTTGCTTTGGCCTGGTTCAGGTCGAGCACGACCTGTTCGGGCTGATCGTCCTCTGCCAGCTCTTCTTGGATCGGCTCCTCTGCATCGGGTTCTGGGCTGAATTCCGGAGTGTTGGTCCATTCGTCGTATTCGCTCATGGTCTCTCCTCGTATAATAAGTTTGGTGGGGTGCGGTATCCCAGGGATAATGACCGTG
>CAZNQW010000343.1:0-3386 GCA_964575225.1 uncultured Anaerolineaceae bacterium | reverse complement strand
GGGGCGCTGAACGCGGCGCTGGACTATCTGGTCCAGGCCTATGGCGACCGGGCGCCGGCCCAGGGTCTGAGCTGGCAGAAACAGGGGACGGAGACCGGCGGACTGCTGGGCGCCGAGACGGCGCGCTTTACGGCGGGCGATTGGGCGGCGGAGGTGGCCTACCCCATCGTCGCCCCCGAGAACACCGTCTACACGGTGACGGTGAGCAACGACGCCACAGGCTTCTCCTGGCAGGGCGAGGTCGACGCCGGGCTGTACGTCAACGCGACCCATCCCGGGGTGGTGGCGGCGCTGCGGGTAGCAGTGCAGGCTGTCGAGTCGGAGCAGCAGATGGAATTGCCCGACCTGATGAGCTGGACGGCCGCCCAGACCACGCCTGAGGGGTTGTTGGGTCGCGACGATTGGTTGTTCGAGGCCGGCGTCTGGCAGGCTGCGATCAGCTTTCCGATGGTGGCGCCCGAGTACGTGATCTATACCGTCGTTCTCACCGACCCGGCCAGCGACTTTCGCTGGGAGGGCCAGGTGGATGCCACAGGCCACCTGGTAGACTAGGGGAACGGATATGGGCGCGGGTGTCGCTCGTACGGGCGAGGCATGCCTCGCCCGTACCTCCATTCGGACGCGTCGTATTCCGCCCGCAGGGACTGGGCCTTCAACCGGCACGCCCTTTGCCGTACAGGCAGAACTCGTAGGGGCAGGTCTGAGACCTGCCCCTACGAGATGCGGGGAGCGCCCGCGCAACTCACGAAACCCGCCCGTACCAGTCGGGCAGAATCAGATTCCGGCGCCTCTACAGATCCTCTTCGGAGAGAACCAGCGGGGCAACCACGCCGTGGTCCTGGCCGATCTGGCACAGGACCTCGTAGCTTTTGGCCAGAACCGGCACACCCCGGCGGCGGCATTCCTCCTCGTGCTCGAACTCTTTGAGGCCGGCATAATAGACCCGCTCCTGCCCCTCGGCGGTAGGGGTGTTGCGCAGGTCCTGGAGCATGCGGTCCATGTCGCGGCGAAAGGCCTCCAGGTCGCGAAAGGCGTCGATGCGCAGGGCGCCGAAAAAGTGGCCCACGCGGGTCGACGAATCGGCCAGGTCGGCCAGTTGGGGGCCAAAGCCCGCCCCGGCCAACACACCGCACAAGATATCGACCATGACGGCCAGGCCATAGCCCTTGTGGCCGCTCATCTCTTCCCCCTCGCCGCCCAGGGGCAGGATGCCGCCGCCCACGCGGTAGAACATGTCCTCCAGCAGGCTACCGGTCTGGCGGGCCGTGCGCCCGTGGCGGTCGACGGCCCAGCCGGGCGGCAGCTCTTTGTCCATGCGGTCGTACAGCTCCAGCTTGCCCCGGGTGACCACGGTGGTGGACATATCAAGCAAAAAGGCCCGCTCCTCGTGGGCGGGCGCGGCAAAGGCCAGGGGGTTGGTGCCAAACATCACCTGGCGGCCAAAGGTGGGGACAGCCAGGGCGGCGGTGTTGGTCATGGCGATGCCCAGCATGCCGTGCTCTACGGCCAGGAGGGCATAGTAGCCGGCAATGCCAAAATGGTTCGAGTCGCGGACACAGCCAAAGGCCGCGCCGGCAGTGCGAGCCTTGTCGATGACGGCCTTCATGGCGCGGACGCTCACCGGAGCGCCCATGGCCCCGTGGGCATCGAGGACCAGGGCGGTCGGGGTATCGCTCACCACCTCGATGGGGGCGTTGGGCAGCATTAGCCCGGCCTGAAGGCCCTTGACGTATCGGCTGAGCCGGCCCACACCGTGCGAAGCGATGCCCCGCACGTCGGCGGCCACCAGCACCGTCGCCGCGGCTTGGGCGTCGTCGTACGATAGTCCTTCCAACATAAAGATCTCCCGGCAAAAGGTTTCCAACGCTTCGACATCCAGCCGTACGTGCCGCTCGGTCATGGTGTGCATCCCCCTGTGTGGTGTGAGGTGTGGGACGGCGCGGGTTCGGCCCGGCGCCCCAGGGCTAAGGATAGCACAAGGCCTGGCGGTTGTCAATGGCGATGTTTCCCCGCTCGCAAATTGCCAACCTGAGAATTGATGGCAACACATTCCGGGGATTGACAGCCAAGGGCCGGGGTGATATACTGTTGAGCAGGGGAGGAGGGCTTCCCGGCCCCGGTCAGCGGCGGGCCGGCGAATCCAACCCCTGGACGCTCTTTGGCCGTCTCATTCAGCGCGAGATTCCGCTTTCGTCTGCGCTCCGGCTCCTCACTGTGGCCGTCATCGTTGGGCCTGCACCCCGCTGGAACCTGCCCTACCGATCCGCCTGCTCATCCGGTGCGAACTGCTCCCAGTGCGCCGCTGATCCGTTTCCTGGGCGAGGTCCAGGGGAAATCTCCTGCCGGAGTCGATCCGGCGCGGGAGGTGCGCGGGTGTGGTCGGCCCGTAGAAAGGAGCGCGCGATGAAGATCCGTCGGTTTTCCATGGTCGTGGTCGTGATCGTGCTGGCGTCGTCCATCGGGGGCCCTGGGGCGTGGGCTCAACAACCCGGCGCGGCGCCCACCGCCGATGCCATCTGGCTCACCTTTGATGACCTTACCCTGCCCACCGGCACGCGCATCGACGACGAGTACGTCGCCACGGCGGGCCTCCACTTTCTCAACGATTACGTAGCAGGCCAGACCTACCGTTCCAGTCCTCAGATTCAGGAGCTAAGCACCGCCTATTCGCCGACCAGGGCGCTGGTGAACAACTATTACGACTCGGAGATCTTTAACAGTGGCAACGTGGCCATGGTCTTTTGGTCGGAAACGCCGCTGAGTGGCGTGGGCATGCAGTTGAGTACCACCTCTTCTAACCCTTACATACCCTGCACGCCCCAGGCCACGATCAAGCTCTACGACTGCAACGGCTGGCTGCGGGGCCAGGGCACGGCTTCCGTCAGCAGCGCCTTAAACACGCCCATCGAAGTGGACGTCACCGATCCGGCCCACCCGGCCCAGTTGGTGGTCATCGACTATGGCGCGACTGCGTGCCCCGAGGTCATCGACGACCTGGCCGTGCAGCCGGTGACGGGCAGTTGCACCGACTATCAGTTGCCGATGGTGGCGATCACCTCCCACGATCCCGCCGAGGTGGTCAACTCTGCCCAGCAGATCTTGAGCGGCTATGTGACCGAGACCGGTATCCTCAAGTCGGTCAAGGTCAACGGCACGGCGGCGCAGTTCTACTACAGCGAGGGTTTTTACTATTTTCAACAGCCTGTAACCCTGCAGGAGGGGAGCAACACCTTTACCGTGGTGGCCGAAAACTATAGCGGCGGCAAGGGCTCGGCCCAGGTGGTTTTGACACTGGGCACGCCGACATCGGCCAGCCTGGGTCAGTTTCACCTGACCCAGCGGGGGGTGATGAAGAACGCCTCCTGCGACGTGGATGTGCCCTTTGT
>CAZNQW010000342.1:0-3389 GCA_964575225.1 uncultured Anaerolineaceae bacterium | reverse complement strand
GGCCGAGGTGGTCCAATGGGGCCACGTCTCTGTGGGGCTGGGCCTGTTCCTGGTGGCGCTGGCCATCGCCTGCGCCGGGACCCGTCATCCCGTCGCCCGGGCCGTGATGGCGCTGGGGTACGGGGCGCTGGCCCTGCTCCAGGGGCTCCCCATCCTGCTGTGGTTTCTGTTCCACGGGAGCGGCATCTCGGATGGGTCGCCGCCCAGCCCCTTTGTCGCCCATTGGGCCTACTCGATCCCCCACCTGGCGCTGCTGGCGGTCGCTGCGGGGGTGCTGGTCCACCTGGCGCGACCGGAGCGTCAGCGCGCCTATCAAGAAACGACAGCACAGCGCGGAAAGAAAGGATCATGATCAAGATCGTTCGTTTGCTGACTCTATCCCTGACCGTCCTCCTGGCGGCCTGCCTTCCTGCGACCGGCCCCACTTCGCCGCTGGCGACTGCCACGCCGCCGGCGACCGTCACGCTCCCTCCCAGCCCGCCCCGGGCCCTGGAAGGCACCCAGTGGGAGTTGATCTCCCTCAACGGCCAGCCCCCCCTGGAGGGCTCGGGCGCCCTCGTCGGCTTTTATGCGGACAGCTATATGGAAGGGACGTCAGGTTGCAACTCCTTTGGCGTGGATTATGTCATCCACGGTCGGGAGTTCCAGCTTGCCGAGATCCATCGGACGCAGTTCACCTGCGAGGAACCGTCCGGCATCATGCCGCACGATGAGGCCTTTTTCGAGGCTTTGGACAAGATCGCTGCGTACGAGGCGACCGAGGACCGGCTGGCCTTCCAAGACGACACAGGGGCGACGATCCTGGTCTATGCCCCCAAGCTGCCTCCGGCCGTCGACCCGGCCCTCCAGGGCGCCGAGTGGGCTCTGACCCAACTACGAGGGGAGGAGCTGGTGGCGGGTTCCTATATCCAGCTCACCTTCAGGCCCGATGGGTTCGGTGGATTTGCCGGCTGCAACCACTATGGCGGCGAATACCAGGCAGCCAGCGAGGGCATCCTCCAGTTCGGTCAGGCTGCCCTCACCGCCATGGATTGCTACGAGCCCGAGGGGGTGATGGACCAGGAGCAAGCTTATATGGAGGCCCTGAACCAGGCCCGCGCCTACCACCTGGACGGCGACCGCCTGGAAATCCGGGATGGGGATGGGGAGATCCTCCTGGTGTACGCCCGGCAAGAGACCCTGGCGGGCAACCCTGCCGAGCTGCCCGGCACGGCCTGGCAGCTCGCCTCCCTGGACGGGCGAGAACCGGCAGAGGGCTCGGCCCTCACCCTGGCCTTTCACCAGGGCTCGCAGACGGTCAGCGGCTACGCCGGGTGTCGCGACTATGTTGCCACCTACCAGGCCGATGGCCAAGGCCTTGGGTTCCCTGCGATGACCATGATGGGGCCCGTCTGCCCCGAGGAACCGCGGCTTGCTCAGGAGGGAGAGTTCACGACCCTCTTGGGCTGGACGGCCCGCTTTCGCATCGACCAGGGGCGGTTGGAACTGAGGACGGTCCGCGGGGAAACGCTGCTCTTTGACCCGCTGCCGCCCGAGGATCTGCCCGGCCTGGAAGGCCCAGTCTGGACGCTGCTGGCATTCGTCGAACCCAATCCCCAGGCCGATCCTTCCATCCCGGCGCCGCTGACCACCGACGCCCTGGAGGGGACGGCGATCACGGCTGCGTTCGAGGGCGGCGTCATGGCCGGATCGGCGGGCTGCAACCAATACTCGGGCGCCTACCAGGCGGAAGGGAACGGGCTGACCCTGGGCCCGATGGGGTCCACCAAGATGGCCTGCCTGGAACCCGAGGGCCTGATGGAGCAGGAGAGCCGCTACCTGCAAACTTTGGCCAACATCACGGCCTATCACCTCTATGGGCGGCAACTCTGGCTCGAGACGGCCGACGGCCGGGCGCTGGTCTATACTACGAGAGAGGCAACGGACAGTACCGCCCAGGACGATGCCCTGGCTGCGGCTCAGGAGGCCCTGTCTGCCTACGAGCCCGTGACCGACGCGCAGCCGGTGGTGAATCTCCTGCTGCCGAGCATCGCCGGTTGGCTGGATGCCGGTGGCGAGCCGCCAACCCTGGAGACGATCCTGAACGAAACGCCTATGGAGGCCAATCGCGGGCCGGTCACCGTCACCGAGCTAGACCTGACCGGCGGCCCAGAGTACCGGGCCAGGGACGTCGTCGTGCGCATCCCGGCCATGGGACTGCCCCTGCTGGTCTTTGTCAACGAGGACGGTAGTCCAGCCCGGTTCGCCGGCTACGCCCTGCCGCCCGACCTGGAGGCGATCCGGACCGACTTTCCCCTGGAAACGACCGAAATCGACAAGCCGGCCCTGCAGTTGGAGGACCTGACCGGGGATGGTGTGCCTGAAGTGCTGTTTGCGTCAATGTTCGCAGGTGCCAGCAACTACCGGCTGCGGCCCAATGCCTTCCAGTGGCACGAGGGGGATTTTCGCCTCATCTTTGCCGCCGACCTGGTGAGTTGGGCAGGGAGGTCGGACTATGCCCTGGAACCAGACCCGACGGGCAAAGGAAGTCTCCAAATCGTCCTGACCTATCCCCATCTGTACAGCCACGGCTTTGACCACAAGATGATCAACCACCCAGCGGGGCGGCAGGTGTGGCGCTGGAGCCCGGACGCAGAAAAGTTCGTGCTCTCTGAGGAGCAGGTCGACCTGGAGCAGAACGGCTGGGAGTCAGGGGCGGAGCCAGGCTTGCCGGTAACGACTGAGGACCGGCTCCGATGGCTCACGAATGAGGGCGAGGCGGCCTTTCGCGCCGGGCGGTACGAGGAAGCCGTGCCCTGGTACGAGCAGGTCCTGGCTGAGGCCGGGGCGGAAGACTGGCAGCCAGAGACAGACGAGCCTGACTGGGCCGCATACGCTGCCTTCCGCCGCGCCGAGGCCCTGTTGCTGTTGGGCCAGGGGGACGAGGGCCTGCCCGCCATGGAGGCCGTGGCCACAGACATGGAGGGCGACTTGTTGGGCGACCTGGCGCGGGCCTTTCTCCAGGGCTACGGTAGCGGACAGGACCCGGATGCTGCCGCCCGCGGGGTGGCGGCTATGCGGGGCGGGGACCTTTATGCGCATCTCTACTACGAGAGAAGCGGCGCACTGCGCTTTCCCATGGACGCCCCCGGCATCCTCTACCCGGGAGCCGGGATGGCAGCCTACCTCAACGCCCATCCCGACCTGGCCGGGGACCTGCCTGCGTTGCGTGCGGGCCTGGCGGAAATCGGATTCCATGTCGGCGGGGTGCTAGCCGACGAAAATGGTGATTTGTCCATCATAGTTCCGCTGCCCAACAGATCGTACGCCTATGGACAGGACTCGTGGGTGCTCGCGGTAGATGGCGACCGCTGGCACGTATCGCTGCCGGTGAGCGAAGGGGAGTGGCC
>CAZNQW010000341.1:0-3396 GCA_964575225.1 uncultured Anaerolineaceae bacterium | reverse complement strand
TCGGTTCATGATTTGGCTTGATCCCCAAGCCTAACAGGGTGGTAGAGGTAGACCGAGTTAGCGAAGTTGAGCAAACACAGCACGCACCGCGGCGCCTTGCCTAGCAGGCGCTCCACGGCTGCGATATACCGCCGCGCCTGTGCTGCATAGCCCTTGTCTTCCAGTACACCCTCCAACTCTGAACGATCCTTCACCCGGTCGGTCTTGAACTCCACGATGGTCCAGGTTCCGTCGCGCCGATAGAGCGCGTCGATGATCCCGCTCTCGACCCGCCCCTCCATCGCCAGGCTGTACGGCACCTCGTGGAGCCGTCGGTCCGCACGATCCATCTCGTCGTATAGAGGATGAGCCCGGAACCGCAAAAGGAGCTGCCGTGTCCGGCTCACGGCGTCGGCCAGCTGCTTGGAATCTGTGATCCCGTAGCCCCGTGCCCGTGCTTCGCCCCAGCGCTCAAAGTCAAGCCATGGATCGGCCGGGAAGCGCCACGCAGCCAGCGCCTCGTGCACCAGGGAGCCGATCACCCAGGCTGGCGCTCGTGGCCGCTCCACCGTCGGAACCACCTGCCAGACTCGCTGCACAGGGATGCGTTCCTGTTCCGAGACCTTGAGGTCCACCTCTTCGCGTCCAGCAGTCACAGGTACCAGCAGGGAAGGCGGAAGCTCACCAACCTCCTCGGAGTTGTCCGCGGCTCCGCGCTGGCCCACAGCAGCGATGGCATAGCCAGGTTCGTACACGGTACACGAAACTGGGGTATCGCCTGCCTGCAAGGTGGTCTGTACGGCGCGCGCCCCCTTTTCGTCGTAGGCGAACTTGCTGCCGGTTAATCCCAGGCATGCCGGCTCACTCAGTTTGCCCAGCCAGCCAGTAGGCTTGGAAAGGATCCCATCTCCCTTCAACCCGATGCATCCGCTCAAGATCAGTTTCTCACGAGCGCGCGTGGCGGCCACGTACTGGAGCCGGTCCGATTCGGCCTCCTCCTGGTCGTTGGAGCGGCCCTTGCCCAGATGGTAGACGACCGGCAGCCGGTCCTCTTCATCCTTCACGGGAGGCAACACACCCAGCTCGGGATCGATCAACAGCCCGTCGCCCCCCCAAGGGGTTCGGGTGACATCGCCAAGGACAACAACCGGGAATTCCAGCCCCTTGGCAGCATGTACGGTCATGATCTGGACCGCCCCTTCTGTGATGGCGCGCGCTTCTCCCTCCCGTGCGCCGCTGTCCCGCAGGCCGGTCACGTATTCCAGAAACTCCCCCACAGCGACAATCCCACTACTGTGCGCGTCAGCCAGCAGCTTGGCCACATTGCGAGCCGCCCGCGACTGGCCGGCCTGGATGAGGGCTGCCCGGTAGCCGGTGGCATCCAGAAAGGCCTTGAGCAGATCGGCCACGGAGGACCGGCCCACCAGCTCGTGCAAGGTGGCGACGAGCTGGGCCGCACGCCGGGAACGTGTGGTGTCTTCTGCTGACAACGCGTCGGGTCCCGACTGTAGCACCTCCCACAAGGAACAGGCCTCATCTACTTGGTCCCGCGCTCGGCAGAGATGGTACAAGGCCATGTCCGAAAGGGCACAGACCGGCGAGCGGAGGAATCCAGCCAGGGCCAGGTCGTCTGTGGGATCCGACAGCGCCTTCAAGGCATTGAGTACGTCGCGGATCTCGGGGCGATTATAGAAACCCCGGCCCGATACGGTCAGAAAAGGCACTCCTGCCCGCTCCAGAGCATCCTCGTAAGCGGAGAACGAGCGAGAGGCGCAACAGAGGATAGCCACATCGCCATAGCCGAGGGTGGGGCGATCGCCATTGCCCTCTTCCCGGCTACCTTCCACGAGGGCGACGATGGCCTCGGTGAGGGCGTCAGCGGCGCGATCCAACCCGCCACTGGCCTTGCTGCCCACGGCCAGATGCAGCTCGATATACGGCGCGACAACACCGGGAGCCGGATCCTGGCGGTAGGGATCCAGGGGAGCGAAAGGTTCGACCCAGGGCCGGGCCGGATCCGCGTCTTCGGCCAACACGGACCGGAGCAGGTCGTTCAGACCCACGACCAAGGCCTTGTGAGCCCGATAGGAGGTTGCCAAGGGGAAGTGTCTGCCCCCGCTCTGCTCGATCCGTTGGCGTTCTCCTCGGAAAACAGCCACGTCGGCGCCGCGGAAGCGGTAGATCGACTGTTTGGCATCGCCGACGATGAACACCTTGCCACCCCCATCGTCAAGCAGGGCGACCAAGTCTCGTTGCCGCTGGTTGGTGTCCTGGAACTCGTCGACGAGGATGGCCCGGAACTCCTGCTGCCAGCGGGCACGTACAGCTCCATCCCGTTGGAGGAGGGCCAGGGCGCCTGCCTCCAGGTCGTCATAGTCCAGCGCCTGCCCCTCCGCCTTGAGCTGCGCATAGGTCGCACACGCCTCCTTGAAAAGCGCCTTCACGACGCGCATGGCCTCCGCAAGTTGGCGGTCCAGGCCCAGGTTGATGGCCTTGCCCTGCCAGGGGGCGGTGTATGCGTCGTAGGCTGCCTGCAGCTCGCGGATGGCGGCCTTGGGATTTGCCGGTCGCCAGTTTTCCGCCTTTCCCAACTGCTTCATCGACGCTCGCAGGGGCTCCAGCCGGACCGATACCGCTGCCCAGTCCCCAGCTTCCCGGGCGGGGACGATCTCGTCCCACAGCGCGAGCAACCGGCGCAAGGGATCGGCCAGCCCGTCGCCAGCGGCCTCGGCTCGATCCAGGGTACCATCCTCCCGCAGGGCGAGCAGTTCGCCGAAGGAATCCTGCACACCGGGATCCTCCACGAACGCCTGGATCAAGGGCAGCAACCGGGCTTCCCACAGGGGCCAGAGCGGCCCGGACAGCGATTCAAACCACGGGGCAGCCTCCAGGCGCCCCTGGAGAAGCTGGGCCAGGGTATCGCGCAATCCGCGCTCGCCCATCAGGGAAAAGAGGGTCACTGCCTCGCGGTCGTCGGCGGCCCAGGCCATGGCTTGGTCCAGCGCCCGGTTGGAGAGGATGGTAGATTGCCCTTCCTCCAGGACTTCAAAGCGGGGGTCCACATCCGCTTCGGCCGGGTGGGCACGCAGGATCTCGCTGCAGAGGCTGTGGATGGTGCTGATCCGGGCCGCATCCAACGCCCGATAGTGCTGCTCCCAGCACGCCCGCTCCTCTTCCTCCAGATCAGACCTCTCGAGGTAGCGGCGGATCTCGTCCCGCACCCGGTTGCGCATCTCGCGAGCCGCCTTGCGGGTAAAGGTGATGGCCAGGATGGAACGGGGCGGCAGTCCTTCGGCCAGCAGGGAAAGGTAGCGCGCGACCAGCGTGCGGGTCTTGCCCGTCCCTGCCCCAGCAGTGACCACGACGTCGCGACCACGGGCAAGCACCGCGGGTTCCTGCTCAGGGCTGGGTTTCATC
>CAZNQW010000340.1:963-3430 GCA_964575225.1 uncultured Anaerolineaceae bacterium | reverse complement strand
GCATGGACCGACAGGGTCTCAAGGCCGTTATGGATGGGAGTCCATGCCTGCCCCCCATCGACGCTCAGCAGCACATTGTGGCCCCAGCTCCCGGCATAGACCCGGTTCGCATCGTGGGGATCGACCACAATATCCAGAACGGCAATTCCACCCGTGTCCTGTTCGGCCCAGCGCCAGGTGGCTCCCCCATCCCAACTTGAATAGATCCCGCTGTCCGCTCCGGCATAGACAACCTCACCGGTTGGATCGATCGCCAACGCCTGAACAAGCAACTTGCCCATTGCCCCGCTGGCCAAACGCCAATGTGCGCCGCTGTCGTCGCTGCAATACACACCGTCCAATGTCCCGGCATAGAACACCTGGGGATCTTTGGGGTGTTGGGCCAGGGCCGTAATTACCGGCTGTCCGATCGTCCCGCTGATCAAGGCCCAGTTTTGGCCATCCTCGGTCCGGTGCAGGCCATGGTACCGGGTGCCCAAAAAGGCCCGCGTAGGGCGGCTCGGATCGGCGACCAGGCAGGTGATGTCGGCATGGCGGAACTCGCTCGTCTGCACAGTCCAGGTCTGGCCCCCATCCCCGCTCACAGCCAGGCCATCGCCTTTGCTGCCCAAATAGAGCCTGTCACCGGTCGCTCCGCCGTCGTCTGGGGTCATCTTTGAGAGGCCAAACGACAGCGCGACAAAACCCTGCGGGCCCAACGACTGCCATCCATCCCCATCAGGACTTGTATAGAGAGAGCCGCTCGCCAGAACATGGATCGAGCCATCGTGGCCCACAGCGATCTTGGGGACATAGGTCCCGGCCAACTCACCACCGCCCACTTGCCAGCTCATCCCCCGATCCCGGCTGATCCACAGTCCTTGTCCGGCTGTACCCGCGAATACCGAACCATCGGCGCCGATTCCCAAGCTCAAGATACTGGCCTGGATTTCGGACGTATTCCCAGCGGCCCAGGTAGATCCACCATCATTGCTGCGCCAAATGCCCGATTCCTCCCCTCCGGCATAGAGGGCACCCCCATCGGGAGCCACAGCCAGAGCATACAACGGTTGCACAGGCAGATCGGCCAGCGGTTGCCACTGCCGACCCCCGTCGGTGGTACCATATCCGCCCACCACAGTGCCCACCCAGGCCACATCCGGATTCGTAGGATGAACAGCCACAGTAAGGGGCGCGAGCGACTCGATATCCCCTCTGGCTGCCTGCCACGAATCGCCGCCATCGGTCGAGCGATAGAGCCCTCCGGGCTCGTAAGCCGCCAAATAGACGACACGAGGATCACTCGGCGCCACAGCTACATCTGCAATCCCAACCTGAGCGGGGATGCCCTGGCTTGAGGGCTCCCACCCCACAATCCGGCTGTGATAGGTCCAGCCAACGCCAAGGGTGCATTCCTGGCCGAACGCCTGGCACAACTGGGCCGTGGCTGCGTCGCCGGTACAATGGCAGGGCGCTACCTCGCGGACGCCCAACCGGCGGAACTCGTCAATGATCTCCTGGACGCGCCGCCGACTCGCGCCCCCAAGATGGAACCCACCAACAACCAGTTGGATCGGTCCCTGAACGACCTCCTTGGCCCGCCCAACCATGACCTCCACGCCGGGGTGGGCGCAGCCAGTGACCACAACCGAGCCCTGCACCGTCTCGACGATCAGAGCTTGCTCCGCGATGTCCCTCCCCATCTCGCCGGTGCTCCACAGGCCTGGCAAGATCTCGAGAGGGGCATCCACCTCCACAACCGATGCGCCTGTGGCTCGTACCTGCTTTTTGAATTGGGAAGGAAACGACTGGGGGAGGTAGACACTGACCTGGGGATTCACAGCCAACACGGCCATCAGCCCGCCCGTGTGGTCGCCGTGATTGTGAGACAGGATGACCACGTCCACGGCCTTGGGGTCGAGGCCTAACACCCGAAGGTTATCGAGCAACGCGGCTCCATCGGCGCCTGTGTCAAAGAGCACGGTATGGGCGCCATACTCCAGCCAGGCCGCAAAACCCCAACCGCTTCGGAGTTGGGGGGCAAGCGTGTGATTGTCGAAAACAATGGTCAGGGTCAACACATCACCCTCCCATGGTTCTGCCGGCGTGATATCGGGACATGGAGTGAGGGGGGAACCAGGGGCAGGCGCACGGCCCGGCGTCACCTGAATGGGGTCTGTAGGCCCCCTCGTTGCTAAGGGAACCGTCTGTGGGGGTTTCAGGACAGCCGTGGCCGTTCCTGTCGCCGCTGGAGAAACGGGCTGCACGCTGGTCAGGGTAGCGGTCGGCAATGAGGATACAGTCACGATTTCAGCGCAGCCAGCAACGAGGCCGGCTGCAATCACGATCGCGATCAGGAGAGAGATGCCTGTCAGCCAACGAGCCATCGCTCCGGCCCTTTTCAACCCACAATTGAGGAAATGGGACGAGCGCTAACGGCCGCCGTGCCGGCGGCCTCTAGGGCAATCAGCCGTTGGGCAGCCAATAC
>CAZNQW010000340.1:0-953 GCA_964575225.1 uncultured Anaerolineaceae bacterium | reverse complement strand
CCGCCCCCTGAATTCGCACGGGAATCGAAATCGTTGCGACTGCTCGCCCCGCTTTTTGTCGGCAGTTGAGGGTTCCCTTGCTCCCTTCTATCCAAAAAATCGGCCAACCACGGCAAAAAGTCGCGCTCTGCCCAAACCAACGCAGAGCCGACCACAGGGAGCACTTTCGAGCGGAACAACGAGGGCGTACGTTCCGTTCGAACCTGAACCACATTGGATTCTGGGCGGAGGGCAGGCACTCGAGTCTCTTCTGCCACAGGCTCATCGCGGGCAACAAAAGTGATCGCCCCGGTGGGACAGGCTTCCAGACACACCTTGCACTCACGGCACAGCGCCCGGTCCAAAGTAGCCCTGCCCTCCACCAGGTACAACGCGCCCGTAGGGCACACCTCCAGGCACACCCCACAGCCGGTGCACAAATCGGCACGTACGACGATCACGTCAACTCACCCCTTCCCGCTATCCCGCGATAATCAGGCGGCGCTGTTCAGTTTGTGCAGCGCCGCAGTCAACGCCTCATTCACCCAGCCCAATTCTGTGGCAGCCAGATCGACATCCTCAGCCACATCCTCCCGCGCGGAGCTACGGGCCTTTTCCGCCCACTGACGGAATTCGGCGGCGTGCTCGGCATTGTGCTCGATCCAATGGGGCAACAGCATGCGGAGTTTGTCCTCATCAGTCGCCATTCGCCTCTCCTTCCTCTAACGGCGTCAAAGTGACCGTATGCTTCAAAAAGTCAATGCGGCTCACCCGGGCCTTGACCACAACCGGCTCCTCAAAGAACGCCTGCAAGCGCAGGCCCGCTTTGTCCGGCTCCAGGAGAATCACGTCGCGCATGATCTCTTTCTCCTGCCCATCCTGAACCAGATAGACCGTAGCCTGACACATGTTACACCGTTTCCTTGAGCAGAGCATTGAGCTCATCCGCACCCACATAGCCAACCACTTCGATC
>CAZNQW010000339.1:658-3468 GCA_964575225.1 uncultured Anaerolineaceae bacterium | reverse complement strand
GGGCCACGCAGACGGCGATGGCCGCGCTGCTGCCGCCCAGCGCCTCGGCCAGCAGATAGCCCGCGAAGCCGGCCACGGCGTGCTCGACAGTCACGAACCAGACGACCGTGGTCTTTTGCCGGATAAACTCGGATGGTACTTGATACATGGCTTCTACCTCGACTCGATGGGTGGACCGTGATCAGTGGCAGGTGCAGCGAGCCACTGATCACGGTTCACTGAACCCTATGTCCCCACAATAGCGGCGGCCAGGGTGGGCAACAGGATAAGCACGATGCCGCCGACGACCATGGTGGCCACGGCGGAGCGGTTGTGGGCCGACCACTCGGGGGCGATGGGCCGGGCCAGCAACCCGACGGCGATCACGGCCAGGCCCATCATGGCGATGCCCAGGCGGTACTGCATGATCAGGTCGAGGATGGTATCCAGGATAGGGATTCCGGTCATGGTTTCGTTCGCTCCTTTCAACGGTTGGTAGATTGGTACTTCGGTGCATCGGTGAATCGCAGATTCGGGATTCGATTAGGGTTCGGTCACCTCCTCTCCGGGCTCCACGGGGATGGCGTGGACAACCAGCCGCCGGTCCGGGTTTTCCTCATTGCCGCCCAATAGGACCAGCGTCAACCCGGCGCGGCGCTGGCCCAGGACCTCGATGGCGTAGACGTCCACGACACCTCGATCGATGACCTGGTAGTGATTGACGCCGGCGACGTTGTTGCGCAAAGCCAACGTATTGTTGGCCGTGAGTGTGTCGCTCAGAGTCACGGTCGAAGCCAACAGGCCCAGGTTCTCCCCGGTGTAGGGCAGGCCCAAGATGACGTTGACGTAGCTCCCCGCCAGCCAGGAGGCCTGGTCCGGGTCGGTCATGTAGGCCCAGTTGCCGTCCCGCAGGCCGGTGGGGACGACGGGGAAGTACCGCCCGGCGATCTGCAAGGAGACAGGCACCACAGCTCCCTCCTCCAGCTTGACCGGCTGGGGCTTGACCTCGACCTCCTCTGGCGGCAGGGGCGTTGGGGTCTGGGTGGGAATCGGAGTGGTAGTTGGCGGTTGGGTAGGCGTGGCCGTAGGCGTTGGGCTGCTGGTGGGCACCGGCGTCAGGATCTGGGTAGCGAGAAAGATGGGGACCTCCCTTGTGGTCGTAGGCGTGGCTCGCACCGGGGTGCCCGAGTCGCCGCCGTAGACCAGGAAGACAGCCAGGACGGCCAGGAGTACGGCCCCGGCGATGGGCAGAGCCCGGCGCAGGCGCTGCTGTCGCAGGGCGTTCCCGTCCAACAGGAACTCGGCATCCACCGGCAGGTCGGGGTCGCTGGCGTAGATCAGCCGGTCGCCCGTGTCGTCCACGACAAAGCCGCGCCGGGCTTTCTGCAGCAACTCCTGGGCGATGGCCAGCTCTTCTTCGTCCGAAGGAGCCCAGGCCACGGCCTGGCGGTAGTACTGGTCGATCAGTTCGCGTTCTTCTTCCGGCTTCATACTCGGGCGCCTCCTACGGGATGGGGTCTGCTCTTCCAGGCTGTGTCATGGCAGGACGACGGGCAGTTGAATGGGTGGGATCAGGACATTTAGGGTCAGGTCGTCGCCGCGAAAACTGACCGCCTCGGCATGGCCCAGGTGGGGGATGAGCAGCGTGTAGCCGCCTGACGGGACCTTCGGGAAGTGGACCTGGCCCTGCGCATCCGTGGCTGCGGTCCACAACTGGCCGGGGTTGGCCTGGGACATCAGGGTGACGGCGGCACCGAGGACGCCTTCCTGCGGGTCGTAGGCCTGGCTGCGGTTCTCGTCCACAAAGACAACGACGTGCACAGTTCCCTTGCCGCTCTGCGTCCCGCCACTGCTGCCTGCAGCCCCCGTGGGCCTGGCTGTGGGGGTCGGGGTGGGCGGCGTCACGCTGACCTGTACTTCGACCGTCTCGTCACCACCCGGGGCGTAGACCTTGAGGACGTAAGTGCTTGTTTCCAGGGGACATACCTGACGCTCATCCTCGCCAATTACCCCTTCCTGGTTGCCATTGGGGAGGACCAGATAGACCTCCGTCGCCCGTTCGACGTGCCAGCGGAGGGTGGTGCAGTCCCCTGGCTTTTCCAACCAGTCGGGCGTGGCAGAGAAGCTGATGATGGGGTTCGCAGGGGTTGCGGTTGGTAGTGGCGGATCTGTCGCCCTCGGGGTCGAGGTGGGCGCCGGCGTGTCGGTTGGTAGCGGTGTGGGCGCCGGGATCTCGCCGGCATACAGGCTGTAGGTCTGGGTCGTGCTGTACACGCCCTGGGTGGTGATGATGGTGATGAGGACATCAAGGGTTTCTGCCGCCTGGAAGGTGACGCGTGAGGCCAGCGGCTCGGCGCCGCCGTCATCGTCCTCGAAAAGGATGGCTCCAACTTCGACCGTCAGGAATGTGTCGACAAGCGGCGCCAGGTCCTGGGTGTGGATGTCGTACCACTGCCCGGCCTTGACCCGGAAGCGGGCATAGTCCACGTCGCCGTCGGGGTAGAAGGAGCGCTCCTGGAGCTCGGCGTTGGCGATCCAGGGCGGGTCGAGCTCGTCGGGCTCGTAGGGGTCGGCGCCGGAGGTCTGCGCCTGGCCGGAGAGGCCCAGCAAGCAGGAGGCCAGGAGGCACGAAGCCAGCAGGAAGAGGGTAACCAGCACAACCCAGCGCACTCCTGCCGAGAAGGCCCGGCGCACCTTGCCTGTCGGTCCGTCGCCTTCAGCCGTAGGGTTCTTCGTCACTTCAGCGTTGGGTCTTGACTTCTGATTCATGCCTCTTGCTCCTTTGCCTGCGATTCGTCGGCTCCCTGGCGAGTGATGTCCAGCACCGCCTG
>CAZNQW010000339.1:0-648 GCA_964575225.1 uncultured Anaerolineaceae bacterium | reverse complement strand
GCCGTACTGCTCCAGCTTCTTCGGGCCGACGCCCTTGACCGCCTGTAGGTCCTCCAACGACTGGGGTCGGGCTGCGGCGATGCGCTGCAGCGTGGCGTCGGGAAAGACGTAGAAGGCCTTCTGTCCCTGTTGCTGCGCCGCTTCCAACCGCCAGGTGCGCAGCCGTTTAAAGAGGTCCGGATCAGACTGCGGGTTGTGCGACTCGGCGGTTGACGGGAGCGACCAGGCCGATATCTCAGCAGGTTCGGCGGCCGGCGCCGTTGTTTCAGGTGCAGTCGACGCGACGGACGGCACAGGGGACGGTGTCGGCGGCCGGGGGATCTCGTAGACGGTGGCCTGGCCGGGAGAACCCAGGCCAATGAGTCCGTCCACGATGCGATCGGTGGTCTCGGCGTCCCCGGTAGCCCGGTCCCACTGGCGCATGCGGGCAAGGCGGGCGGGACTGCCACCTTCGCGGAACTGCTGGACGGTGAGGCGCGGGTTCCGCTCCAGGCTCTCGCCCACCGTCTCTACCAGTTGCCGGCCCAGCTCGTTGGTCAGCCCGGCCCCCTGCATCTGGTGCACTACCTCTTCCGCCTGCTGCGCGCGTTGGCCAAAGACCGCTTCGCTCCCGACACCCAGCTCGTCCTGCAGCGCGGTGTCGAGGTC
>CAZNQW010000338.1:0-3510 GCA_964575225.1 uncultured Anaerolineaceae bacterium | reverse complement strand
ACCACCAGTCGGTCCGCCAACGGTTTCAAATTGAGTGCCATCGTATGTCCCTCCTCACCTTTGATTGTATCGAATTCTACAAAAGTCCTGCGCTAGCACTCTCGCAACCTGAGTGCTAACGCGGCCCCAGTATACCCCACTTTTGCCATTCGTGCAAATTTTTCCCGTGACTTGTCAGAAGATTCCCCCATCTGGCTGTACCCAGATCCCGCTGGAGCGGCTGTCCCTTCTCGAGATTTGACAGGCCCTGTCAGCTATGCCATAATGCACCCACTGGCCCCCACGTGAGGCAAGTTGCACCCTGGAATTATCGAAAAAGGAGGATCCAACTTTCCATGGAAACCGTTCTCAAAGGCAAAGGGAAAAAAGTAATCATCGCCGACGGCCATCCCACCGTCATGATTGGTGAGCGGATCAACCCCACAGGCAAAAAGAAACTCGCTGCGGCTCTGTTGGCCGGCAACCTGGACGTGATTCGCCAGGAAGCTCTGGCCCAGGTGGCTGCCGGCGCCCATGTGCTCGACGTCAACGTCGGCGCCGCCGGCGTGGACGAGGTCGATCTACTACCCCGCGCCGTACAGCTTGTGTTCGAAAACGTGGATGTGCCCCTGGCCATCGACACCCCAAACCCCGAGGCTTTGGCCGCCGCACTGGCCATGCACAAACAGATCAATCCCGACGGCAAGGCGCTGGTCAACTCGGTCAATGGCGAGGAAGCCAGCCTGGCCCGGGTGCTGCCCCTGGTGGCTGAATATGGGGCGGCGGTGATTGGGCTGTGCATGAGCGACGAGGGCATTCCGCCCACCGCAGACGAACGACTGGCCGTGGCCAAAAAGATCGTACAGCGGGCCGAGTCGCTGGGCATCCCGCGCGAGGATGTGGTCATTGACTCGCTGGCCCTCACCGTCGGGGCAGATTCCAAAGCGGGACAGGTGACGCTTGACACCATGCGCAAGATCAAGGAAGAGATCGGCCTCAACCTGACCCTGGGTGCATCCAACATCTCCTTTGGCATGCCCGACCGCGAAACTATCAACGGCGCCTTTTTGGCCGTCGCCATCGCTGCCGGATTGAACTGCCCCATCGTCGATGCCGCCAAGGTGGGCCAATATATCTTGGCTACCGATCTGGTCCTTGGGCGCGATGACTATGGCATGCGCTTCATCAAGGACTTTCGCAAGCGGTCCAAGTAGCCGAGTCCGTTGGAGGTCGATCCTGGAGCGTCCGATCGGCCGCAATCGCGAGGCGAAATGGCAAACCCACCACAACCGGTGTCGCACGAGCCCTTGGTTGCCTTTGGCGGTCGCTGGCAGCGACGCCTGGTGGGCCAGGGTCGCCTGGAGGTCGCCGGTTCCCGCCTCCGATTCGCCGTGGGGACCTCCTATGGACATCGGTACAGCAACGCCCAGATCGACGACTACCAGGGCCTGCCCAGGCGTCATTTTGCCTGGCAGCCGCCGCTCCGGCTCACCGTCCAGGCTCGCTTTTCCCATCCGGCTGTCGGCCCGGGTCCGACGCTGCGGGGCACCGCCGGCTTTGGTTTCTGGAACGACCCATTCCTGATGACAGGGGCCAGGCTGCCCACCTTGCCGCGGGCAGTCTGGTTCTTTTATTCGTCGCCGCCATCGGACATCAAACTCGATCTATCCACACCCGGATGTGGTTGGAAAGCAGCGACCCTAGATGCACTGCGGCCCATCGCCCTGCCCCTAGCTCTGACGGCACTACCGGCAATAGCACTGATGAACGTCCCGTCGGTCTATCGTCAACTGTGGCCATCCATCCAACGCGCCCTCCAGATCGGGGAAGCCCGGCTGGATGTCGACATGACCACCTGGCACACCTACTATCTCGATTGGACCGCTGAGGGCGCTCGCTTTGCCGTCGACGATCGCTCTCAGCCGCTGCTCCAGGCGCCTTCGCCGCAGGGGCCTCTCGGCTTTGTCCTGTGGCTGGACAACCAGTATCTGGTCGCCACGCCCTGGGGACGCGTTCGCTGGGGATTGTTGGACGTGGACGCAGAGCAATGGCTGGAGGTGGACCAGCTTTCAATCGAGCCGCTGGCCGTTGAACAAGCGGGCTTGGCCTCACCCTAGCCCAAAGCATGACGGAAAGGAGAACAAGATGCAACGTCTTGTCGTCATTGGCGGTGTCGCCGCAGGCATGAGCGCCGCAGCCAAGGCCAAACGCACCAATCGCGAGCTGGAAGTGGTCGTCTATGAGATGGGACCATACATTTCGTACGGCGCCTGCGGCATGCCCTATTTTCTTGCCGGCGACGTCCCCGATCCTCAGTCATTGATCGCTCGCACTCCTCAACAGATGGCCAAACAGGGTGTGCAGGTCCTTACCCATCATCAGGTGACGGCTATCAACGCCGAAAATCGCACCCTCCAGGTCCGCGATCGACAGACCGAGGTCGAATTTCCGACCGGGTACGACTACCTGGTCCTCGCCACCGGCGCCCAAGCGATCCGGCCCAAGGTGTCCGGCCACGATCTGGAAGGAGTGTTTGTCCTGCGGTCTCTGGAATCGGGCATCGCCATCGACCGCTTCTTGAAGGAGAAACGGCCGCGCCGGGCGGTCATTATCGGCGGAGGGTACATCGGCGTCGAAATGGCCGAAACCTTCCGGAGGCTGGGCCTGGACGTGACCATGCTCATCCGCTCCGGGCAGGTCATGCGGTCCACGCTGGACGACGACCTGCGCGACCTGGTCCACGACAAGCTGGCAGATCAGGGCGTCCAGGTGGTACAAGGCACGCCCCAGGCCTTTGAGGGCCGAAAGCAAGTAGAGGCCGTGATCACCCAGGAGCGCTCCTACCCCTGCGATCTGGTCCTGTTGGGCATGGGCGCCCAACCCAACACGGCCCTAGCACGGGAAGCCGGGGTCCACCTGGGCGAGTCGGGGGCCATCGCCACCGACGCCGCCATGCGCACCAATCGACCCACTATCTATGCCGCGGGCGACTGCGCCGAGGCCTTTCACCGCATCACCGGCAAACCGGCCTACATCCCCCTGGGCAGCACGGCCAACAAGCAGGGCCGCGTAGCTGGCGCCCACATCGGCGGCGAGCCGGCCACTTTTGGCGGCATCGTGGGCACGATGGTGGTTCGCTGCTTTGACCTGGCTGTGGCCTCCACCGGGCTGACCGCGTCCGATGCACGCGCGGCCGGGTTCGACCCCAGCGAAACCCGTATCCGCGACAAAGACGTATCCCATTATTTCCCCGGAGCCGCCGACATGCACGTCAAGCTCATTGCCGACAACCCCACCGGTCGACTCCTCGGCGCTCAGATCATCGGTCGGACGGAAGTCGCCAAGCGCATCGATGTGCTGGCCACTGCCCTGCACAACTATATGACCATCGACGAAATCCGCCAACTGGACCTGGCCTACGCGCCGCCTTTTTCGCCGGTATGGGATCCCATCCTCGTGGCTGCCAACGTCGCCACGCCCTAGGAGATCCCTGAAAAAGTCTCCAATGATGTACGGTGGAATTTGCAGGTA
>CAZNQW010000337.1:0-3515 GCA_964575225.1 uncultured Anaerolineaceae bacterium | reverse complement strand
AGATGGAATCTCGTGACTGGAGTTCAGACGTGTGCTCTTCCGATCTATCAGCTCCAGCATGGCTTGTTCGCTGCGCATCGGGCGGGCTCCTGGGCTGGGCGATGGGGCCCAACGTCGCGTCTACAGCGCTTTGGTCATAAAGAATCGTTGGTGGCCTGCGGGAAAGTCGTCCAGGGCGCCGAACACCCGGTAGCCCTGTTTCTCGTAAAAGCCGGGCGCTTGAAAGGTAAAGGTGTCCAGGAAGGCATTCCGCGCGCCGCGTTGCCGCGCTTCCTCTTCGGCTGCCGCCAACAGGCGCCGTCCGTAACCGTGGCCCCGCAGCTCCTCTTTGACCCACATGAGGTCCACGTGCAGCCAATCCCAGTAGGTCGCGCCGATGACGCCCCCTACGATCTCCTGGTCGGGTGCGCGGAGGACGAAACAGAGGCTTTTCCCCCGGTCGCTGCCGGCCTGTTGTTCGTTGTAAGCGCCAATGCCCCCGCCGATGGTTTCCCATGCCGGTTGGTCGGTGGCCATGATTTGGTAGGCTTCTTCCATTGGTTTTCCCTCTTCCCCAGAGTGTGCACCTGTACGTTGCTTGGAAAAAATCACTTTCTCCCGTAAAAGATGCCCAATGTCCCAACCATGAAGGGCAGTTTGAGCAGTCTCGGGATAAAATCAGAGATGCTGGTATCGACAAAGTTCACTGTTTTGATTCCCCAGCTTCCGATCGATGCTACGAGATCCTCGATCGGGCCGTAAACCTGTTTCCAAAGAAAAAGGTCTTGGAAGACAAACCAACCTCCTGGTCTGACCACGCGCAGGGCTTCTTTGAGGAGTAGTTTCTTGTCTCTGGCGTCGTGGACTTCGTGAAAAACCAGGTTGCTGACCACCAAGTCAAAGGCCCCGTCGTCATACGGCAACGCCAAAGCGCTCGCCCTCTCAAAGGAGACCCGGTCTGCTACCCCTTCGAGTTCTGCGTTGCGTTCACACACGGCCTTGGAATACTCCCAGGTTCCGCCCCAATAATCTACACCCAGGACCTGGGCTTGAGGGTAAGCCTTGGCCAGATCAATCGACAGAGGCCCATTCCCACAGCCGATATCGAGAATCCGGCCGGTCCCATCCCAACCTTTGGTGTGATCGATGACAAGGTTCCGTATCCGGGTCTGAATGTCTCTCCCCTGGGGCGAGAACTGATAGCGCGCATAGGCAAAGTAGAGAGCGCACAGAAAGAAAACGAGGGCGACGAGGATCAATCCCGGCAGTAGGAAGGCCAGGGCGACAAAGAACAGACCTATCACCCCAGGCACAACCACCAATTTCGTCGAAACCCAGTTGCCATATTCTGCCTTTTCGGCAGTGGATTGGTCCATGATCGATTTTCTCCTTTCTCACTCCAAAACAATTGTGGTTGGCGGAACTCGAGATGGACAGCGCAACCGGGCAGACGGGGTTGCCGGCTGGGCACCCGGCCGTCAACCCATCGCTTCTACCGTCTGGGGCAGCCGCCGCAGGTGGCGCAGGTGGGCGCGTCACAGAAACAGGGCCATTTGCACCACATCGTCGTACTCGCCGTCCAGCTTGCGCGCCCTTGTCTTGATCCCCTCGGTGACAAATCCCATCTTTTCGTACAGGGCGATGGCCGGCGTATTCGAGGCAAAGACCTCCAGCTCGATGCGCTCCAGGCCCATGTCTTTCGCTTTCTGCAGAGCGTGGGTCATGAGACGCTGGCCAATGCCCCTGCGGCGATAGGCCTTGACGACGCCCATGCCCAAGTTGCCGCGGTGTTCGAACACCTCCCGGTTAAAGAGGGAGATCATGCACCAGCCGACCACCTGGTCGCCATCGAGAGCCACAACTTCGGGGATGCCCCGGGCCAGGTTAGCCAGGACGACGGCTCGGAAGGCATCGAGAGGGGGCGCCTCCAGCATCGCGAGGTGCAACCGCTCCCGCGCCACCGAGTCCAAAGCGCGGTGAAGGCTTTCGATATGCTCTTCGCTGATGGGAAGAATCTGTACAGGTTGTTGCATAGGCGTACCCATTGGTGAACCTCGAATACGTATCGCGGTCTTGTCGCCAATCGACGGTACCGTTCACGCGCCCGGTTGTTTGTGCAGGACCAACGTGTAGGCAAAAAAGTTGCCAATCTTGTTCTTGACGACAAATCCCGCCCGGTCGGCGCGCCGCACCAGCGTCTTTGCCCGCGGATAATCGGGGTCGAACAGCAGCTCGGAGAAGGCCAGGGTGCCCGATGGCTTGAGCACGCGGTGGAATTCGCGCATCGCCCGCTCGGGTTCGGGGATTTCGCCGATGACCGAGATCAGGCAGGCGGCGTCAAAGGTGCCGTCGTCAAAGGGCAGGGCATGGACGCTGGCTACCTTGGCCTCCAGATTGGTGACTCTTTCCGAGAGGGCCCGCTGCGCCACTCGCTCGATCATTCTCGGCTCGATGTCGACGGCAATGACCTTGCCCGTGGCGCCGACCCGGCGGGCCGTTTCAAGGGTGTAACGGCCGTTGCCGGGACCCACCTCCAGCACCGTCATCCCCGGTTCTATGCCGTGGCGAATGGGCATCTCGGCGGGGGGCTGGATCTTGCGCCGCAGCGGATTGTCGATCAGGTTTGCCAGGAACTCGGGCATGGGGAATTTGTAGAACGAGCGAATGATGCGAAGGATGGTGTGCAGGGCGACGACAAAGAGCAGGAACCCCAGGACGGCGGTGATCAGGGTTAACATAAAACCTCATTCTCTGAGGTTCCGGCGTAGCCCCAGGGCCGAGCCGTCGCGGATTGGGCGTCACGGAGTCTGTTCTCAACGCCACCGGACAGGAGGTCATACCAGCGGCTGAGTCGATCATACGAGGACTGGGCCTGTTGTTTGGAACGGGTAACCCTGCTCACTCGCGGTTCAGTTTGCGACATGTTGTCCTCAGCCCTATCGGCCCTGACATTGGGGCTTTGGCTGGCAATCTGATCTGGGACGCAAGCTCGACGATCTCCAGTATGCCCCCAGAACCTCGATTTGTCAAGTTGGTTGAGGAATGGCAAGCCATTCACAGTGTGGCCCACGCGAACCTCACAATGCTCTCGATAGGCCCAGCGTAGGTAAATCCCGACTTTAACAGCCGTGGACCTGAACCCATGGCAATTGCGTAATTGCCCAAGGTCGTGTACAATAGGTGGCAAATCGGCAGCACTCGCAGACCCACCAAAGCTCGCCGTCCGTCGAACTGACGATTGGTGCGATAGGCCGTAATGCGTCATCGTACCCTCTACACCCTGAGAGAAGGTAATCCTATGCATCGACCCGAAGTGAACAGGTTCCTTATGGCCCTGGTGGCCCTTTTGTTGATCTCGTCGTTGGTTGGATGTGGAAGCGGGCCCATTCCTGCACCGGCATCGGTCGTAGAGCCGACGCGAGTCCCCACGGGTGAGTCGCTCCCCGCCGAGCCGACGGTCGCCCCCACATCCCAGCCCGAGCCCCCGGCAGAGGCTGTGGCTCCCCGACCGGCCCAGAACACGGCCCTCTCGGGTT
>CAZNQW010000336.1:0-3538 GCA_964575225.1 uncultured Anaerolineaceae bacterium | reverse complement strand
CTAAGCACCTGTGTACCCACAGGTGGCATCCATTTTGGGCCACAAGGCGTATGGACCCCCGCCTTTGCGGGGGTGACGCGCCGGTTGCCAGGGTTGCGACTTTTCCAAAAGGACCTACACAGGGCCCTGCCCCACGCCCCATATCAGATTGTCACCGCGAGGCAAATCTGGTATACTTGCGCCGGGAGAGGCGTATGGCACTGATTTTGGGTATCGAGACATCGTGCGACGAGACCGCTGCCGCGGTCGTGGTCGACGGCCGGATGATCTTGAGCAACGTGGTGGCCTCGCAGGTGGAATTGCACCAGCGCTATGGCGGTGTGTTTCCCGAGGTGGCCTCGCGGCAGCATATCCTCAGCATCAACCCGGTAATTGAAGAATCGCTGCGCAAAGCCGCCGTGACCTTGGAGGACATCGATGCCGTGGCGGTGACCTATGGGCCGGGGTTGGCGGGTTCCTTGCTCGTGGGCGTCAATGCTGCCAAATCCCTGGCTTGGGGGCGCGGCCTGCCGCTGATCGGCGTGAATCACATCGAGGCCCACATCTATGGCAATTGGCTCGTCAACGGCCCGGCTCCCGAGCTTCCGCTGCTGTGCCTGGTGGTCTCGGGCGGGCACACCGAGCTGGTTCTGATGACCGATCATGGGCACTATCAGCGGTTGGGCGGCACCCTGGACGATGCAGCAGGGGAGGCCTTTGACAAGGTGGGGCGCCTGCTGGGCTTGTCCTATCCGGGGGGACCGGCCATCGAGGAGGCGGCCCAGGCAGGCGATTCGGAGGCGTTCGAGCTGCCTCGCGCCTGGTTGCCTGGCACCCACGATTTCAGCTTTTCGGGACTCAAAACGGCCGTGTTGCGGATTGCGCAGACCTACACTCCAGACATCGGAGGCAAGCGTACGAGCACACCCCGGGTGTCAGGTGCTCATGCCTCGGCGCGGGTGATGCCCACAGCCGACCTGGCGGCCAGTTTTCAAAGGGCCGTGGTCGATGTGCTGGTCAAAAAGACCTGCCAGGCTGCGATAGAGTACGAGGCCCGCGTCGTCTTGCTGGCAGGCGGTGTGGCGGCCAATCAACTGCTGAGGTCCGAGATGACCCGGCAGAGCCCGGTGCCTGTGTTCTACCCCCCGCTGTCGCTGTGTACCGACAATGCCGCCATGGTGGCTTCCCTCGGGTTTTTCCGCTTTCAGAGCGGGGAGCGCGCCGGTTGGGATCTCGACGTGGTACCCGGCCTGCGGCTGGTTTCCGAATAGCCGAATGTACTCCAGAAGCGTAACTCCTGAGCCTGCTGTGTGTTCTAGTAAGCAGCGGGATCTAGCTATGGGCCATAGGAGGATGTGGACATGACGGAAGGATTGACACTGGTCGCGGCTGTGGTTGCGGCCTATTTGCTGGGCAGTTTCCCGGCCGGATTTCTTCTGGGCCGGCTATGGGGTGTGAATGTCCTTTCGTACGGAAGCGGTCGGACGGGGGGCACCAATGTGCTCCGGTCGGCCGGCGTCGTTCCGGCGCTGCTCACGGGCCTTTTGGATATCGGCAAGGGCGCCTTGGCCGTCTGGGTTGCCGGGCAGATGACGGGCTATCCGGAGGTTGAGGTGCTTGCCGGTGCAGCGGCCATTCTCGGTCACAACTATTCGGTCTTTTTGCGCTTTCGTGGCGGGGCAGGCGTGGGAACCTCCCTGGGGGCGCTGGGTGCCATCTATTTGCCCGCGGCCCTGGGCCTGGTGGTCATGTTGTTGGTGACCATTGCCGTCACTCGCTACGCCTCGCTGGGTTCCCTGATCGTCTCTACTTTGATGCCCCTGGTTCAGCTCGTCTTGGGGTTGGAGGGCATCCTGCCATTGACCTACGTGGCCTATGGTGTGCTGGCCTGGGTCATTATTGTCTATGCCCATCGGCCCAATATCCAGCGCCTGCTCCAGGGGACGGAGCGGCGCATCGGCGAGGGCGGCCAACCGGTCTCGTAGAGCTGGGGCGTTGGCCTGGCCCCTGGGCAGTGGGGTTGCTTCACCAATTCGAGCGGGATCGTCCAGATCCCGCCCTTTTTTAGTGCGCTCCCCGTGTCCGCACGGCCGTGTCCGCACTTTCAGTGCCCTGATGGGCCTTTTGTGCGGGCGGGTCTCGGGCTCGCCCGCGCGATGCGCTTGTGGGAGGCGAGCCCTACTGAGAATTGCCCGGGAACCCCGTCTCTTATTTGACAAAACCCCGGAAACCGGCTACACTGACTGCATTACCGGGTAGGGGTATCGTGTCTGGAGTACAAAGGATGGGAACCGCAGAGATCACAAACCGGCTAAAGCGAGTCGAAGGACAGATCCGAGGCCTGCAACGCATGGTGGAAGAAGAACGGGGGTGCGAGGCCATCCTCACCCAGTTCATGGCGGCGCGTTCGGCCCTGGACCGCATCGGCTCTCTCATTGCCACGAATTTTGTCGAAGAATGCCTCGACGCGGCAGAGCCTGAAAAGGCTCGGCAGCAGATGGGGCGCATTCTCGATTTTCTGTTTTCCCACTTTTCGTCGCCGGCAGCAGAAAACCTGCCCCCTCTCGAACCAATCGAATGAACAAAGGAGTAGACTCATGACAAAACCAATCGAAGTCACCGAAGCCACCTTTGAAGAACTGGTGATCAAGGCGGACAAGCCCACTCTGGTGGATTTTTGGGCCGTGTGGTGTGGTCCGTGCAAGATGATTGCCCCGGTGTTGGAAGAGATCGCCGCCGAGAATGCCGAGCAGCTTCAGGTGGCCAAACTGGACGTCGATCACAATGGGCAACTGGCCATGCAATATGGCGTGATGAGCATTCCCACGCTGCTCTTGTTCAAGGGTGGGGAGGCCGTCGAGCGACTGGTGGGCTTTATGCCCAAGGACAAGTTGATGGACAAACTCCGCGCCCATCTCTAGGATCTTTTCGGCCGCGGGGAACGTCTGGACCCGACGCGCCGTTGAGCCACACGGAGCTCGACCGACATTTGACAAGCCGGGCAAGCTGTGGTAGACTCGCCCGCAATAATCAGATACGCAAAGACGGAGATCAGGAGTAGTAGGCGCCAAAGCGAGGTCTAGAGAGTCGGGGGCAGGTGGAAGCCCGATACCAGCGCAGGGGTTGAATGGACCTGGGAGTCGCCCGCCGAACGCCATTGGCAAGTAGAAAGGGCCGGAGTCGCCACCGTTATCAGGGCTGAGGGTATCGCTTTTCCCTTGGGAAGGGCCGTACCTGCACAGAGTGAGGCTGGCCTGTCCGAGATCGATCCGCCGTCACCGGCGGATTCTTTTTTTGGCAGGTGCGCCTAACTGAGGTGGCACCGCGGGTGTCTATGATCGGCATAGAACGCTCGTCCTCTTATGAGGATGGGCGTTTTTTGTATTTTCAAAGAAAGGCAAAATCAAAGGAGGGAAACATGGAGCAGTTCAAGTATTTGCTGAGTGAAAAGGAAATGCCGACCCAGTGGTACAACCTCATCGCTGACATGGCAGAGCCACCGCCGCCCTACCGCCACCCCCTGACGCTGGAATTGATGACCCCCGAAGACCTGGCGCCG
>CAZNQW010000335.1:1812-3541 GCA_964575225.1 uncultured Anaerolineaceae bacterium | reverse complement strand
GTTGGCCTGGAGTTGGCGGCGGATCACTTCGCGGCCCATCGAGGCTACCCCCGGCTTGGGGGGGGCGCCGCGGCGTGGCAAACGGGCCGGGTGCCCTCGCCGCGGGCCGGTGTTCAGCTATTGGACGATGTACCACTCGTGGATGTTGTGGCGGAAGGCCCAGTCGCCAGGGTCCATGCCGGCAATGCGCTTGTTGTAGATCAGGATGTCGCGCGGCTCGTAGAGAAAGACATAGGGCGAGTCGGCATAGATCTGCTCCTGGATCTGCTTGTACAGCGGCCCCCGATCGTCAGGCGAGCAGCCGGGCATCGTCTTGGCTGTGGTCAGCAGCTCGTCGACGGTGGGGTTATAGTAGGAGTTAAAGTTAAAGGCCGCGTCGGGCAGGTCGGATGCCGAGCCAAAGGTGCCCTCGTCGTCGGGGTCGTTGCCGGTGTCGGTCCAGCCGACGATGCACAGGTCAAAGCCCTGGCCCACCAGCGTGCCGACAAAGGCGTTCCATTCCATGGGTTCGAATTCGATCTTGAGGCCCAGTTTGCCCAGTTCGTCCTGCAGGATGAGGCCGATGCTCTCGCGGGTCTCGTTGCCGGCGTTGGTGATCAGGTTCAGCTCCAGGGGCGTGCCTTCGGCGGCCCTCAGGCAACCGTGGCACTCGCGCACGCCGTTGCCGTCCTGATCGATCCAGCCCGCTTCTTCCAAAAGGGCCGCGGCCTTTTCGGGATCGTACTCGCGGCGGGGCAGGTCCTCGTTAAAGGCCCAGTCGATGATGGGCAGGACGTTGGCCTCCATGGGCGCGCCCTGGCCAAAGATCACGCGGGAGATGATGGCGTTGCGATCGGTGGCGTAGGTGATGGCCTGGCGCACCCGCACGTCGGACAGAATGGGGTGCTCGCCGTGGTTCTCGTTGAGGGTACCATCCTCGTTCCAGCGGGGTTGCGGGTCGTCGGGGTCGCCCAACTGGAAGGCCAAGAAGGTGTAGCCATCGTCAAAGTATTTAAAGATGCTCAGTTGGTCTTGCATCTCCATCTCTACCAGGTATTTGGGCTCGATGCCGTCAAAGACGTCCACCTCGCCGGTGATGAGCTGCTGAACGCCCACCGTGGCGTTGGGCACCGTCTTGAAAATCCAGCCGTCCAGGTGGGGCGCGCCCTGCCAATAATCGGGGTTGGCGACCAGGGTGACGTGGTCGTCCTTGACCCACTCTTCGAATTTCATCGGGCCATTGGTCACCGTGGGCGCCGTGTTCAGGGTGTTGGTCTGGATGTCGGTATAGTCGGGCCCGTACATGTGGGCCGGCAGCCATCCCAGTTTCAAGTCGTTGAGGGCGGCGCAGTTGACCTCGGAAAAGATAAATTCGACGGTCATGTCATCGACCAGGTTGATCTCTTCCACATACTCGACGTTGCTCAGGCGCGGCGAATCCAGGTTGCCCTCCTTGAGCGCCTTGTAGGTAAAGGCAAAGTCCTTGCCCGTGACCGGCGTACCGTCGGTCCAGCGGACGCCTTCGCGCACGTGGAAGGTGTAGATCAGGCCGTCGTCCGAGACGTCCCAGCCGGTGGTCAGGTCGGGGTAGAGTTCGCCGGTGTAGGGGTCGGTCTGGAGCGCCGCGCCAAACATCCGTTCATGGACAATCGACGAGGGGTCGTCGGTCGACAGGATGGGGTTGAGGATCTTGGCGTCGGCAAAGGTCACTTCGGTGACATAGCCCCCCTGGGGGATGGGCGGCGGGGTG
>CAZNQW010000335.1:0-1802 GCA_964575225.1 uncultured Anaerolineaceae bacterium | reverse complement strand
GGGGTGGAGGTCACTTCGACGACGACCTCCTTTTCAACTTCGACCACCTGGGTCTCGATGACGGTCTCGACGATGGGCGTGCCCTCGACGATTTTGGTCACCTCTTTTTCCACCTCGACGATCTGAGGTTCGGGCGTGGCCCCGCAGGCAGCCATGAGCATGCTCACGACGACCATCAAGGCCAAAAGACTTGCGATCTGATTCTTGCGCATCAGGGTTCTCCTCCCTTTTTTTGGAATCATCGGGTTGGTTCTTGGTCTGGCCTGGCGGGTGCGGCAGCCCGCTCGGGGAAAAGGGTCCCCCTGGTGTGTTTGCTGATTGGTTGGTCCGCCCCTGGCCCTCCTTGGATAGTGGTTGGGAAGCATTGCGCCGGGGGGCTCCCCTCGAGCCGCCGCTCGGTGGGCGGCCATCTGCTCCCCGGCCCATTGAAGAGTATATCAGGGGGATGCGGCCTTGTCATCGGTGGAATCGATGATTCGGGGTGCGCCTTTTTGTCGATCGCCGTGGGGGCCGATCTCCGCGCGGCGTGGAGGCGCCTACGACATTTGTCGTAGGGGACCAAGACCTCCGAGTTCTTGGAGAACTCGGGGGTCTTTTGGGTTCTGCCCACATCGTCGTTCCCGGAGTAGCGGGAACCCATTGGCCCCCGTTTTCCCGGGGGCGACGGGCTGGCGCTTGGGCTGGGGTGATGCCCACGTCGTCGTTCCCGCGAAAGCGGGAACCCATAGGCCCCCGTTTTCAAGCGGGTGACGGGCTGGCGCTCGGCCGCCCGTGTGTGCAAGGGTGACGATCAGGTCAGCGGACTGTCGCCATTGGGGGGAACGGCCAAACCCTCGCGCAGAGCATAGAGGGCGGCCTGGGTGCGGCTACTCAATTCCAATTTGGCCAGGATGCGGCTGACGTGGGTGCGCACGGTGGCCTCGCCAATGCCCAACTGATCGCCGATCTGGCGGTTGGTGCGGCCCCGCGCCACCCACTGCAACACCTGTCGCTCGCGGGGGGTCAGGCTGTCGGGCTCGGCTTCGGGCGCCGGCGGGTCGGCCAATTCGCGCAACAGCCGCCGGGCGATAGCCGGCTGGAGCGCAGCCCGACCCTCGGCCACGTCATGGATGGCCTGCACCAGCTCGTGGGGCGTCGCATCCTTGAGGAGGTAGCCCAGCGCCCCGGCTCGAATGGCCGGAAAGACCTGGTCGTCGCCGCTAAAGCTGGTCAGCACCAGCACCCGCGCCTCGGGCTGTTGCCCCACAAGGCGCCGGGTGGCCTCCAGCCCGTCCATGCCGGGCATCACCAGGTCCATCAGCACTACGTCGGGCTGCACCTCTTGGGCGCGGTCCAGCGCCTGCTGGCCGTCCTCGGCCTCGGCGACCACCTCCAGACCGGGCTCGGTGGCCAACAGGGCGCGGATGCCGGTGCGCACAATGCTGTGGTCGTCGACGATGAGCACGCGGATGGCGTCCTTTGGGGCGGATGAACCCGCCTGTGGGATCATGATCGGCCTCCACAGGGTCCCGATTTCTGGCTGCGCCCTGAACCGACAGGAGCGCTCAGAAGGCCCGTTTCTTCTGAGCGCCCCGTCATCAGGAGAGACAATGTTGAGGATAGTATAGCCGCCGGGGGCGCGGTTGTCATCGGCCAAAACACCGGTTTGGCCTCCACGGGGCGTGGGGGTGGAGTGCGACAAATGTCGTAGGGGACCAAGGCCTGCGAGTTCTGGGAGAACTCGGAGGTCTGTTGAACCTGCCTGTTGTTCGGTCCCGTGGGGTAGATCGGAAGAGCACACGTCTGAACTCCAGTCACGAGAT
>CAZNQW010000334.1:0-3571 GCA_964575225.1 uncultured Anaerolineaceae bacterium | reverse complement strand
TTTCTGATCGTTGAACCACTTGACCGTCCCTGTCTCGCGCTCATCCATTTTGTGCTTCTCCTTTTTTTTCTTTGACGAGCAGCTCGCTGCCGGAACCGGAATCAAAACACCGCCCAAGCCGTGGTAAGACTGGGCGGTGCATTCGTCATCCGGGACAGCACTTACTACGTCTTGGTGCAAGTGTACCCCAGAACCGTCGCTGTGTCAAAAATATGGAGCTGACCCTTATTCCCTGTCGGCAAAGGGTCCCGGCCCCGTTAGGGGGTCACCACCTGCGTCACCGTGATCCCGGGCATGGGCGATAGGGTGGGGCCCGGTGTCAGGGTAGGGGGCAGCGTCAATGTCGGCGCCGGGGTCCATGTGGGTTCGGCTGTTGGGCTGGGCCTCGGTGTCTCGGTAGGCCAGGGCGTGTCGGTGGGCCAGGGCGTGTCGGTGGGCCAGGGCGTCAGGGTAGGGAGCAGTGTTGCCGTGGCGCTGGGCGTCGGGGTGAGGGTCGGTGTCGGCGTCCAGGTCGGCATTGGGTTTTGCACCCAAACCCAGGTGCGGGCCTCGATGCCGTTGCCCAGATGATCGTACACCACTACTCGCAGGGTATAGTCGCGATCGACCAGGGAGCGAACGTCCCACACCGCCAACAAGCCACTATCCACGGGCGCATACACTGGCCCGGCTACCAGGCCCCAACCCAGGGGATCCTGCCCCTCGCCATACTCGACGATATAGTGGTCGAAATCGGGTCGGTTGGCCCGGCCCACCACATAGACCTCTTCCTGTACGGCTTCTCCGGGAAGCGGCTGGAACAAGGCCACATGGGCAGGCCCGGTATGGACGGGACAGAGTTCCGAGGGAGGCTGGGGAATGCCCCGATCCTGGGCCCACTTTTGTCCTTCGGGGCCGGACAGCACATAGTAATAGCGTTCTTCAATGACGTCGGCCGGGCAATACTCGGTTGCCCTCGCGCCGGTCGTCCGATCGATGCGCACCAACTGGTGAAAATCGAACTCGGGACCGAGCGGCCCCTGACCGGTGGCAAAGATCTCGGTGCGGCGTCGGTCAGCCGGGCAGACCTCGCTGGGCAGCGAACCGGCGTCGGCGCTGATGACAATCTCCTCGATGCCTTCCGGCCGTGCGAATTGGGAGGCGGGTTGGTCGGCGAGGGCTTTTTCCATCACATTGTGCCAAATGGGCGCCGCGCCGCGCGAACCGGTCACCCCCTTCATTTCCGTGTTGTCGGCATTGCCCACCCAAACGCCAACGACCAGTTCGGGCGAGTAGCCGACGGTCCAGGAGTCGTGGTAATCGTCCGTGGTGCCGGTTTTGGCCGCTGCCGGCCGCGACAGTTTGAGGGCATTATCCCGGCCAAAGATCGGCGCGCGCGCCGCATTGTCCGACAGAATATCGGTGATCAGATAGGCATGCTGGGGGCTGATCACCTGCTCGCCGGCCGGGGGCTGATATTCCTCCAAAAGGTTGCCGGCTGCGTCGTGGATGCGCAGGATGGCCACCGGCGGCACCCGTTTCCCGCCATTGGCGAAAACGGCAAAGGCCCCCGTCATCTCCAAAAGGGTGACGTCGCCTCCGCCCAGGGTCAGGCTCAGGCCATAATCAGGCCGATTCAGCGATTCAATGCCTAGCCTGCGGGCAGTGTCCAGCATGGCCGGCAAGCCCACAAAGTCCAAGGCCTTGACCGCAGGGATGTTCAGCGACTGGGCCAGTGCCTCACGCACCCGCACCGGTCCATGCTCTTTGCCGTCATAGTTTTTGGGCACGTACGAGCTACCAAGCCCATCCTTGAACTCGGTAGTTACATCCCAGATGAGGGTTGAGGGCGTCCACCCCTTTTCAAAGGCGGTGACGTAGGTCACCGGCTTGATCGACGAACCGGGCTGGCGCGGTTGTAGCGATACGTTCACCTGCCCGTCGATCTCGGCATTGTAGAAATCAGCGCTGCCCAGCATGGCCAGGATCTCGCCGGTGCCCGGCTTTAGGGCGACCACAGAGGCGTTGGTCGCGTGGCGGTCTTGCAGTGTGGCGAGGTGAGCCTGGGCTTCCTGCTCGGCAATCGCCTGCAGGTCCCAATCCAACGTAGTGTACACCTGCAAGCCGCTGCGATAGAGAACCTCGGCCCCATATTTCTGTTCCAAAAGCTGCTGCACCCAGATGACAAAATGGGGCGCTTCCACGTCAAAGCTGAGGGGCTGAAGGTCCAACGGTTCCAACTTGGCGGCATCGGCCTCGCTCTGGCTGATATATCCCTCCTCGGCCATCAGATCGAGGACTACGGCCTGGCGCGTTTTTGCCTTTTCCAGGTCGCTGTAGGGATCCCAATAGGCGGGTGCCTGGGGCAGGCCGGCTAGCAGTGCCGCTTCGGCCAAGGTCAGATCTGCGGGCGATTTCCCAAAGAAGGTATCCGACGCCGCGCCAATGCCGTAGGCCAGGCTGCCATAGTTGATCTCGTTTACATAGATCTCCAAAATCTCTTGTTTGGAATATCGACGGCTGATCTCCGAAGCCAGAACCGCCTCGCGGATCTTGCGTCGATAACTGATTTCGGTGCGCTCTTCGGGAGACATCAGCACGAGGCGGGCCAACTGCTGCGGAATCGTACTGGCGCCCGAAACGATGGTTCCCTCTTGCACGTTGTAGAAAGCGGCTCGCAGGATGCCGATGGGGTCCACGCCCGGATGCTGCCAAAAGCGGCTATCCTCGGTCGCCACGGTGGCGTGGATCAGATAGGGGGAGATCTGCTCGTAGGGGACCAAGGTTCGGCGACCCCCGTTGGGATCAAAGATTTCGTACAGCAGATGTCCATCCCGGTCAAAGATCCGGGTGCTGACAAAGGTCGCGGTGCGACCCCGCAGGCTATCCGGCGAGGGCAAATCCGAGGCGATCACCACATAGGCACCCAGCAGTCCACAAACCGCTACAAAAAACAAAAAGACGAGGGACAGAATAGAGGTGAGCAGAACTGTGGCAAAGTTGGGCCGACGCCGCCCACCGCCAGAGCCCGCCGTCATCGCGGGAGGGGGTGGCACGCGGTAGCCAGTCTGTTCCCTCTGGGACGCAGAAGTTCGAGCCCCTCCCCGATCCGCCCATTGAGACGGGGGCGAAGCAGGCCGAGGGCTTGGAGGTTGCCCCATTTGCGGGTCTCCCGTGGGTGTCGTCCCTTGGTACCCGTTCTCTTGGGGCGTGCCTTGGGTCCCATGTCCAACAGGAGGTTTTTGCGGAATCTGTTCAGTCATACCCTCACTCGTTTTCCGAATGTCAACACCGTCTAATAGACGGTCACTTGCTCTGCAAGGTTCCCCCAGATTGAGCTTGGTCGCCCTTTATGCTATAATGGCGGCGTGCGAAATCTGCAACTTTGTAGCCTTGGAGGCAGAACATGGTGAATCAGGAACTCCTGGAGATCCTTCGTTGTCCGGCTTGTGTCAGCGGCCCCACTCGCAAGGAAGGGGAGGATCCCGGTCAGTTAACGTTGGTGAATGGTGTGTGGCTCGTGTGCCAGGAATCGGACTGTGGGAGATCGGAAGAGCACACGTCTGAACTCCAGTCACCGCTCATTATCGCG
>CAZNQW010000333.1:0-3588 GCA_964575225.1 uncultured Anaerolineaceae bacterium | reverse complement strand
CCCCTGTCTATTTGGGGCCCGATCCCTTGCGCCGTCCATCCTGTTCGTACCTCAGATTGAACAGGCGGGCATCGACGCGGCGCCACAGTCGGCGCAGGTGAGAACGCAACCGCGCCCAACGGAAACGAAGGCTGCGCCAGAGGATGGTTCGGCGCTGTGGGGCGGGGCTCGGCAAGGGCAGGCTCCAACGCACAACCGCTGCGGCCCAGGTCAAGCCGGCGCCAAAGCCGGTCAGGACAATGATGTCATCCCGCTTGATCCTCTCTTGTTCGATGGCCTCACACAGAGCAATGGGGATCGACGCGGCCGACGTGTTGCCATAGCGCGCCAGGTTGGAGAACATCTTGTCCTCAGGCACCCCCAGCCGTTTGGCCGCCGTTTGCAGGATGCGGTCGTTGGCCTGGTGGGGGACAAAAAGGGCGACATCGTCCACGCCCAACTCGGCCTTTTCCAGCGCCTGTCGAGCTGCCTCGGGCATGGTGCGGGTGGCAAAGCGAAAGACCTCTTGGCCTTTCATCTGGATAAAGTGTTGCCGGTCCTGCACCATTTCGACGCACGTGGGGTGGGCGCTGCCGCCTCCCGGAATCATCAGTAGCTCGCCCCCTGACCCATCGGCGCCCAGAACCGAGGATAGAATCCCGCCGGGTTCCTCCCGCGATTCGAGAATCACGGCCCCGGCCCCATCGCCAAAGAGCACGCAGGTGGTGCGATCGGTCCAATCGGTGATGCGCGAAAGGGTCTCGGCGCCCACCACCAACGCATAGTGGTACAATCCGTTCGCCAGCAACCCGGCAGCCACGCTCAATCCGTACACAAACCCGGAACATCCCGCTTGCAGATCAAAGGCGGCCGCATGTTGGGCGCCCAGCGCATCCTGCAGCAGGCAGGCGGTCGCCGGAAATGGATAATCGGGCGTCACGGTGGCCACAATGATCAGATCGAGGTGAATGGGATCCAGGTTGGTGATGTGCAAAGCATCCTGGGCCGCCTTCAGGCTGAGGGAAAAGGTGGTTTCTCCCTCACCCGCCACGTGTCGCTCGGCAATGCCGGTCCTCTGCCGGATCCACTCGTCAGAGGTGTCTACCAATGTCGCCAGATCGTCGTTGGTCAGCACGCGCTCGGGCAAGGCCTTGCCCCAGCCGATGATGTGGCCTCGGCGGCTTGATGGATATCTTGTGTCGGACAAGGTATTTTACCTTTCAAAGGTCTGGAAAATGAGAGACGCGTTGTGTCCCCCAAAGCCAAAAGAGTTGGAGAGGGCCGTGTGAGGATGGGCCTGGCGTGCCTGGTTGGGGACATAATCCAGGTCACAGGTAGGGTCGGGTGTTTGGTAGTTGATGGTGGGGTGGAGTGTGCCTGTTTCCAGGGTCTTGATCGAGACAATGGCCTCCAGGGCGCCGGCTGCTCCCAGCAGATGGCCGGTCATGGACTTGGTGGCATTGACGGGGATCTGCGGGGCGGCGCTGCCAAAGACCTGATGAATGGCCCGCGTTTCCATGGCGTCGTTGAGAGGAGTGCTGGTACCGTGGGCATTGATATAGTCGACCTCCTCAGGCTCCAGCCCGGCGCTTTTCAGGGCCAGGGTCATGGCGCGGATGGCGCCCCGTCCCGATTCATCGGGCGCCGTGATGTGATGGGCATCGCAGCTGGAGCCATAGCCCACTACCTCGGCACGGATGCGCGCTCCACGGCGCCGGGCATGGGTGAGGCTCTCCAGCACAAGAATGGCTGCTCCCTCGGCTGCGACAAAGCCATCGCGGTCGGCGTCAAAGGGCCGGCACGCTTCTTGCGGCCGATCGTTGCGCAGCGAGAGGGCGCCCATATTGGCAAATCCGGCCATGGGCAGGGGCAGGAGGCTGGCCTCGCCGCCACCGCACACGACGACGTGGGCCACACCACGACGGATCATCTCCATTGCCTGGCCAATGGCGTCGGTGCCTGTGGCGCAGGCCGACGTTACTGCGAGCGCGGACCCGTGGATGCCGTAGCGCAGGGCCACCTGGCCTGCCCCGGCGTTGGCCATGAGCATGGGCACCATGAGCGCGCTTACACGGGCGTGCCCTCGCTCGCGCAACACGGCGGCATTTTCTAACAATGAGCCCAGGCCGCCAATCCCCGAGCCGACGATGACGCTGACGTGATCGTTCTCCTGATCGGGGTCGAGCGCCAGTCCGGCCTCGGCCATGGCCTCATCGGCGGCGACCAGGACAAACTGGGCAAAGCGATCGGTGCGGCGGGCTTCTTTGTGACCCAACCGTGCCGCGGGGTCAAATCCTTTGACCTCGCCGGCAATTTTGACTTTGTGATTCGATGCGTCGTACTGGGTGATTGGCCCGATGCCCGAACGGCCTGCCACAAGCGCCTCCCAGGTCTCGGGCACGGAATGGCCCAACGGATTGACCGTGCCCATGCCGGTCACCACGACTCGTTCTTCCATAGTGCACTCCTTTTCCTTTCCCTGCGGTGTAGAAACACCAGAGTGGGGAAAAGGATGCGTGCCAGGGACGAACAGGCATCTGGAGACGGCCTTTTGCCCTCTCCAGAAGCCAGTCGGCAAACAGCAGAGTTATCGGGGGGGAGAAAAGCGGATGTGGATCACGTCACCATCGTGGACCGGATAGTCGCGACCCTCCAGTCGCAGCCAGCCCCGCTCGCGAGCCGCGGCAAAATCCCCGGCTTGCATCAGGTCGGGATAGGACACGACCTCGGCGCGGATAAAGCCCTTTTGCATGTCGGTGTGGATCATGCCCGCGGCTTCCAGCACCGATTGTCCTCGATGCAGAGTCCAGGCACGGACCACCTTGGTGCCCGTGGCCGTAAAAAAGGTGATCAGATCCAGGAGTTGATAGCTAGCCTCGATGAGGCGATCCAGCCCAGGCGCTTTCAGCCCCAGCTCGGCCCGATATTCGGCTGCCTCGTCCTCGGACCAATCGCACAGATCGGCCTCACATTGGGCGCAGAGGATCACGGACCGAGCGCCCTCCAAGCGAGCGCGTTCTACCACCCGGGCGGCCAAGTCGCCGCCATCGGGCAGGTCTTCCTCGCTTACATTGGCCACGTACAAGCGAGGCTTGGTCGTCAGGAGTGTGAGGGGAGCCAACATCTCCCGTTCCTCGTCGCTGGGGGCAAAACTCGCGGCCGGATGACCGCCCTCCAGGTGAGCCTGGAGGCGAGCCAGTAGCTCCAACTCGGCGGCATACACTTTGGGTTGGGCCTTGGCCGAGGAGCGAACCTTTTCCACCCGGCGCTCTACGGTGCCCAGATCGGCCAGGATCAGTTCCAGGTCGATGACGTCGATATCGGCCAGGGGGTCCAGCTCGGCGGTGACGTGGGCTACGTCGGGGTCCTGGAAACAGCGTACCACCATGGCAATGGCGTCGACGTTGCGAATGTGGCCCAGGAACTGGTTCCCCAGCCCCTCGCCCTGGTGGGCGCCCTGGACCAATCCGGCAATGTCGACAAACTCGATGGTCGTTGCCTTGACCTCCTCGGGTCGCACAATGGCGGCTACGTCCTGGAGCCGCCGATCGGGCACCTCGACGACGCCCACGTTGGGATCGATGGTGGTAAAGGGATAGCTGGCCACAG
>CAZNQW010000332.1:0-3603 GCA_964575225.1 uncultured Anaerolineaceae bacterium | reverse complement strand
GAACGCCAGTGTCAACGGCAGGAGCATCGCCAGGTAGGCGCCGAGGAAATTGGAGCGCCCCAGCGTGGCATAGACGGGAGAACGGGCATCGGTGATCAGGGGCAGGGGATTCCATCCGAGGGCCTGAGCCAGGCCCAGCGCTGTCAGCGGCGCCGCCGTGGCCGCCAGAGCCAGCGCCAGACGGTGCCCTTGCTCAAACGTGCGCAGCCGGGCCGCCACAAGCAGGAACAACAGCCCGTAGCTGAGCAGCGTCCACAGGCCCTGGGCGCGCTCGTAGCTGCCCCACACACTCAGGCCCCGATCCACCGAGCCCAAGGTAGCCAGCGTTTGGACCCCAAGGACGGCCATCATGGGCCAAAAGAGGGGGTGAGCCGAGAACTCGCGCCACAGGCTGCGCCGCTGGACCAGCCCGCCTACGATCCACACGGCGGCCATGGCCCACACCACCGAACGAAGCAGCGCTGCCTTCACCGGCTCAAAAGGCTGGGCCGCCCACAGGTTCACGGCCAAAGGGGGAAGGATCGCCGCCAGCAACCAGCCAACCTCAAGAAGCGAGTCCCAGAGCCGCGGACAAGCGCCCACCCGGTCGTGTTCGCCGATGCCCTGCACGTTCATCACACCTGCTCCTGAAAGCGCCAACCCACGGGAGCCCCAATGGTCCGTGCGACGATCTGTGATGCCCGAATCTCCACCATTGTACACGGCAACAGGCCCCCGGTCAAGACCCAGCTTGACAGGATGCAGGACTGTTAAAGTCGGCCAAGACGTGGTGCGGCGCAAGATGGATGCTGCCTGGGGGTACGCCGGCGCTTATGCGCGAGGGTACTCGCGGCGGGCATGACGGTGCGTGGATTGACGAACGTCACCCCCCGGAAGCGGGGGTCCATATCTTTCCAGGTGCGTCAAGGGACAATCCAACAGCCCTGTGACAGGAAGCAGGGCTGCTGCGAATTCCGGACTTGCCGGGGTTCGGCTGCTCGACGCCCCGTGTCCGCACCGCATCACCTACAATCGCTGCCCTTGGTGGAATCGCTACGGGCGGGTTTCGCGCGTCGTCTGCGACGCACACGCGCCCGTACACGGCCGATTCGGCCTGCCGTGCCTTTACAATCCGCCGCCTCCATGGATCTGTTGTTGTTTCCATATTTGATTGGCAATATGGATCCCAACAACAACAAACAAGATCTTGATCTTGTTGCCGTGCCATTTTTGGCACAGCGAGCCCTCACCCTGTGCCATTTTTGGCACAGCGGGCCTTTACCCTGTGCCATCTTTGGCACGGCAGGGCGCTCGTCCCACTTTTGGACAAGACCTCAGCACAATCGCATGGATGAGATAGGAGGCCCCTGTGCAGTCTCGTAGAGATAGGAGGCCTCTGTGGGGTCTCATCGCAGAGAGGTTGGGTCTTGATCCCAATCGTGAGATCTGGCTTCTATTATAGCACATATGTTCTGTTTTGGAAAGCAGTATTCCAGGGAATTTTGCGCCAGTGGTAGCCAATTTCCGTGCACGCCGTCACCCCCGCCTCGAGCACTCTCGCGCCGTGGATCTGCCCACGCCGTGTGGACACGGGACGCAGAGTTCAGCCCCTATCCTATCAGTCAAGAGACAATGCCATAGCCCTAGGGCTGTTGCAAAGTCGGCCAGTCAATCTAGTTTGGAGCTCGCCGCCCCCGTCTCGGGGGCGGCCTGCACACCTGGCAGACCACCGCGCCCCGAGGACGGGGCGCGGAGCCCAACCAAATCACATCGGTCAAGAGACAATGCAACAGCCCTGCCATAGCCCTGAAGCAGGCTCGACGGTGGCCGGTGGTTTCAGAAGGCCTTCTCTCCGGCTCCATAGGATCTTGACGAATCCTTCACAGGTTTTTCACAAACAGGTGGTACAATGAACTCAGTGGAATCCGGCGGGCGCTGCCCGCACTATGAAAGGATGGTACACAATGAAACGAATACTCTCTCTAGTCGGAATTGCAGCTCTGGTCGCCCTGGTCGGGCTAGCGGCTGTCAGCGCGGTGGCTTTTGCTCAGGCCGGCGACGATGGGACAGCCTGGCCGAATAATCTACGCGAGCGAATCCACGAGACCGTGGCCGAACTCCTGGGCATCCCGGTGGACGAGTACAACACAGCCGTCGATCAAGCCCACGAACAGGTACTCAAAGAGGCCGTTGACGAAGGATGGCTCACCCAAGAGCAGGCCGAGCGAATGCAAGAGCAAATGGCCGATGGCTATGGCCCGAACATGATTGGACCGGGCGCGATGGGATCGAATCGGGGCGGAATGGGCGGCCCCCAGGGTGGCAAGTTTAACACCATGCCCGGCCGCGGCAGCATGATGAACGGCTCCCAGATCTCGCCCTTTGACGTGGCCGCTGAGGTTCTAGGCATGCCGGTCAACGACCTGCTCACCGAGCTTCAGGGTGGCAAGACCCTCGCCGAAGTCGCCGCGGACAAGGGCGTCGATCCCCAGGCCATCGCCGACGCCTTCTTGAGCCAGCACAATGACTGGCTGGCCGAGGCCGTTGCCGACGGCCGATTGACCCAGGCGCAGGCCGACGACATGCAGGAACGCGCCAAGAGCATGATCGATACCATGCTCAACCAGGCCATGCCCTTTGGTGGGCGCGGTGGCGCCCGGGGCGGCTATGGCCTTGACGGCAACCGCCCGAACATCGACTCGGGCAACCAGAACGACGCCTAGCACGACACCCGACCTTTACATGGAAAATAAGAGGCTGCCCAAGACATCGGGCAGCCTCCCTTTCTTTGGTGGGGCAACCCTTCGGTTAGCCCCTCATGTTCGGGGTGCGTTTCAGCTTTCTGGGTAACTTGCCCCCGGCTGGAAGCTCCCGCATCGTGGGGGTTTTGCGCGGATTCCTGGTGTCCAGGCCGCCCCTGGCATCGAACCCCGGCCCATAGCCTCAAGCCCTTGTCCCCTTCCCTTTTCAACCCAACACCGCAAATTGACTAGAATTTCAAAAGCCCTTCACGGGATTTTCACAATTGTACAGTATACTGGACCCGTACGTGGAGGAGCCCGACTCCTCCCCTGCAAGGAGGTCAAACCATGTCCAAGTCTGTTCAAATGTCGTCGAAAACCCGAGCCAATTGGCTCATCGACGCGGCCGTCTTTTTTGGCGGCCTGCTAGCGGCCCTTTCGGGCATCTATTTTCTGTTTCTTCCGTCCGGTGGATACCAGGGCGGGCGGAACCCAACCTATGGACTTACCATTCTGTTCGAACGTCATACCTGGAGCGACCTGCATCTGTGGAGCGGCATTGCCATGATCGCTGCCGTCGTCATTCACCTCTCCATCCACTGGAGCTGGGTTCAGCGCATGACTCGCCGCGCCTTTGCTGCTCTCAAACCAGAAGGCAGTGGGCTCTCGCGCGGAGGCGTCATCAATCTGATCATCGATGCCGTCATCGCCCTGTCCTTTTTGGTGTGCGCGCTATCGGGCATCTATTTTATCTTTGGCCCCTCTGGCGGTTTTGAGGGCGGGCACAATGCCCTCTGGGATCCCGGCTTTCTGTTCACCCGGACCACCTGGAGATCGGAAGAGCGTCGTGTAGGGAAAGAGTGTAGGTTAGGGGGGTGGTGGG
>CAZNQW010000331.1:0-3608 GCA_964575225.1 uncultured Anaerolineaceae bacterium | reverse complement strand
ACGGCATACGAGATAATCTCGTGACTGGAGTTCAGACGTGTGCTCTTCCGATCTCTGGCCCGTGTGACCTACCTCAAGGTCGACCGGGCAGAAGCCGAGCTGCTCACCGGGCTCACCGATCTGGACGAGGCTGCCCGGCGGCTGGCCGACTATGGGCCCAAAGAGGTTGTGTTGACCCAGTCGTCGGGTGTAACCGTGTTCGCCGAGGGGCAGGTGTACCACGCGCCCTTTACGCCTCGCTCGTTGGCTGGGCGCACCGGACGGGGCGATACCTGCTTTTCCACCTATTTGGGCCGCCGATTGACCGGGTCGCCCGCAGAAGCGACCCGGCTGGCAGGAGCGGTGACCACACTCAAGCAAGAAACGCCCGGCCCGTGGCGGGGCTCCCTGGCAGATGTAGAGGCCCTGCTTGCCGGTGGATAGCCGGCCGGTAGGATAGGGTAGATGCATTCACGACATGCCGGGCGGCGCCGCCTGGCATGTCGATCAGGTGCGATGGGTGGTGGGCGTCGCGTAGGCGCCCTTTTTCACCCCTCGCTCAGTGGGACTGCCACAGCTCGACGGCCTCGCCATCGGGTCCCTGAAAAAAGGCGATGGTAGCCTGAAAATCGCCCATCGTCACGTCGCAGAGTTCGCGCGTGACTATGTATCCGGCTTCCCGTACCCGCTCCAGAGCAGACTGGATGTCGGTGGTGGTCAGCGCCAGATGGGCGATGGGCGCGTGATCGCCGGCCCCTGGTGGGACTGCGCCGGGGAGGGGCCCGAGCAGTTCCATGTGACTGCCGTCGCCCATGTCCAACAAAAAGATCCTGCGCTCAGGAGAGCCGCCTTCGGCCACAACCTTCATGCCCAGCACCTCGCGGTACAGCCGCAGCGATGCGTCAAGGTCCCGCGTTTGTAGGGAGACATGGTGCAGCCCGCAGCCTGCGATTTCGGTATTCCTGGTACCTACTGGCATGTTCTTACCCCCTATTTCGATGGAATCAGGATCAGATCTTCCTGGGGAGGAATCAGGTATTCGGCGCCGTCCTCGGTGACCACGATCATTTCTTCGACCGAGATCCCCCGTTCGGCCGGTTCCCCGTCATGCTCGACCTGCCAGTTGAAAAAGCCGTCATAGGCAAAGGTCTGGCCCGGCCGCAGGATGCGTAGCGCGTCGGCCGGCGGCTCGGGATACTGCCCTCCCGTAAGAGCCGGGCCGATGTCGTGGGCCCAGTAGCCCACCGGGTGACCGGTGCCCCATTTGACCGGGCGCGAGCCGGCCTCTTCCATCCAATCGCGCTGTGCCTTGTCCACGTCATAGCCGCGGATGCCGGGCCGCATGGTGTCGCGCACGATGCGGCTGCCCCGCTTGCCGTTCTCCCATTTCCGGAGCGCGTCGGGCGGCGGCTCGGTTTGGCCGGGCGCCAGCACATAGGCAAAGCGCTGATAGTCGGTGCACCACACGTCGTGAACCTTGATGCCGAAATCGGTCTGGATGAAATCGCCGGGCTGGATGATTTTGTCGGTGGGGCCCGAGTGGCCGCCTGCTACCCCCGAATTCACGTTGGGATTCTGGTCCGGGGCCCAGGAATCGCCGACGCCCAACTCGGCCATACGCTGTCGAATGTGGCGGCCCACATCGCTATCCCGGGTCTTGCCCGGCACTACCGTACCATAGGCCTCGATCTGGATCTGGACGGTCAGCTCGCCTGCACGGCGCATGATGTCGACCTCCTCCGGCAGTTTGACCGACAGCCATTCGGCGATCAGGTCATCGGCGGAGGTGAGGCGGGCTGCCGGGTCGGGACCCAATGCAGCTTCCAATTCCAGCCGTTGGGTCCAGGAAAGCCCGTCGGCGATGGGGCGGTGCGAGCAGTTGACGCCGATCCTCCGCGGATTGCTGGCTTGAAGATGTTGTGCCACCAGGGGCCACACCGCCGTACCCCGCTCGAATTGGATCACGCGATCGTGCAACCCCATCCCCTTGAGGGCGGTTGCCTCGCCCCATGGGGAAAAGGCAAGGGATTCGACCTTGTCGCCTTGTTGGGTAAAGACAAAGACGGCGGTGCCCCCGGCGTTTTCCGCGCCCACGTGTAAGGCGAGAGGATCGTTGTTGTTCTCACGGCAGACGACCAACCAGCAATCGATGCCCGATAGCTGCATGGCCTGGGGCAGCAACGTTTGGATTCGCCGCTTGCGGATTTCGGGCCAGGGGTTGGGTTGTGAGCGAAAAGGATTGTGCAACTCGATCTGGTTTGTCATGGATTCCCTCCAGAATTTCTAGAAATGGGTCAAGCACACCGGCTTTTGTTCGACGGCAAAGATGCGGCTGAGAACGGAAACGTATCGTTCATCAGAGAGCGTGGCGCGCCCGTACCGGATCAGACTTGTAAGTTGGACTGTGCCAAAGAGCAGCGAGGAAAAGTCGCCAATCTCAAGGTTTAGTTCGACATCGGGACTGGCCTGGACCCCCAGGCGCACCCGGCCCCGGTCGAACTGGAGCAGGCTGGCGCCCTGGTTTTCGGAAAGAAAACTGTCCTGGATGACCAGGTTCAGCGTGCAACTCTGCCCGCCGAAATCGCGCTCGGCCAACTGCTGAAAAATGCCTGGCACATCGACCACGCGGATCATGAGGCCCACTCCCTGGCTGTTGGTCTCGTGGTACACGCTGGGGATCAGGCGGTCAGAACCGTTGCGGGGGTCGGCCGGCAGGTGGTGAAAATCCTCATCCTGGGTATCGATGATGACGTCGCGGATCTGGTCGGCCTGACTATGGAGAAAGGTCAACAGATCGGCAAGCGCTTGGGGCGTTTCATAGATCCATTCCTGGATGTGGAGATCGTTGGTGATAAAGTGGTGGCCCTGTTCAAAGGTATAGACGAGATAGCCGCTCAGGCGACCGTCGGTTTCGACGCCGACGATCTGGTTCTGGGGCCGGGCGAACAGGCTACGCATCTCGCGTTCGGTCTTGTGCATCATGCCATGGGTTCGGGTAGCCACGCGCTGGTAGCAGTCGACGATGGCTTGCTTGTCGTCGGGCCCCAGATAACGAACACTCGCTTTGGAGGGTCCCTGGGGCAGGGCGGCAGGTTTGATCCGATACTGGCTCATCTTGGAGCCGTAACCAAACCCCATTTTGACATAAAAATCGGGCCGAAAGGGATAGAGGGTGACCAAGGGGGCTCCGCGGCGCCGGTACTCACGCAAAAAGTACAACATCATCTCTTTGGCCACGTGTTCTTTTTTGTGGGTCAGGTCGACGGCGATCTGTCCCACACCGCCGGTGGGGACGGATGTTCCCAAAAAATGCATCGCAAAATCATACAGGCACATGGTGCCCAGCAGGCGCCCTTGACGAAAGAGCCCGTGGAAATTGGCGGTGGGATCCTCCTGGTGGAGCTGGAGCATGCGGTCTCGGAATCGCTCCCGATCCTCTGGGGTCACGATTTTAAAGCCGGGGTAGGCCGTTGTAGCGATGTGACTCAGGGCGTCGAAATCTTGGGCCGATAGGATGCGTATTTCGCTCATGGTGGAGTCCTCGTCGATGGCCTCGGGCGGCTGGCAATCTTGCGGCTAGGAGCCTGCTGAACAACCCCCTGTGTGGGGGCAATTGTACCTTTACAACT
>CAZNQW010000330.1:0-3654 GCA_964575225.1 uncultured Anaerolineaceae bacterium | reverse complement strand
AGATAATGAGCGGTGACTGGAGTTCAGACGTGTGCTCTTCCGATCTATCGTCAGGCAGTCCCCCATGCAAGAGAATCGCGTGTAAGACAAACGCCTCATCGCGTCCAGCCCCACCCGGAACGGTGGGATGTTTGATCTGGTCCCAGGCCGAGACCCAAATGGTGTGACCTGAAAAAGCGGGCTCCTCCCCCTCGGGCTCTTCGGATAGCAGTTCATCGGGAGTCGCCAGCAGGCTTTTCCGCCATACCGCTCGAGCAACGCCCAAATTCCCCCGGCTGTGCGCAGCCAGAAGATTGATGTACTTGCTCCTCTCGCCCGGATTCTGTTCCGGATCCGGCGGCGGCAACACATAGTGCCCATTGTCCGATTGGCGAAACCACAGACTCTCTTTGGCGCGAGAACAGGCCGCCTGATGAAAGAAATCGATCAGCCGGCCCTCGTCAAAGGCCTGCAGCGATAGCGTAAGAGATTGCCGCCCATGCCACACATGGCGCAAAAAGGCCCACGCCCAACTATCACAACCGAGGATGCCATGTCCCAAGCCACCGCTGTGCGCATGATCCAGAAAACGCCGCAACAGGCCGAGTCCCGACTCGTGGCGCAAGTAGGCTTTTTCCAACGTAGGAAGCACCCAGGGCGTGTCCCCATCACACTGCTCTGAGAACCAACGGTCGTCCTTTGCCAGGATCTGCTCCGTCGTGGGCGGCTCGATCACCGACCATTCCTGCTGCTTGGCCCAGGCTCTCAGAAGATCCGCGTAGCCGCTGTGGGGAGGACCCACCAAGACGATCATGGGCGGGCTGGGGTTGCCCTGCGACAACCAATCTTTCAATTCTGTCGTCAGTGCGTCGGCGGCATCCTGCCATTCGACGACGGGCACAAGGCGCTCAAGCTGCCATTCGGGCAATGTCCGGAGGTCGCTTTCCGGCTCAAAGGGCGATTCGGGTTCCGGTTCGTCCCGCCGCAAAAGATTGCGAAGCAATTCCACCCCCTTTTTGGCGGCATAAGCCACCGGCGGGGAAGGAACCTGGTAACTGTCCAAGGGCACAAACTGCCAAATCGGTGGCTTGTCGTCTACCCCAGTTTCAGAAGCCATAGAGAATTCCTCTTTGCGAACGTATCACCTTGATTCTGGTGTAAACGATTATACCACACTTTCCTTTCTTTGTGCCACGTGGGTGATGCAAGTTCGATGGAATTCTACACGGAAGGGCCGTGCCGGTTCGATAGAAAAACCGCGCTGCTCCGAGTAGAAGGCCTCCCACAGCAAGATCTGTGGGAGGTCCGTTTCGCAGAATAATTGATGATGGGTGGAACCGGGCGAGCTACCCGAAACTAGATCGGGATCCCTCAGAACCCCCTGACATACAGCAAGGGTTCCTTGATTTTATCTTTATGTCGAGTTTATAGCCAATAGTGCGTCGTATCGATCGTTATCCCTCACCGTCGCCAGGGGAGAGGCCTTTCATGGCCGACCGAGAGATCTTGACCAGATCGCGCCACAGGAGATATCCACCGCAGCCCACGATAATCAGCGCCAGCGCATACCCAACGATGGACGCGATGACCAGGCCCCACCAAATGCCAGACGGCTCGGAGCTGCCCGAGGCCATTCCGGTGGCCACGGCGAGCGCCTGACCAGCCACCAGCAAGCCCACGCCCACGGCCAGCCCGCCGCCGATGAGGCCACGGCGCAGGCGCGTCTGCAGCGCTGTCCACAGCAGCAATCCTGCGCCCAGCATAGCCACCGGGAAGAGCTCGGCCGGCATCAGGTAGTCAAAACGGAACCTTGCTCCCTGCACCATGCGCACCAGGGACAAAACGAACGGCGCCAGAACTGGGATCCATATAAGCAGGGTACCGATACCTGCCATCGTTCTCAACCAACCTTCTCTCTGTTCCATGTCTTCCCCTCACGTTTTCTCTCTGGCCTACGGCTTGCCTTCGCAGGTTAGGGCGCGAGCCATCAACAGTTCGTCGTAAAAGGTCCCGTCATCCCAAATGGCTTGGGGCTCGATGCCATACACCTGAAACCCGCACCGGGCGTAGCAGCGGATCGCCGGGGTGTTGGTCACTGTCACCCCCAGCTTGACCATCGTGATCCCGTGCTCCCGCGCCCAACCGAGACAAGCCTCTATCAGTTGTTCGGCAATTCGCTGACCTCGCCACCCAGGCCGGACGTACATACTCACCAAATAGGAGCTGTGCCGTCCCTTGGGCGCATCGGTGTGCGAGATGCCACACATGCCGATCAGGGTCTCACCGGCCACTGCAAAGTACAGGACCACACCATCGCCTGGCTTTTCGAAGCAAAGCCTTTCCACCCAATGGGCCATGGGCTTGGCCCGATTGGTCTCATAGTCGGAGCCAAAGGCGGTTGGATGCTGGCGCAGCGCCTCCAGGCGCAGGTCGCGATAGGCCGGCGCATCCGTTTCCACACCCATTCGGACGGTCACACTATCCTGGCGGGTATCCATTGACTGCTTTCCCTCTATGGCCATTGTTCGTCTCCAGCATACCGCTCTCCCCAGTGGGGCAGTAAGAGTATACGCAGGCATAGATTTTTGTCAAATGGCCCATCAAAGGCCCGGGCGATGGGCGATAAAACGATTTTCAGAAGTGTCGATGGCGTCTTCTACAGGAAGACAGTGGGTGACCGGCCCTTCACGAGGACCGGTCACCCACTGTTTAGAATTCAGATGCAAATCGGCCCGCCCGCAGGCGGCAATCGGCAGTGATCTTGTTAGACGCGCCCTCGTTTGAGAAAGCGGTAGATGGCAATGACAATGATGGCGCCCACCAAAGCCACGAGGATACTCGTGAGATTGATGCCGCTCACCAGGTCCACGCCGAGCAGCAGGCTGGACAGCCAGCCGCCCAAAATGCTACCCACTACACCCAGGATGAGGTCAACCAACACACCCGTGTTGGCTTTCATGAGCCAAGACGCCAACAAACCGGCAATTAGACCCACGATAATCGTTGCAAGTAGACCCATGGTTTTTCTCCTTTTTCCTTCCTGATGCCAGAGCTCAAGGCTACAGGCTCTCGACCAGCTTTCTCAACAGGTGCACAGCTTTCTTGACCCGCATGGCATCCTTGGGGTTGCCACCGGCCACAAAGCTGCCCAGGATGCCGCCTCCCATCATTGTGTCGAGCGTGTACTCGACCTTGCACTCGTCGGCGCCAAGGCCAAAGAACCCCCCGCTTGACCGGAGCTTGAAGATGTGCGCGTCTTTGTCGTCGCCCATCTGGGTCATGATCTCCAGACGCTCCATCGGCTCCATCTTGACGATGACGCCGCGGCCCGTTCGGCCTTCATCGCTCCACTCAAAGGTTCCCCCCTCGCTGATCGACGTCACATTTGAGACACTCTCCACGCCGGGGAACCATTGGGGCCAGTGATTGGGGTTCACCATCACTTCCCACACGGTTTCGACGGGAGCATCGATCTCCACCTCACGTTCGAACTTGGGCATTTTTCCACCTCCTCGAATGGAAATAGTCTATCCCCCGATCATTACGACCAGGATTACGATACCAAAGGTTCCCCTGTGTTCAGTATACACCCATTTGGCCCCATGTCAAGCGAGATTCCCTTGACATTCGGTCATAAAGCCTCCTTGACGGGGATGGTACAATAAGATAGAGACC
>CAZNQW010000329.1:0-3713 GCA_964575225.1 uncultured Anaerolineaceae bacterium | reverse complement strand
ACACCCTATCCTACACTCTTTCCCTACACGACGCTCTTCCGATCTGAGGCCGTTGCCTTTTGGCAAGCCCTCGGCTTTGCCCCCCGCATCGTCGTCGCCGGGGCCAATCGGCAAGAGATCGAGACCCGATTGGCCCAGATGCAGACCCCGTAAGGTTGCCATCTGGCGAGATTGTGGTATACTGAGCCCGGCTCCACGACGAGCCGTGGGCACAAACCACACACACCCGCAAGGAGAAAACGACCTTGAACGACAAACCTGTGCGCGTGCGGATCGCGCCCAGCCCCACGGGCTATTTTCACGTGGGCTCGGCGCGAACGGCGCTTTTCAACTGGTTATTTGCCCGCCACCATGGCGGCCAATTCATCGTGCGCGTAGAAGATACGGACCGCAGCCGGTACAACCCCGAAGCCGTCCCCGACATGGTCGCCAGCCTGCGCTGGTTGGGCCTGGATTGGGACGAGGGGCCGGAGGTGGGCGGCGACTATGGCCCCTACTGCCAATCGGAACGGCTGGAACTCTATCACCGCTATGCCCAGCAGCTCATCGACCAGGGCCAGGCCTACCACTGCTACTGCTCAGCGGAGCGGCTGGCGGCCCTCCGCGAGGAGCAGCGGGCGAACAAACAGGACGTGGGCTATGACCGGCATTGCCGCAACCTGACGGAACAACAGCGAGCCGAGTTCGAGGCCCAGGGCATCACCCCGGTGATCCGCCTTAGGGCGCCGCTGGAGGGCCAGACCACCTTCCAGGATGCGCTGTACGGCACCATCACCGTGGAAAACTCGACGCTGGATGACCTGGTGCTGCTCAAGAGCGATGGGTTCCCCACCTACCACCTGGGTGTGGTGGTGGACGATCATTTGATGCAGATCAGCCACATCATGCGCGGCGACGAGTGGCTGCCATCCACGCCCAAGCACGTGTTGCTCTACGAGGCCTTTGGCTGGGAGCTGCCGGTGTACGCTCACCTGCCCCTGATCCTGGCACCCGATGGCAAGGGCAAGCTGTCCAAGCGCCACGGCGGCGTCGAGATCCGCACCTTTCGCCACGAGGGCTACCTGCCCGAGGCGATGGTCAACTATCTGGCCCGCGTGGGTTGGAGTTACGACGACAAGACCGAAATTTTTGACCGCGACGAGCTAATCCGCCACTTTGACCTGTCGGGCATCAACAACTCTCCGGCTCGATTCTCCTACGAGCGTCTGGAGTGGATGAACGCCTACTACATCCGGCAGCTCGACGGCGACGAGCTGGCCCAACGCCTGGTCCCGTTCCTGGCTGAGGCCGGGGTCGAGGTCACGGCCGCCGATCTCCGCCCCATCGTGCCCCTGATCCAGGAGAGATTAAAATCACTGCGGGACGTGGTCGAGCTGACCGACTTTATCTTCCAGGACGAGCTGACCGTGGACGCCGGCCTTCTGGTGGGGAAAAAGATGACGGCCGCCGAGTCCCTCCACGCCCTGCGGCAGGTACAGCAAACCCTGAAAGGGGTGCGCACCTTCGACCCCGAGACCCTCGAACCGCCCCTGCGGGAACTCACCGCCGCGCTGAACCTCAAGGCAGGGCAATTGTTCGGTATCCTCCGGGTAGCCGTCACCGGCAAACAGGTCGCTCCACCCCTGTTCGAGACGATGGAGGTTCTGGGCCGTGAGACGTGCCTGGAGCGCATCGACCGGGCCATCGACGCGCTGGCGGGTCTAGAGTCCGCCTCGTGACTTGTCACGGCAGGGGTTCTATGCTAGAATGGCGCCTCGTTGGGAACCACCCCAACAGTCAGGACCGGCGAAAGGGAGAGTGAGAACATGACTGAAACGGAATCCACGCCCAGCACCGACTTTTTACGGGAGGCCGTGGCTGCTGACCTGAAAAGCGGCCGTTACGACCGGGTTCACACCCGATTTCCGCCCGAGCCCAACGGGTACCTGCACATTGGCCACGCCAAGGCCATCTCCCTCGACTTTGGGGTCGCCCAGGAGTTCGGGGGGCTCTGCAACCTGCGTTTCGACGACACCAACCCCACCAAGGAAGAGACGGAATACGTCGAGTCGATCAAGAACGACATCCGCTGGCTGGGCTTTGATTGGGACGATCGGGAGTACTATGCCTCGGACTATTTTGGCCAGCTCTACGAATGGGCCGTGCAGTTGATCCGAGAGGGCAAGGCCTACGTCGACAGCCTGAGCCCCGAAGAGATCAAGGAGTATCGCGGCGCCTTTGGCCAGCCGGGCCAGGAAAGCCCCTACCGCAACCGCTCGGTGCAGGAGAACCTCGATCTGTTCGAACGCATGCGCGCCGGTGAATTCGAGGACGGCAGCCACGTGCTGCGGGCCAAGATCGACATGGCCTCGGGCAATATGAACATGCGCGATCCGGTGATGTACCGCATCCTCCACGCCGAGCACCACCGCACGGGCAACGCGTGGTGCATCTATCCCATGTACGACTATGCCCATGGCCAGTCCGACTCTATCGAGGGCATTACTCACTCGCTGTGCGACCTGGGCTACGAAGACCATCGCCCGCTGTACAACTGGTTCCTGGAGGCGCTGGGGATCTATCACCCGCGCCAGATCGAGTTTGCGCGCCTAAACCTGAGCTACACCATCCTGAGCAAGCGGCACCTGTTGCGGCTCGTCCAGGAGGGCCACGTGGCCGGCTGGGACGATCCACGCATGCCCACGGTGGCCGGTCTGCGCCGGCGGGGGGTGACGCCCGAAGCGATCCGCACCTTCCTCAATCGCATCGGCGTGTCCAAGAACGACAGCATCGTCGACATTGCCCTGCTGGAACACTGCTTGCGCGAGGACCTGAACGTCCGCAGCCCGCGGGTTATGGGTGTGCTGAGGCCGCTCAAGGTGATCCTCACCAACTATCCAGAGGATCAGGTAGAAGAGTTCGAAGCGGAGAACAACCCCGAAGACGCCGACGCCGGAAGCCGGATGTTGCCCTTTTCCCGCGTGCTGTACATCGAGCAGGAAGACTTTCGGGAGGATCCGCCGAAAAAGTGGTTCCGGCTGGCGCCCGACGCCGAGGTGCGGCTCAAACACGCCTACTATATCACCTGCAACGAGGTGATCAAGAATCCCGACACCGGCGAGATCGTCGAACTGCACTGCACCTACGACCCCGAGAGCCGGGGAGGGGGCACAGCCGACGGCCGACGGGTCAAGGGGACTCTGCACTGGGTATCGGCCGCCCACGCCCGCCCGGCAGAGGTGCGCATCTACGATCGGCTCTTTACCAAGGCCGATCCCCACGAGACGGACGAAGGCCTGAATTTCACCTCCAACCTCAATCCGAACTCGCTGGAGGTTTTACGAGGGTGCCAGGTGGAGCCCAGCCTGGCAACCGCCGCGCCCGGCGATCCCCTTCAATTCCTGAGGATGGGTTATTTCGTCGTGGACCCGGACACCACCGAGGATCTGTTGGTCTTTAACCAGACGGTGACACTACGGGATACCTGGGCCAAGATCGAACAGACGCTAAAAGGCTGAACCTTGAGCACAACGGCATCGGCGCCTACCTTGGAAACCCCAGAATTTGCCAGAGGGCCGGTTCCATGCTAAAATAGCGCCGTTCTTGGGGGATCGTCCAATGGCAGGACAGGCGACTCTGGATCGTCTAATCGGGGTTCAAATCCCTGTCCCCCAGCCAGCGAAAAGGCTCTAGATCGGAAGAGCGTCGTGTAGGGAAAGAGTGTAGGATAGGGT
>CAZNQW010000328.1:0-3729 GCA_964575225.1 uncultured Anaerolineaceae bacterium | reverse complement strand
TGTCATAGTCTTTGGCCTGGCCTTCGTCGACCTGGGCCACGCTTACCGCCACGCCATTGATCTGCTCATTCAGGATACGGTAGTTGGGCGAGCCGTGGGGATCGTGACAAGAGGCACAAGATAATGGTTCGACGAGATTCGCCAATTCCCCGCGCGCCACCCCGTTGCCCCAAGCCGCGAACTCGACGCCGTAGGGATTGTGGCTAGACGTGACCGCCACGCTCTGGTAGTTGACAAATCCGCCGCCCAAGAGCGCTGCATAGTCGGACGTGTTGGTCATGCCGTGATCATAGTTGCCACCGCTGTCATCGCGAGTCGATAGGTACAGGCCATCGTCCACGTTGGTGTTGGCGCCGGTTCCGGCCGAACCATGACAAGACATACAGAGATCGTACGTGGATGTCCGAACGAGCAGGTTGGGACCGATGGCCGTGTGCGCGCGGTGACAGCCTGCGCACCCGTCCGTGGTGGCTGTGTAGCCTCCGTGGGGACCGCCATTTGCCAGTGCCGTGGAGGCGGAGGCGCCCAAAAGGATCAGGGCCAGGATTAAGGGGAAAATGGTTCGTTTCATTGGTTTGCTCACTCCTTTCTTTTTCGTCGAGATTCGAGATTTGGCGCTGTGACTTTTGGCTTTGCTTTCTAGATCGTTTTACAATTCCTCTGACTTTTGTTGGTGGGTACTGTTTCCAGCCCAACGATGCTGCACGGCAAAAGACCCTACTCAATGGGTTCTGGCACAATTTCTACGATGACGCGGCGATTCGCATTTCGCTCGTCCGTAGCCACATCGGCTGCCGTTAAAAAGACGCGATCATTGCCGTGGCACGAATTGCAGCTCCTACTCTGGGGTGTGATGCGCTGGATGTTGTGCGGCGTGGCATATTTCCAGGTCGGCACCGCATCAAAATTGGATAGTACATTCTCGCCATAGGAGGCAAACGAGTCGCGGGTGATCGGTACATGGCGCACGGGGACATATTTCCAGGGCCGATACCGGTTTTGGAGTGGGTTGCGCCCGATTTTAAACGTCCACTGAGACTCGCTCAGTTCTGAGTAGGGCTGACCGTCTTTTATGCCCACGTGACAACCGTAGCAGTTCTGATAGCTGGTGGCATGACAGGCCTGGCAGCTCAGGCTTTTGAGATGCGAGTCGCCATGTTGTTGAATCCCGTCGTCCTCTGCCACACTTGGATGGCAGCCTGCGGACAGGCAGTCGGGCAAGGGGCGGCCGTCGTAGCGGTGGACAAAGGCTTCGACCTTGCCGTGAAATTCGGCAGCCAGATGGCAATCCGAGCACAGCATGTTGCCCTGGACCCAGTGTACATCGCCCGGTACCTGGCTATTGTGGCCTTTGTATTCGCTTTCGATCCGGCTGCCGTGGCAGCCGCCACAGGTCAGGTTGATGGCCGGTTTGTCCTTGAATAGGTGCTTTGCCACGAGCCCGCCGCCCATCGTTTCGGGCAGGCTGACATGGCACTGACCACAGCCGGTCGTGTGACACGAGTCGCAATGATCGCTCATCATCGTTTCGAGGGAACCCGTCTTGCTTGGATCACTGCGGGCAACCAGCACTGTCCGGTAACCGGTCAGGTTTGTGTGCAGGCTGGTCTCCTCGCTGGCGGCTTCCTCCGCGTGACAGACTGTGCAGGCTCCCTCGCGGCTGGGCTCGATGCGCATATTCTGGTGCGCCACCTCTTTGACCATGGTGTCGCCATTTCCCTTGTGGCAGCCGATACAGCCATAACGACCGTGGAGCGTCATCTGAAATTTGTCGCTATCAACCAGGAATCGGGTCCAGGGCTCGACCGAAAGCAGCTCACTGGTTCCCTCCATCTCCTGGGTGCGGACGACACCGGCTGTTTCCACGGTGGACATTGCATCCTGTAGGGCGTTTGCGTCGGTGTGGCAGGCGATACAGCCCGCGTCAACGTCGCGTTGCAGGGACACGTGGACGGGTGCGGCCAAGGGGAACTGCAGGGCGGTTCGTTGGATTTTGGGCGTCGGTGATGGTTCAACCACAGGCGTTGGCAGTTCGGGCGCGGGGGTCGGCGGGATGACGACGATGGTGTCTGGCCCAAAACAACCAGCCAAAGCCAGCAACAACAGGGTCAACACCAGTGAGTCACCCAATAACCTGCTCTTTGTCCGGAAAAATCGGTTTGTCTTGGTCATAGGCTTCTCATCCCTCGGTGTGTTGGTGTGGCACACGCGAGCCTCAGTGGCATAGCCAGCACTTGGTCGAACTCGGATCGTGACTGTCGGGCAGGGTGTGGCAGGCATCGCAATTGGGATCCAGCCCGGTATAGGTTTCGAAATGGCATCCCTGACACTGGACCTGCAGATGGTCTCCTTTGTAGGCGTACCAGTGCTCGATGTGCCGATCCCAGGTGGCAGCCACAATGTCCCAGGTGGCGCCCGGATCATGGCACTGGGTGCAATCCTCATCGCCCCAGTCGGTGTGACCTGATTCGTGGCAGTCGACGCAGACATAGTGCAATCCACGAAAATCGGGGTACTGGTGACAGTCGAAGCAGTGGGCCTCGGCATGTTTGCCCGCCAGCTCGACGGGGTGGCTAGAGGGATCGATCTCTTCCCAGGTGGTCAGGGAGGTATGGCAGCAGGGACAGGTCAAAGTGTTCACCACATCGTGGGGACCCTCGTGGCATACATCGCAACCGGTCATCTCGGCTTTTGTCCGATTTCCTTGGTGGCAACCCTGGCATGACTCTTGCTGAGTATGGCAGTCGACGCAAACCATCATCGAACAGGATGTTTCCCCGGTGACTGGGTCAAAGCCATGGCCTACGGCGCCGTGGCAATCGCTACAGAACAGGTCGCCTGGTTCGCCATGGACGATCTTGCCTTCGACCAATTGGTGAGGGATCAGGAGTTCGTCGCCGGGCAACTGATTGGGCAGGTCTGAATGGCAGATGATGCATTGTCGCGGGTGCGCTTCGGTCACGTCGCGGTACAGGCCGCGGTGCCCGCTGTCTTTGTCGGGTGCCTGCCCGTCGCCGCCGTGACAGGCCACGCAGCCGAGGGAGCCGTGAGGGGTGTGCACGGAAGTGGGGTCGATCAGGAATTGGCTCGCGCCATAGGGATCGTCGGCGCTGGCCTCCAGTTCTGGCAGAAAGAAATGGCAGTTATGGCAGCCCACAGCTAGATCCCGACCATAGGCCACGGCGGGGAGGGTGGGTTTCGCTTCGGCCGGACCGGGTGCCAGAGCGCTCGCGGCCGGTTCGAGCAAGAGCCCCAACACCACGGCCAGGGCAGCCAGGCCCAGCCCGATGGGAACGACAACCCACCTGGGCCATTGTCGCACTCTGCGGAGTCCGTGATCATGACTCATGTCGGCATACTCCCCGTCTCTCTCACAAGGTCACTGGAATGGCTGCAGCTACGATCAGATAGCGCACGAACAACCCGGCAATGACGATCCCGGCTCCAGCCAGGATACCCGAATAGAAACCGTGACTGTGGCGGGCAAAGGCATAGACATGAACCATGAAGGGATAGACCATGCCAAAGCCCATGACCACCACCCAAAAGATGATGCTGCGGTTTCCCAGAAGGATGATCTTGGCCGATTCTGCTGCCTCTCCGCCTTTGGTGAGGGATACATACATGAGGAGAGCCAGCAGGACAATCTCCAGGCCGATGAAGAACATGTGGATCAAAGGCATAGCCGGATAGCGGCGATGGATCTCGGGGACGGCCAAGGTGGCAGCC
>CAZNQW010000327.1:0-3730 GCA_964575225.1 uncultured Anaerolineaceae bacterium | reverse complement strand
GAGGCATCGCCCGAAGCGGCGGTCAGGGCGCCCTGTGTCAGGGCGTCGGTCACGCCGCTCATGGCCGAGACCACTACTGCCACCTGATCCCAGTTTTGGACCTGTTGGAGCACAATGTCGGCGGCCTGGGTGAGTGCCTCCACGCTCCCCACCGAGGTGCCGCCAAATTTCATCATTAGCAGCGACATTCGCCTTCTCCTCCCACTGGATTGTATCGATCTGGACCACCCGCCAACATCAAAAGAAGCGTGGGCCTCTTGGCTCCACGCTCCTTTTCGATCCTCAGAATTGTCGATGGTTACGACAACCGATTTTTCTCCAGCGCGAATCCAGGGCCCGATGCCTCGGGCCGGGTAGTGGTGGTCGAGGTTCCCGCGGTGTGGGCAGAAATCGCACTGGAAAGAAGGCAGGGCTCAATAGCCCGGTTCGCCAGGCCATCGGTCATGAGGTTTTCAAACGACCCACGTCGATCCATGTCATCCCCCTGCTCAAGTGGCGCTATCATAGCACAAGATCGAGGACCTGTCAACTCACCGTTTTGGGCCTTGGCCGATCACCCACGGGCCAACAGCGCCAGCGCCCGCGCCAGGACCTCGACGCCCCGCTCGAACTCGCCGATCTCTATGTGCTCGTCGGGGCTGTGATCCAGCGCCGAATCGCCCGGCCCGTAGGCCACCATCGGGCAATCCCACACGGCGCCGACCACGTTCATGTCCGAGGTTCCGCTCTTGACTTTGAATCGCGGCGCGCCCCCCTCCTCACGGATGGCCCGCAGCAGCGACCGCACCGGCGGCGTGTTCTTTTCACCCAAATACGGGGGTTCCTGGTAGGGAAAGGACAACCGGGCGCCATCGACCCAGGAGAGCATTTCGCGCTGGAGCGCCTCCGGGTCGCTGCCGGGCGGCAGCCGCACGTCGATGGCCATCTCCACCTGGCTCTGAAGGCCGTCGTTGAGGGTCTGGATGGCGCACAGCGAGGCATCCAGAGTGTCAAAGCGCTGCCCGTCGCCGCCGTTGGCATCCCGGGCGTAGGCCGACAGACGATTCCAGAAGGCGACGGCCTCTTCGGCGGGGGTGGCTTCCTGTCCAGCCACGTGGCGGTTGGGCCGGGTCAGGCGATACTCCACGCTCAGGGCCCCCTTGTAGCCCAGAGTGATCCCCTGCCAGCCGCTGGGCTCGCCGATGAGGACGCACCAGGGAACGGGCAGCAACTCTTTGAGGTAATGGGCGCCGCGGGAGCGGGCCTCCTCCTCCACAGCGCCGACGACCAGGATGCGCGCATCCGACAGTTCGGGCGCCACCCGCGCGGCCGCCAGGACAAAGGCCGCCAGCGGCCCCTTGGCGTCGACGGCGCCGCGCCCATAGAGCCGATCCCCTTCCCAATGGACGGGAATGACCCCCTCTACGGTATCCATGTGCCCCAGAAGCAGGATGGTGCGCACGGCAGCGGGGTCCCCTACCACGCCCAGGGCGTTGCCCACCTCGTCGCGCCAGGCCTGAAAGCCCATCGCCCCCATCTGCCGGACCAGGGTATCGGCCACAGCGTCCTCCCGGCCCGAGGGGCTGGGGATGGACAGGAGCCCTTCCAAAAAGGCAGCGCTCTCCACGTCAATCCTCCAGCACAGCGGCGACCTGCTCGACGACGGTGTCGATGTCCTGAGCGCTGATCACCAGGGGCGGCAGAAAGCGGAGGACCGCTTGGCCCGCCGAAAGGGCCAGGATTCCGCGCTCGGCCAGAGCCGCCAGATAGGGCACCCCAGAGCTTTTCAGCTCCAGCCCGACCATCAAGCCCAATCCCCGCACCTCGCGCACCTGAGGCGAGTCGATGGCCTGCAGGCCCGAGAGAAAGCGGGCGCCCAGCTCGGCGGCCCGTTGGGGCAGGCGTTCCGATTCGATGTAGTGGATGGCAGCCACAGCCGCCGCGCAGGCCAGTGGATTGCCGCCAAAGGTAGAGCCGTGGGTACGACTGGGCAAAGTCCCGACCCGCGGGCCGATGAGCACCGCGCCCATGGGCACGCCGCCGGCAATACCCTTGGCGACGCACATCAGGTCGGGTTGCAGGCCATAGTGGTCGCTGGCAAACATGCGGCCCGTGCGACCAAAGCCGGTCTGCACCTCGTCCACAATGAACAGTGCGCCCCGCTCGCGGCAGAGGGCCTGCACGCCCTGCAGGTAATCGGCATCCCCCGGCAGCACCCCGCCCTCGCCCTGAACGACCTCCAGGATGACGGCAGCCGTGTCGGCACTGACGGCCCCTTCCGTCGGCTCCAGGCGGTTGTAGGGCACGAACCCGAATCCGGGCACCAGGGGCTCAAAGGGCTGGCGGTACTGCTTGTTCCAGGTGGCCGAGAGCGCGCCAAAAGTGCGGCCATGAAAACCGCGCATAGCAGCCACAACCTGGGTCCTGCCGGTGCTCACACGGGCGAACTTGAGGGCCGCCTCCACGGCCTCGGCGCCCGAGTTGCAGAGAAAGGCCCGCTCCAGTCCAGGGGGTGCGATGCGAATCAGATCCTCCAAAAGCCGCGCCCGCCGATCGTTGTAGAACCCATCGGGGCAGACGGTCAGGCAACAGGCTTGCTCGGCCACAGCCTGGGCCACGGCCGGGTTGGCGTGACCCACAATGGCGACCCCGTGACCGCCCACACAGTCGATGTATTCCCGCCCCTCGGCATCCCAGACGCGGGCACCACTGCCCCTGACCAGGGCGATGGGGCGTTTGGGCGCGAGACCGCTGCCAAACCGATCCTCCCGGTCAATGATCTCGCCCGACGCCGTCCAGTCCGGTGTACCGCTCATGGGCCGCCTACCCGATCACGGTGCCCTGGCCGGCCAGAGCGCGCTGCAAAGGGTGGCTGATCCGCCCATCGCCGATGATCACCTGCCCCACCCCCTCCTGGAGCGCCTCCACCGCGCCTAGGATCTTGCGCTTCATGCGCCCTTGGGCATAGCGATCCAGGTGCTCCTGAGCCTGGGCCAGGGGAATGTGAGCGATGAGCGAGCTTTCGTCGGGATAGTCGCGCAACAGGCCGGGCACATCCGACAGGATGATGACCTTCTCAGCCTGGAGGGCCGTGCCAATGGCTGCCGCGACCCGGTCGCCGTCTACGTTCAATCCCTCGCCCTCGTAGCTGATGGCCAGGGGCGCCACCACCGGCACATAGCCGGCACTGAGCAAGGTGGTCAGCAGCCCGGTGTTGACCTTTTCGATCTTGCCGCTATATTCCCCGCGCAGGATCTTGACCTTGCCCTCCTCGACGATGCGCATCATCGATTTGCGCTGGCCCTCCAGCAAGCGGCCATCCAACCCCGAGAGCCCAAGGGCGTTGACCCCCAGTTGCTGCAGGCGTTCGACCAACAGCTTGTTGATGCGGCCGGCGGCCACCATGGCGAAAATCTCCAGGGTCTGGCGGTCGGTGTAGCGACTGGAATGGCCCGAGACTGTCTGGACGAACTGGGGCGGGTGCCCCAATTGTTCCGAGACGATGTTGGTCTCGTGAGAGCCGCCGTGAACGAGGACGACCTGCTCCCCTTGCTCGACGAGGGCGGCCACGTCGGCGCAGACCGCTTCCATATCCAAACTGCCGTTTCCTCCGGCTTTGACGATAATCACAGTCCTGTCTCCTCCCACCTCATACGGGATGCAGGCCAGGGAACTCGAGTCCCAGCCGCTCCGGGAAATCGTACATCACGTTCATGGTCTGGACGGCATTGCCCGCCGCCCCCTTCATCAG
>CAZNQW010000326.1:0-3736 GCA_964575225.1 uncultured Anaerolineaceae bacterium | reverse complement strand
CGTGTGCTCTTCCGATCTCGCCCGGTGATCGTCGCGGGCGTAACGGCTATCGGCATAGTAAGCGCAGGCCGAAATCCCACTCAACACCAGGATTGCCACCACACCAGCCCAGGCCAGGGGTCGCCAGCGACGCCCGAGCCAGGCCAACCCCGCGCCCAGCAACACGTAGAACGGCGGTGAGTAGGGAAATACATACCGGGGATGGTACAGCGGCGTCACAAACGAAGCGGCATAGATCAGCAATACGGGCAACACCACGTGCCCGGCCATTAGCCAGGGCAAACCATCACCCGTCAGGCGGCCCCGCAGGCGCGGCGCCAGCCGTCGAGCTGCCAGTCCCAGCCCCACAAGCGCCACAAAGAACAACAACGCCGGAAAGGCCTGAATCGGATGCACCGACTGGCCCAGGCTCAACGCCGAGACTGATTGCCAGAGGAGAAAAGGCAGGCGCCAAAAGCCGCGCCAGGGGGGCACCGGGGGTTGGGTCACTTGCCGCCAGGCGACGGGCAGCCACGGAGAAAACAGCAGCAGCGCGATTCCCTGGGCCAGCACCCAACGTCCCAGCCAGCGACCCGCCGCCCGGTCCGGGCGCCCCACGCCCAGCCACCAAACGGCGACCATGACGTTCAACGTCACGAGCAAAAAGGCGAAATAATACAGAACCCAGAGTCCAGCTGCCGCCCCCAGCCCGTACAGCAGCAATCCTTTCCAAGGTGGTAATCGATCGCGCCCGGCCGACAGCCAATGGGCCACCAGGCCGAGCAGCGCCATACCCAGCACTGCCGCCAGGCTGTACATGCGCACTTCTTGGGAATACCACAGGTGAAAGGGAGAAACCGCCGTCACCAACGCGGCAAGCAGCCCAGCCTCAGCGCCAAATACGGCGCGGCCCAGGCGGTAGGCCATCGCCACCAGGAGCAGGCCAAAGAACACAGAAAAAAAGCGTGCGGAAAAATCGCTGGCGCCGACCATTTGCTGCCAACCGTGCAGCAGCAGATAGTAACCAGGGGGGTGGATATCGCCGGCGGTGTGGGCCACCATCGCCGTGGGGCTCAAGCTCGCCAGATAGACGCTGACCGTCTCGTCGTACCACAGGCTGCCGCTGTCCAACCGCAGCAGCCGCAGGCCGAACCCCAACAGCAGGATCGCCGTCAGGATCGCCAGCCGGCCCCTCTCTTTCGCTCCAATGCTCATCGATGGATCATGGCCTCGATGTCGACCGCGCCGCTAGGGAAAGGACTGTTGGATCCATTGCAGCGGATCGACCGGAACACTGCCCACCTCCATCTCCCAGTGGAGATGGGGCCCGGTGGATAGCCCTGTATTGCCCACCAACCCGACGAGCTGTCCGGCCTCCACCATCTGGCCCGGTTCCACGTCGATGCGCGATAGATGCCAGAACCCGGTGAATACGCCCCACCCGTGGTCGATGATGATGGCTTGACCACGGACCTGCAATTCCTCAGCCAGCACCACCTTTCCCTCTGCGGGTGCAACCACCGGCACGCCCGCATCGGCGCCCAGGTCCTGCCCACTGTGATAGCTGGACACAGGCCCGCCATTGTACGAGCGCCGCTGGCCAAAACGCGCCGTAATCCGAATTTCGCTCCGCAGCGGATACGTGAATACATCGGTCCACCACTGGCCCGGAGTGACGCCCGAAAAGGCAGCTTCGACCTTGGCCCGCTCCTGGGCCGATAACTCCGGGTCCAAAAGATTGGTTCGATCGGCCGGTACCACAATGTTATAGCGCTCAAAGCTGCCCGCCGTGACCGACAACATCTCCTGGACCGACAGCCGATCGCCACTGACCGTCTCGGTAATAGCCAGCGTCACAGGATAGAGATCGGGCGCCGTCATGGCGTCGACCCCGACCAGGGCCCAATGGCTTGTCTCGCCCGGAACAAAAGCCAGTTCGCGCCCCAAAAAGTGCCCGCTGATCTCGGCTTCCTCCTCCAGGCTTACGTACAGGGCCACCGTTTGCCCCTGAACCACCGGGGCGGGATCGGCGACAATGGTAGGAAAGGCGGGGGGCGCGGTCAGGCCGGGCATCGGCTCGGGGAAAATCAGATCCAGGCCGGGCCAGGCCAGATCCCACCGCTTCAGGTCATTCAGCCTCTGCAACTCCCAGACGGTCGTGCCAAAACGAAAGGCCAGGCCGGGCATCGTCTCCCCGGGCTGAACCCGGTGCAGTCGCCGATTGACCTGAGTCGCCACGCTGGGCACCAGGCTGGGTTGGCTGGTGGGGATAATCAGCCGCTGGCCGACCGAAATCAGCGACGGATCGGCGAGCTGATTGGCCGCCACAATCGACTCGACGGTGCTGCCAAATCGCTCGGCAATGGCATACAGCGTGTCGCCAGGCTGCACCACGTACACCGGCGGCTCTTGGGTCGACTCCTGGGCCAGGGCGCTGCCGGCAAGGAACAACAGAGGAATCAGCGCCAGTCCGGCCAAAAAACACAAAAGCCACCGGGCGCCATCCGCCCGCGGCCTGGGATTGATTCTAGTGCTCACGATCTGACGTACCCCTCCCCATCGAATTCTCTATACCATCCACTGCCAAAAGATCGCCCACGCTCACCCGCTCGAGCAGCGAGGGATGTCCCTCCACATAGTATTGGGCCGCGCGGGCAGGCGCATAATAGGGCCGGAAGGGGCGGGCCAACACCTTATCCACCACCCTCATTTCCCGATCCAGCCAGACCACAGCAATGGCGGAAAAAACAAACAGCATGTGAATGGCCGTCTGGGCCACACTCTCGCGCCGTTCCACAAACAGATAGACCTCGTCCTCGCCCAGGGCGCGGTGGAACATCAACCCTCGCCAGCGTTTCGAGAAGGTGTCGCAGCGCACCACCCGCTGCGCCAAGGTCTCGCTGCGGGTCCGATTCCTAAGGGTCATCCCGCCTCCCAGGGCGCCGCGCCCGCAGCCCGGCATACAGCTCGGCGCTGAGGGTATAGTGCCAGGGGTAGCCGTCCATCACCTGCCAGAATTCATCCAGGCCGCGGCTGCCCGCCTCCTCATAGCGCAGGCATTGGATTATCATCTCCAGCTTGTCGGCATCGCGCACCAGCCGGCCCTCGGGCGTGGCGTGATCCTCGAATTCGGCCCACAGCGCCGCCAGCCGTCCGGCGCCAGGCAAGGGCGCCAACAGGTCGGCCAGGGCCTTCTCCTCGGCCTGGCGCTTGACCGGAGCGGAAAGAAGCTGGGCAGCACTCAGAGGCAGATCGGTCAGCCGCACCTCAGCCAGGTCGTGGAGCAAGGCCAGAGTCAGCACCTTTTCCCCGTCCAGAGGCGCCGCCAGGTCGCCGTGGGCCGTCAACACATCAGCCAGGATCAGGGCCACCAGGCCCACGCCCAGGCTATGTTCAGCCACGCTCTCGACATGGGGCACACCGCGCATCAGCCAGCCGCTGCGCGGCAGCCGCTTCAGGGTTTGGATCTCGCTCAGCAGGTCAATGGTTCGTTCGTGGTCCATAGCTCCGATCCGGTCCTCGCACTCATCCTCATAGGTTATGCCCGCTGCGATTACCCTCGCACGCGAGTACCCTCACGACTAGGCGCCTGCGCACTCGCAGGCAACATTCATTCTCTGTCACAAATGGTTGAGCCCCCGCTTCCGGGCAACGGCCTTGGTTTTATCCCCGCAGGCCTTTCCGCCAAGTTTTCTACAAACCCGCGCGCCCTTCAGATCGGAAGAGCGTCGTGTAGGGAAAGAGTGTAGGATAGGGT
>CAZNQW010000325.1:1516-3746 GCA_964575225.1 uncultured Anaerolineaceae bacterium | reverse complement strand
AGTTGGTGACGGGCGTGCCGTCTTCGGTGTAGCGCATGCTGGGCGATTGGCCGACAAATCCGATGATCGTGATTCTGTGGAACATGATTCACCTCCTGGGTGTGATTTGGACAGTCTGTTCCCTGACTGCCATGCACCCCAACGCGGTAGCGTTCGTGGCTTGCGGCTGCGCCACACCTGGAAAAAACGGACGACAAACGGGACAGATAGCCCATGACCCGGTCAACACTCACGCTCCGGCGTTGCATCCTCCCCAAGAAGACCCTGCTGCATCGCCAGGGCCACGGCATGGGCGCCCAGCAACCGTCAGGCTCTCAACTCGACCCGTCGCAATAACTGGGCATTGACGGCCACAATGACCGTGCTCAGCGACATGAGCAACGCCCCCACAGCCGGAGAGAGTAGGATACCCAGCGGCGCCAGCACACCGGCTGCCAGGGGTAGGGCCACGATGTTGTAGCCCGCCGCCCACCACAGATTCTGGACCATCTTGCGATAGCTGGCCCGGCTGAGCTCGATGACGTTGACGACGTCCATCGGATCGCTCCTGACCAGGATGATGCCCGCCGACTCGATGGCCACGTCGGTGCCGCTGCCGATCGCAATGCCCACATCGGCCCTGGTCAAAGCCGGCGCGTCGTTCACGCCATCGCCGACCATGGCCACACGTTTCCCCTCGTCCTGCAACTGCTGGACCTTTTGATCCTTATGCTCGGGCAGGACCTCGGCAAAGTACTGGTCGATCCCCAGCTCGTCGGCGACTGCCTTGGCGACGGCTTTGCTGTCACCGGTCAGCATGGCCACCTCGATGCCCATATCGTGCAAGCGATCGACGACTTGCTTGCTTTCCGGGCGGATGACGTCAGCCAGGGCAAAGGCTGCCGCCACCTGCTCGTCGCGAACCAAATAGATCGCGCTCTGGCCCTTGGATTGGGCCCTTTTGCGGAAGGACACCAGGGGATCCGGTACCTCGAGTTCTAGCATCTCGAGAAGGCGCGGGCCGCCGACATGCACCGTATGGCCGCCGTGCGTGGCCCGCACGCCCCGGCCTTTGATGGCCTCGAACTCGGAGACCTGGGGCAGCGACAGCCCCCGCTCCTCGGCCGCCCGGCGGATGCCCCGGGCAATGGTGTGCTCCGAGTCGCCTTCTATGGCTGCGGTCAAGGCCAATGCTTCTTCCTCTTCCAGGCCATCAGCGGTGGCGATGTCCACCACACCGAACTGCCCCTCGGTCAGGGTGCCGGTTTTGTCAAAGATAACGGTGTCGACCTCACGCGCTTCCTCCAGCGCCAGCCGGTCGCGGACCAATACGCCGTTGCTGGCGGCCATCGAGGTAGTGATCGCCACAACCAGAGGTACCGCCAGCCCCAGTGCGTGGGGGCAGGCAATGACCAGCACCGTAGCGACGCGGGCGATGACGTCCACGTCGAACCCCACGGCTATCACCCAGGCGATGGCCGTTATCGCCGCCACCCCCAGAGCGACGTAAAAGAGCCAGCCCGCAGCCTTGTCAGCGAGGATCTGCGTATCGGATTTGCTCTGCTGCGCTTCTTCCACCAGGCGCATGATGCCAGCCAGGGCCGTGTCATCGCCGGTAGCCGTCACCCGCACCCGCAGGCTGCCATCGCCGTTGATCGTACCGCCGAGGACCCTGCTGCCCGGCTCTTTGAGCACCGGCTTTGACTCGCCGGTAATCATCGCCTCATTGACCTCTGACTCGCCTTCCTCCACCTTGCCATCGACCGGGACACTGCCGCCGGGCCGTACCAACACCAGATCATCTTTCTCTAGTTCGCTGACCGGCACTTGCTCGGCGTCGCCGTCGAGCAGCACTCGCTCGGCGGTGTCAGGCATCAATTGGGCCAACTCGTTCAACGCTCCCGATGCCTGGCGCACACTCCGCATCTCGATCCAGTGACCCAGGAGCATGATGTCGATCAGGGTCACCAGCTCCCAGAAGAAGCCGGTCTGGCCTGGCAAAAAGAGGGAGGCCAGGCTGTATACAAAGGCCACCACAATCGCCAGGGATATAAGGGTCATCATTCCCGGCTTGCGGTTGCGTAGTTCGGGCACCGCCATCTGCAAAAAGGGTACACCACCGTACAGAAAGACAATGATGGCAAAGACGGGGGTGATCCACCCACTGCCCGGGAATTCGGGAATGGTGTATCCTAGCCAGTCCTGAAGGGTGGGACTGAACACCAACACCGGGATCGACAGCACCAGGGAG
>CAZNQW010000325.1:0-1416 GCA_964575225.1 uncultured Anaerolineaceae bacterium | reverse complement strand
CATTCAGACTTCTCCTTTGCGTACTTGACGTCCTCTGGCGGCGGGTGCCAGGCCACAAACGAGACAACTGCCAGCACGATGGCCCTGAGCATCGGCGTCACCCAAAGCCTTCCTGCTTCAAAGTTTCCGTCCCTCTGCATAGCCTCTCCAAAAAAAGGTCCAGTTGCGCCCTCTACATCGTCTTTGTCCTTGTTCGTGCCGATTTCCATTCCCAGTCTGGTTGTTCAGCTCTCTCTCGGGCGTCCCATCAACGACCGCTTGCCCTTGGGTTCCTGGCGGAACACCAGGCCCGGCCGCCACGGGGTGCCCAGAAGGGGCAACACCCAGCGGTCCAGCCCCCACCAGCCGGCCGTTTTCCAGGCCAACACCAGCAGAGCGGCCAGGATCAACAGCATGGGGTTGGTGCTCACCGTCCCGGCCAGCAGATAGTTCATGTTCATAAAACTGCCAAAGAAGGCTGCCATCCCGGTAAAGATGCCCAGGATGAGGGCGACACCCACCAGGATCTCGCCGTAGGTCACTACATAGCCCCAGACGTCGGCGTGGGGCAGGACCAGGCTCTGCAAGAACCCCGCATACCAGGCCTGTACATTGGGGTGTTCGCCTCCGGTTTGGGCTAACGCACCTTGCACAAAGCCGGTGATGGCTGCGCCGGCATTGTCTCCGGTCCAGGCGGGATTCCCCACCTTTCCCCAGCCGGCTGCCAGCCATTGCCAGCCCACGTACAAGCGGACGATGAGCCAGATCCAGGCCCATCGTACCTGGCCAAACAGGGCGCGAGGCACTGGCGGGTCGGCCAGGTGTTCAATCTCTCGTTTTTGTTGCTTGGTGTCAGGAATATCCGTCATTTTTTACCTCTGTGTATCAGGTACCGTCCTATCACATAGGCCATCTATCTCGCCTCCTGGGCGAACGCCCCTCCATCTGGGCTACGCTAAAGCAGGATCAGTCAATCGACTGTAAAATCTCGTAATACCTATCTTACCATATAAATCAGCTTCTGTATCACTGACCTTGGCAATAACCAAATTCAGTTTGGGCACAGCAGACTGTCAGAACGTCCACACACAGGACAACGGGGTGGCGAGAAAATCAGCCACCCCGCTGTGGATTTTGGTCTGGTTGTCCCATGTTGGCATCCAGCCAGCGCTGGGCCCCACACTCCCGGCATTTTCGGAGAGGCTGTCACCTTGTCCCTTTTCCTTCCGTTCTCAGTCTGTAGACCGTCCCCTATTGGGAGAGCGTTTCTCTCATCAAGTCGTATTCTTCCCGGCCGATCTCGCCCCGGGCCAAACGCCTATCGAGGATATCGCGGGCGTTCCCACCCTGTCCCGTCGGCGGGGAGGGCGGCTGACCCGCTGCTGGAAACAGCATCCAGATCACCCAAGCACCCAGCGCGATCATCACCCCCCAGAA
>CAZNQW010000324.1:0-3750 GCA_964575225.1 uncultured Anaerolineaceae bacterium | reverse complement strand
TACACCCTATCCTACACTCTTTCCCTACACGACGCTCTTCCGATCTATCGGGTAGGTCGATCCACAGACCCTCGCGCCCAAAGGCCAGTTTCAAACGCATCGTCGACTCCTCGGGCAACGAACTGCCCAGTATCTACCCGTCCTAGCGCCCACGGAGGCGATCGCGGTTGCCATAGGCACCGCCCGTGTGCGAGCCCAGATCGATGAGCAGGCCCAGCGTTAGCCAGATCCAATCAAAGCCCTGAATGCCCGTGCCCGGTAACCAGACCGCCAGATAGGCCAGGGTCGTCCACGGGAGGAACAAAAATCCCAAAATCGGCCACATCACAGAATCAAAGGTGATCCGAAAACGGCCCGGATCCAAGAACCACCAGACAAGAACCGCGGCTCGCGGTCCCAACAACACCAACGTGGTCAACAGACAGCACATGGCAATTCCTCCTATGGTTGAATTTTCCCTCACCCTATTGTACCACAAAAGTCGCTTGTGCACACCCATGCGGTAGGATATGCAGGTCGGTGGGAATTCCTACGGGACTGCAAAGAGCCCCGTCACCCTCGCGCAAGCGGGGGTCCATTCCTTGGGATGCTGCCCGCGAGTACTACCCAAGGGCTCCGCGCCCCGTCTCGGGGCAAAGAATCGCTATAAGCAAGGCCGCCCCTGAGGCGTGGACATTGAGAATCCAGAGGCGGTGGGTTCTCGTAATTCGTGCCATTCGCGGCCGATCCCGCGCCGCGCCGAGAGGTTGACACGATTGGGGTCACCGGCTATACTGTGTGCCAGAACCGCATCAACAGCCAACAGTCGTCAGGAGGACGGACGCTATGACCCTCTGGGGAGGCATCGAGGCCGGAGGAACCAAACACATCTGCGCCATTGGCACAGGACCCGACCATATCGTAGACCAGGTCCGCATCCCCACGACCTCTCCCAATGAGACGCTTCATCGCGTGGTCCAATTCTTTCGCGAGCGGGAGAGCACCTGGCCGGTAGTCGCCATCGGCATCGCCTCCTTTGGACCCATAGACACCGTGCCCGACTCACCTACCTACGGCACCCTCACCAGCACACCAAAGCCAGGATGGGCCCACACCAACCTGGTGGACGCCATCCAGGCACAACTCGGCCTCCCCGTGTGCCTCGACACCGATGTCAACGGTGCGGCTCTGGCGGAGAACCGTTGGGGCGCCGCCTGTGACCTGCACACATTTATCTATCTAACCGTCGGCACAGGGGTGGGTGGTGGCGGCATGGTCGGTGGCCAACCCATCCGGGGACTGAATCATCCGGAAATGGGGCACGTCCGCATCCCTCACGATTGGGAATCCGATCCCTTTGCCGGCATCTGCCCCTATCACGGTGATTGCCTGGAGGGCCTCGCCAGCGGACCGGCCATCGAGGGCCGCTGGGGACAGCCGGCCCACACCCTCTCGCCCGATCATCCTGCATGGAACCTGGAGGCGGGCTATTTGGCCTTGGCCCTGTCCAACCTCATCTGCACACTTTTGCCCCAGCGCATCATCCTGGGCGGGGGCGTGATGCAACAGGCTCCCCTCTTTCCCCTCGTTCGCCAGCGCGTTCAGCATCTGCTCAACGGCTACCTGCCCTATCCCAGCCTCGGCCCAGGCATAGACCACTATATCGTCCCGCCCACCCTGGGCAACCGGGCTGGAGTACTGGGTGCCATCGCCTTGGCCCAGAGCGTTTCTAACGCCTGACCCTGTCCTGAACCGATGCACCGAGTGTGCTAGGAGGATTCGCGAGCAATCAGCGCATAATCCACCGTTCGACGGCGGGCAGGCAAAGGTTGATCCGACTCGATCCTCTCCATCAGCATCGACACCGCTGCCACGGCTACGTCGCGGGTCTCCCAACGCACCGTCGACAAGCGGGGCCGGACCAGCCCCGCCGAAGGAATGTCTCCATAGCCCACAATGGCCATCTCGTCTGGCACGGTAAGGCCCGCATCCACCGCATAGAGCAACGCATCAAGGGCCAGAAGGTCATCGGCAGCCAACACGGCAGTAGGCGGCTCGGCTAGAGCCAACAGGTGCCGCAGAGCCCAGGCGCCGTATCCCCACGTCACTTCCGATTCGAATACATAGGCCTCATTGCGGGGCAAGTGGTGGGCCTTGAGGGCCGCAAGATACCCCTCCTTGCGGGCACGCCAACTGCGTCTTGAGGATAGCCCGGTAATGGCTGCGATGCGCCGGTGTCCCTTTGTCGTCAGATGAGCGACCACCTCTACGGCGACGGTTTCTTCGTCTACGCCGACGCTGTCGATAAAAGGGTGGGAGGATTCAGCCCCATGGACCACAACGGCCATGCCTGCCTGAGTCAATCGCTCTAGATCGCGATCTGCAATCTGATCCGAATGGGCGATCAACCCATCCACACCGCTCCTCAAAAGAGAGTCGACCGCAGCCACCGACCGCCGACTTCCCGGCGGCAATCCAAACACCAGGCATTGATAGCCGGCCCGCTCGACCTCACGCTGCATCGCAAGTGCCCAGGGTCCCCAGATCGAATCCTCCACCTGGGGCACAAGGACCGCTATGGCTTTCGAGCGTTGGAGCCGCAGGCTCTGGGCCGCACGGAGCGGTTGGTAATCCAGGGCGCGGACCGCATCCCACACACGCCGTCGCGTTTCGTCGCTGATCCGGATGGCACCGCTGGTCCTTTGGTTGATCACATAAGAAACAGTGGTCCTCGAAACCCCCGCGGCGGCGGCCACATCTCGGCTAGTGGGTCGCCGTAGCGACTCTCTCCCTTTCATAGGCAACTCCCCCCTAAGGTACCCCTCAAAGAGGCCCCGACCCGAGCCCCGTCCGTTTTCCGAGCATTTTCATTGAATCGTGTCACCTGATACGTATCATCATCCTATCACAACCCTCGATCCTTGTCAAGATGCCCCAAGAGTTACTTCCTACTCTGCCAAGGATCAGACCTAGAATACTCCCTCGGTACGATGCGGGCGTAGCCCGCTTGTGTTACACTGAACTCGGGTGCTTCAGAGGCTCCTGAACAGGCGCCGCCGTACCACATTGCATGCACGTCATCAGGGGAGAGAACATTGGACGAGATACGACTGTTGACCGCCAAAGAAGCAGCAGACTATTTGCGCATCAGCCTGTTTACCTTACGCAAGATCGAGCAGCAGGGACTGATTGTGCCCTATCGGACTCCAGGGGGACACCGGCGATACAGTCTCCACATGCTGAATGACTATTTGGAAGAAAGCCGGTTTCCTTCCAACTGATCTTTCGTCAAACCGCGTGCGCCGAGCAGAGGCGGAGGCTTTTTCCTCTGCAAGGGATCCCGTATGGACCGAGAATACTCGACCGATGTGCCGTTCGTGGGTTTTCGACCCCAGGCGTTGTGCTCCCATTGTGAGCACGTCCAGGGCTGCCCGGTCGCTCTTTATGTAAATCCTGAATCGAGGGCCTGTCACCGAGGGACCCAAGCGTGGGCTCACTGTCCTCTCTTTTCGGCTCGACCGCACGATCCAACGGTCCAATGCACCGCCCTATCGCGGTATAGCCGGCCTCCTTCGATCCTGAACCTTTTGGGCTAAACTTGATCCGAGGGTTTCGCAAAACGGCCCACAGGTCAACGCGACCTGTGGGCCGTACTATGTGTTGCACGTGTGCCGCGGCGAGTTCGTCCCGCTCGCCGCACACCAGAGGGAATTCAGCTTGCTACAGAACCCCCTTCAGATCGGAAGAGCGTCGTGTAGGGAAAGAGTGTAG
>CAZNQW010000323.1:1824-3757 GCA_964575225.1 uncultured Anaerolineaceae bacterium | reverse complement strand
GCACACCACACACAACCCTCTTCACCCGCTGAAGCGGATTGTTTCAGCGGAGCCATTATAGGGAATCAGTGAGGAGCACAGGATGAGTAGTAAGGAACTTGCGACGTTAGCGGGTGGTTGTTTCTGGTGTTTGGAGGCTGTGTACGAGCAGCTTGTCGGTGTGGAAAAGGTCGTGTCGGGCTACGCGGGCGGTACTGTGAGCAATCCGTCCTATGAGCAGGTCTGCACCGGGGCCACGGGGCACGCCGAAGTGGTCCAGATCACCTTTGATCCGGAGGTCATCTCCTTCCGCGATCTGTTGGGGGTGTTCTTTACGGTGCACGATCCCACCACGCTGAACCGTCAGGGCGCCGATGTGGGCAGCCAGTACCGTTCGGCTATTTTTTATCACAGTGACGAGCAAAAGACCATCGCTCAGGAAGTGATCGGCGAGTTGGAGGCGGCCCGTATTTGGGACGATCCCATCGTGACCGAGGTCACACCCTTGGCCGATTTCTATGCCGCTGAAGACTATCATCAGGGGTATTTCCGGAAAAATCCCAATCAGGGGTACTGCCAGGTGGTGATTGCTCCCAAAGTGGCCAAGTTTCGCCAGAGGTACATGAACCGGTTGATGCGCTAATTCCGAGTTGGCTGGCGACGGCAGGAGAGAAGGACATTCATGGACGATTTCTATCGCGAAGAGATCCTGGAACATTATACCCATCCCCATCACTATGGCGTGTTGGACGATCCCGATATCACCCATGAGGAGGACAATCCCTTGTGCGGCGATCGGATCCGCTTTGACCTCAAGCTCGAGGAGGATGGACAGACCATCAAGGATGTCGGCTTTTCGGCGGTGGGTTGCGCCATCAGCAAGGCATCGGCCTCCATGCTCTCCGATCTATTGGTGGGCCGCAGTCTGGAGGAGGTCAAGGAATTGACCAAAGAGGATGTGCTCGACGAGCTGGGCATCGATCTGGGCCCGGTCCGGTTGAAATGCGCGTTGCTGCCGCTCAAGGTGGTCAAGGTGGGCGCCTACGGCCTGGACCAGTGGCTGGAAGAAGAAAGCGCCGAAGATGAGTGGTAGCGCACCGATCGGAATGGGTCGGGTGCCCCCGTGCCACCGACAGGAGGTGGGATCATGGCCTTTGTAAAAGTGGCCCACGTGAGCGAGATCCCGGTTGGGCGGGTCAAGGTCGTCGAGGTCGGCGATGAGGATGTGGCCCTGTGCAACGTGCAGGGCGAGATCCTGGCCATTGCCAACGTCTGCACCCACGACAACGGCCCTCTGTCGACCGGTTATTTGGTGGGCGACGAGATCGAATGTCCACGCCACGGCGCCCGCTTTCACGTGCGCGACGGTGCCGTCCGATCCCTGCCGGCGGTGGTACCCTTGCCCACCTTCAAGGTCAAGGTGGAGGGAGAAGACGTCCTGGTGGATGTGGACTGAACAAGCCATCGCTCCCGGCGGCGCCCTGGCTGCGATGGGGAAGGAGAGGAATTGCCATGATAAGCCAGTCTGAAGCCCTGGAGGCCTTGTACCGCGTCGAGGATCCGGAGCTGGGTATGAACATTGTCGACTTGGGGTTGGTCTACGGCTTGGTGCTGGACGACGATGCCCAGGAGGTCCGCATCGACTTGACGCTGACCAGCCCCGGCTGCCCCTTTGGACCGGAGCTGATCCGGGCCATCAAACGCGAACTGGAAGACCTTGACCCGGGGGTGGCCGTTGACGTAGATCTCGTCTGGAAGCCCCTGTGGCATCCGTCCATGATGAGCGAGTTTGCCAAGGACGAATTGGGCTATGATGAGGAGCTGGGGCTGAACTTTGGTTACTGAGGCTCGTCTGGCGTCGGGCCTCGGCTTGTGAGCGGCCTTTGCCGGTGGGTCAGATAGCCTTCCGACCCGGCTTTGACCGGAGCGACGACAAAAGCCCCTCCTGCGGATT
>CAZNQW010000323.1:0-1814 GCA_964575225.1 uncultured Anaerolineaceae bacterium | reverse complement strand
CGGAGGGGCTTGCCTTGTTCTCGATGGGCTTTGCCCTGTAACCGAGGGGGGCGGCTGCCTATCAGTGCCCGGCCATATAGGGGTAGCGATAGTCGACGGGTGGGCAAAAGCTCTCTTTGATGGTGCGCGGACTCATCCACCGTTCGAGGTTCAAGGGGCTGCCGGCCTTGTCGTTGGTGCCCGAGGCCCGGCCGCCGCCAAAGGGTTGTAGCCCGACCACCGCGCCGGTCGGCTTGTCATTGATGTAGAAATTGCCGGCCGCGTGCCGCAGCAGATCGGACGCTTGTTGGATGATGCGCCGGTCTTGGGCAAAGATCGAACCGGTCAGCCCATAGGGCGACGTGGAATCGCACAGCCGGAGCGTCTCCTCGAATTTCGCTTCTGGATAGACGTGCACCGTCAGAACCGGGCCAAAAATCTCTTCTTCCATCAAGCGGTGGTGGGGGTCGCGGCTGAGCACGACCGTGGGCTGGATCAAGTACCCCACTGAGTCGTCGTAGGCGCCGCCCCAGAGGATCTCGGTGTCGGGTGAGGTTCGCGCCAGCTCGATATACTTGGTGATCCGACGGTAGGCCGGGGCGTCGATGACGGCCCCCATAAAGTTGCCGAAATCGGCCACATCGCCCACCTGCACGGTGCTCAGTTCGGCCAGCAATTGGTCACGAACCTGGGGCCACAGGCTGTCGGGTAGGTAGGCCCGGCTGGCGGCCGAACACTTTTGCCCTTGATATTCAAAGGCGCCGCGTACCAGAGCGGTAACCAGGGCGGGGACGTCGGCCGAAGTGTGAGCCACGACAAAGTCCTTGCCCCCGGTCTCGCCGACGATGCGCGGATAGGACCGGTAACGGTCGATGTGGGCGCCGACGGTCTGCCAGATGCCCTGAAAGACTTGAGTGCTGCCGGTGAAATGGACGCCGGCCAATTCGGGATGGGAAAGGATTGGATCGCCCACGGCAGCGCCATCGCCCGGAAGAAAATTGATGACGCCCGGCGGCAAGCCCGCCTCTTCCAAGATGCGCATGATCTGGTAGGCGGTGTACACCGCCGAAGAGGCCGGTTTCCACACCACGGTGTTGCCCATCATGGCGGGGGCGGTGGGTAGGTTCCCGGCGATACTGGCAAAGTTAAAGGGCGTCACGGCAAACACGAACCCTTCCAAGGGCCGGTATTCGAGCATGTTCCACACGCTGGGAATCGAGTCGGGCTGGGGCTGCATGATGCGCATCATGTAGTAGGGATTAAAGCGCCAAAAGTCGGCCAACTCGGCGATGGCGTCGATTTCCGACTGGTGTGCGGTTTTGCTCAGATCGAGCATCGCGGCGGCGTTCACCTCAGAGCGCCGGCGGCAGGTCAGGATATCGGCGGCCTTGAGAAAAATGGCGGCGCGGGCTTCCCACGGCATGCGACTCCAGTCGTGCCAGGCATGCCGCGAGGCCTCAATGGCCCGCATGACCTCCGCCTCGCCCGCCTTGTGGTAGATGCCCAGGCTGTGGCTGTGATCGTGGGGCAGGGACATTTGACCAAGATGGCTCGTCTGCACCCGCTCCCCACCGATGATGAGAGGGATCTCGATCTGTTGCTCCAGTTGAGCGGCAAGCTCCCGCTTTAGTTGGTTGCGCTCGGCGCTGCCGGGGGCATAGTTCAGCACGGGTTCATTTTCTGGTACGGGTACCTGGTAGATGGCATTAGACATAATCACACCTCCGGGTGTTGATGGCGACGGATCTGTGGATCCTGCCGGTTGAACGGCGCGATCCCCATCGAGTAGGGGGCGGCGGCTAACCGCCCCCTCTCACACCACCGGACATGCGGGT
>CAZNQW010000322.1:0-3762 GCA_964575225.1 uncultured Anaerolineaceae bacterium | reverse complement strand
GCGGCGCATCGGGGATGGGGTCTGCCAGCGAGCGACGCCATTGATGCTCGGGGAAATCGCCTTTGATATACCCTTGCCGCGCCAACAGGTCCTGCCGCAGCGGATCCGCGTCAGGCGCCCAAATGCAAAGGTGGCGCGTGCCATCGGCCTTGACCTCTGCCAGGTGCTCCTGGGCCACGTCGACCATCTCCGCCTCGAGTGCAAGGGTGCGCTGTCGCGGGTGGACCAGCAGGTGGGCCTCGCCGGGACCGCCATCGGGCATCGCGATGGCGACCAGCTCCCCGGCCTCTTCCCAGAGCCAGACCACGTGCTCCAGACGTACCTGGGCGCAGTTGAGGCAGGTGTGCCAGCGGGCGTACTCGAGGCGGGCCACATGCCAGCTCCGTTCGCGGAAATGGTTTAGCACAAACACCCGGCGCAGGAACTCGCGCATGCGCCAAAAGTCCTCTTCGGTCTGAAAGGGGCGAACCATTGGGGTCATGCGTATCCTCCGAGCAGGGTCTTTGCATCATTCAGATTTGTGTCAGAGGCAGGAGCGATTCCGCAGGGGCTTTTTAGGGCCGTCGCCGGGATTCGCGGGAGGACGTCGTCAGTGCCACCAACCGCGAGATGACCATGGCCACATAGCCTATGCCCGTGAACTGCTCCAGCATCACCAGCACCCGCGCCGGCGCCCCGATGGGTACGACGTCGCCCAGGCCCGTGGCGGTCAGGTTGGTAAAGCTGAGCGACAGCAGCTCGATAAAGGTGCGCGGTTGGTCAGGATCGATGGCGCCCATGAAACTGCCTGGATCCAACGCCTGGCAGACCAGGTACAAGAAGGCGTAGCCCCAGGCCAGCAGCGTAAAGGTGGCGCCGCCGGCATACAACTCGTCGACCGTGACCCGTTGATCGGCCATCATGTAGGCGATCAGGCTCCCGGCAGCGTAAAAGTGCAGCGCCGCCTCCAGCAGCGCCGACCAGGCCACCAGCGTCGGATCCCCGAGCAGCGCCGATAGCAGCGACGTCCCAAAAGCCGGGACGGCGAGAACCCAGGCAATCCAGTTGACCGCCGGACTGCGGCTGATCACCCACACCACCAGGGCCAGCACCAACACGCCCGCGGCCTCCAGGATCGCCCGGCCTCCGGGGTCGTCGTGCAGAAATGCGTACAGCGCCAGGCGCAGCAACTGAGCGGCCAGCAAAAAGGCCGACGGGTGCCGGCGGGCGAGGGCGCCCCTGAGTGGCGATAGAACCTCTGCATTCTCCATAAGCGCCATTTTGCATCAAAGGGCGCCTTTTGTCAAACCGGATTGGCCTTCCGCGTCGCTGCGGTGTGGGACTCTGGAGTGCGGCCCCTGCCTTGGCAGGGCGCGCGCTGTCCTCAGCGCCGCTGTCCTCAGCGCCGCTGCCGCAGAATTATAGCGCAAGCTCGGCTCGCGTCGCCCTTGCAGTTCTGCCGCGCAGTGATCGCACAGGCGACTAACGCGATCCCTTGCCAGCTGGGGCCCCTGCCCGCAGGGGCCAATCCTCTGAACGGCGTGCCTTTTTGCGACGCACGAAATCAAGGCGTTGCCCAGTCGAAATTTGGTTTCGTGCGAGACTGCACAAGTGGACCCTGCATGCCATCTTGTTATTCCCAAGTTGTTGCCTTGCCACGCTCCTCGCGGGCGCCCCTACGGCGGCCTCCAGGCCGCGCGTTGTCCTCAGCGCGCTGTACTCAGCGCCGCTGCCGAAGAATTACTGGCCATCGGGTCCGGCATTTGACAGCCCCCCTCAATTGAAGTAAGATACTCATGCCGGACAGGCAGTGCGTGCCGGATGCCCCGGCAATCCAATAGCGGGAGCGCAATCATGTACAAGCCCATTGCCCTCATCGGTACCCTGGACACCAAAGGACACGAAATCGCCTACATCCGCGACCTGATCCAGGCGCGCGGGCACCGCACCTGGGTGATCGACCCCGGCGTGCTTGACCAACCGGCCATCGAGGCCGACTTTACCCGCGAGGAGGTGGCCCGGGCCGGGGGTGGCGAGCTGGCCGATCTGATCGCGTCCGGCGACAAGGGCCGCGCCATCCAGACCATGATCGACGGCACCAGGAATCTGGTCGTGCAATTGTATGCCGAGGGCCAATTGGGCGGGGTGTTGGCCGTGGGTGGGGGCCAGGGCACGGCCATCGGCACCACGGCGATGAAGGCGCTGCCCATCGGCGTCCCCAAGGTCATGATCTCGACCATCGCCAGCGGGCGCAACCAATTCGAACCCTACGTCGGCACCACCGACGTGACCCTGATGCACTCGGTGGCCGATATCCTGGGCATCAACACCGTCACCCGCAAGGTCTTTGGCAATGGGGCGGCGGCGGTCGTGGCTATGGTCGAGGCCAACGCCACCTTCCAGGAGAGCGATCGCGTGGTGTTGGGCGCCACCATGCTGGGACTGACCACGCCCTGCGTGCTACGGGCCAAAGAAGTGGTAGAAGCCCACGGCTACGAGTTGGTCTCCTTTCACCCCAATGGCACCGGCGGGCGCTCGATGGAGCGCCTCATCGACGACGGGTTGATCCGCGGCGTCATGGACATCAGCACCCAAGAGCTGACCGGGCACGTGGCCAAAGGGTTGTTCGACGCCGGCCCCGAACGGCTGACGGCTGCCGGGCGCCAGGGCATCCCCCAGGTGGTCGTGCCGGGCGGCACCGACTATGTCGTTATGGGGCCGCTCAGCGCCCTGCCCGAGCACCAGCAGAGCCGCGCCATTATCGTCCACAACCCCAACATCACCCTGGTGCGCACCTCAAAGGAAGAGATGGCCGGCGTGGGCCGCCTGATGGCCCGGCGCCTGAACGAGGCTCGCGGGCCGGTGGCGGTGCTCGTGCCTCTGGGCGGCTTTAGCTACTCGGACCGGCCGGGTCACGCTTTTTACGACCCTGAAGCCAACGCGGCACTGCTGGACGCCCTGCAAGCCGACCTGGACCCCCGCGTCGAGCTTCAGATGCTGGAGGCCCACGTCAACGACGCGGTCTTTGCCGAGGCCGTGGCGGCCAAGATGCAGGAGTTGATGGAACGATGAACGCCGAATGGAGAGCCGCCGCCGACCAATACGCCGCGGTGGCCCAGCAATTGTGGCAGCGGGGGTTGATCGCCGGCAGCGGCGGCAACCTCAGCCTGCGGGTGCCGGGCAGCCCCTGGGTGATGATCAAGCCCAGCGGTGTGGCCAACGTCGACTGCCGCGCCGAGACGTTGTTGGGCGTCGATCTGGAGGGGAACGTCGTGGTGGGCCAGGGCAAGCCCAGCAAAGACCTGGGCTTTCACCTGGGCATCTACCGGGTGCGCCCCGACGTCCAGGGCATCGTCCACGCCCACGTGCCCTGGTGTACGGCGCTGACCCTGTTGGGCTATGAGGAAATGCCCCTGCTCACGCCCCACGCTCAGGACAAGTTTGGTCGGGTGCCGGTGGTGCCCTTGGCCCCGTCCGAGTCGGCCGAGCTGGACCAGGCAGTGACGGAGGCCTTTCGCTCGCCGCAGACCGTGGCCGTCCTCCTGGCGCGCCACGGCCTGGTGGCCGTGGGAAGCAGCCTGGAAAAGGCCGAGAACCTGGCCGAGTTGGTGGAGGAGACGGCCCAGATCGCCATGCTGGTCCACCTGGGCCGGGGCCAGCCGCGCCTGTAACGGCCGGCCTCGCCCTACCGATTAAACAGACCTCCGAGTTTTATGGAAACCTCGGAGGTCTTGGCATGTCCCCAATTCGTAAGGGCCGGTTTCCATGCCATACCCTCCGTAG
>CAZNQW010000321.1:0-3840 GCA_964575225.1 uncultured Anaerolineaceae bacterium | reverse complement strand
GGCAGCCTGCATCAGCATGTTGCCTGTATTGTTACTTTACTTTCTGGCGCAAAAGCAATTCATCGAGGGAATTGCGACCACCGGATTGAAAGGGTAACGTCTGGCGCAAATCGATGGCCAACCAACACCCGAGCGATGGCGCTCGAGCGAAGGAGAGAATGTAGAAAGGAGGGCCTGTTATCACCAAAAAGCTGTACGAATCGCATCTGTACCTAGTAACTTTTGACTTTGGAGGAGAGAACAAAGTATGAACAGGAAATGGCTATATCTATTTGTCTTGGCCGTGCTCGTGGTGCCTCTGATCCTTTCGGCCTGTGGCGCCACGGCAGAGCCCGAAGTAACCGAACCGACCGCTGCGCCGGCCGAACCCACGGCTGCGCCTGAAGAGCCGACCGCTGCGCCGGCCGAACCCACGGCTGCGCCTGAAGAGCCGACCGCCGCTCCCGAAGAGCCCGAGGGCGAAGGCCCCTACGAGGGTGTGGACCCCACCGGCGCCAAGGTCCTGTGGTGGCACCAACACACCCAGGAGCGTGAAGAGGGCCTCAAGCAGATGGTGGACGAGTTCAACGCCAACAACGAATGGGGCATCGAGGTCAGCGCCGAATACGCCGGCGGCTATAGCGAGATCTATGACAAAATGATCGCCGCCATCTCGGCCAACGACCCCACCCTCATGCCCAACCTCACCGTCGGCTATGCCAACCAGGTGGCCAAGTACATGCTCACCGACTCGCTGGTCGACATGGACTACTTTGTCGATAGCCCCAAATGGGGCCTCACCGCTGAAGAACTCGCCGACTTTCCTCAGGGCATCGTCGAGGCGGACGTCAGCCCCATCTTTGGCGATGGACATTTTCGCATGGGCTTCCCGCCCAACCGCTCCATGGAAGTCATGTACTACAACATGGACTGGCTCCAGGAACTCGGCTATGACGGCCCGCCCACAACCTGGGATGAATTCGCCGAAATGGTCTGCGCCGCCACCGACCCCGACGCCGGCACCGTCGGCTATGAGATCAGCACCGACGCCTCTCGCTTCTCCAGCTTGGTCTTTAGCCGCCACGGCACCTACTTTGAAGCCGACGGCAGCGCCTTTGTCTTTACCAACGACACCGTCAAAGAGACCATGTCCTTTATGCAGGATCTCTATGACCAGGGCTGCATCACCCTCATCGCCGAAGCCTATGGCGACCAGACCGACTTTGGCAACTACAAAACCCTCTTTACCATCGGCTCCTCCTCCGGCATCCCCTACTACGACAAAGCCGTCAAGTCGGGCGAGCAGGGTGAGTTTGTCTGGGGCGTCGCGGCATTGCCCTACATGGACGGCGGCGACGAGCCGGTCATGAACCTCTATGGCGCCAGCGTCTCCGTGCCCAAGACCACGCCCGAGCAGGAACTCGCTGCCTGGCTCTTTGTCAAGTGGTTCACCGAGCCCGAGCAGAATGCCCGCTGGGCCAAGATCTCCAACTACTTCCCCACCCGCATCTCGGCTGCCGAGAGCATGACCGACTACTTTGAGGAGAACCCGGTCCTCAAGCAGGCCTGGGACCTGATGCCCTACTCGACCTACGAAGCTCAGTGGTGCGCCTGCTACGAAGAGGTCCGCCGCCTGATGGAGGACGCCTACAGCGCCATCCTCGACGGCGCCGACATCGACGCCACCCTGACCCAACTCGAAGCTGACGCCAACGTCAGCCTCGCCGAAAACACACCCGAGGGTGCGTCCGGCCCGGCAGCTCCTATGGCACCCACAGCAGTGCCCGAAGAGCCCGAGGGCGAAGGCCCCTACGAGGGTGTGGACCCCACCGGCGCCAAGGTCCTGTGGTGGCACCAACACACCCAGGAGCGTGAAGAGGGCCTCAAGCAGATGGTGGACGAGTTCAACGCCAACAACGAATGGGGCATCGAGGTCAGCGCCGAATACGCCGGCGGCTATAGCGAGATCTATGACAAAATGATCGCCGCCATCTCGGCCAACGACCCCACCCTCATGCCCAACCTCACCGTCGGCTATGCCAACCAGGTGGCCAAGTACATGCTCACCGACTCGCTGGTCGACATGGACTACTTTGTCGATAGCCCCAAATGGGGCCTCACCGCTGAAGAACTCGCCGACTTTCCTCAGGGCATCGTCGAGGCGGACGTCAGCCCCATCTTTGGCGATGGACATTTTCGCATGGGCTTCCCGCCCAACCGCTCCATGGAAGTCATGTACTACAACATGGACTGGCTCCAGGAACTCGGCTATGACGGCCCGCCCACAACCTGGGATGAATTCGCCGAAATGGTCTGCGCCGCCACCGACCCCGACGCCGGCACCGTCGGCTATGAGATCAGCACCGACGCCTCTCGCTTCTCCAGCTTGGTCTTTAGCCGCCACGGCACCTACTTTGAAGCCGACGGCAGCGCCTTTGTCTTTACCAACGACACCGTCAAAGAGACCATGTCCTTTATGCAGGATCTCTATGACCAGGGCTGCATCACCCTCATCGCCGAAGCCTATGGCGACCAGACCGACTTTGGCAACTACAAAACCCTCTTTACCATCGGCTCCTCCTCCGGCATCCCCTACTACGACAAAGCCGTCAAGTCGGGCGAGCAGGGTGAGTTTGTCTGGGGCGTCGCGGCATTGCCCTACATGGACGGCGGCGACGAGCCGGTCATGAACCTCTATGGCGCCAGCGTCTCCGTGCCCAAGACCACGCCCGAGCAGGAACTCGCTGCCTGGCTCTTTGTCAAGTGGTTCACCGAGCCCGAGCAGAATGCCCGCTGGGCCAAGATCTCCAACTACTTCCCCACCCGCATCTCGGCTGCCGAGAGCATGACCGACTACTTTGAGGAGAACCCGGTCCTCAAGCAGGCCTGGGACCTGATGCCCTACTCGACCTACGAAGCTCAGTGGTGCGCCTGCTACGAAGAGGTCCGCCGCCTGATGGAGGACGCCTACAGCGCCATCCTCGACGGCGCCGACATCGACGCCACCCTGACCCAACTCGAGGCCGACGCCAACGTCAGCCTCGCCGAAAACACGCCGTAACGGCGTGGCAAGATAGCTTTGGAGTTGGTAACCAAAGCCTACAACAACCCCAAGGCGGGTTGCGGGGGTATCCCCGCAACCCGCCCTCATCCCAACAATGGCCGTAGAGGATCGTACCTCGCCCAACCGGCCACGCCGATCCGGCAAAAGCCCTCTGAAACTGTTGCTGCAGCGCGGGAGTTCCAGATCTCGTGCCCATAGGGGGAGTAAACAGCCTGTGTTCCACAGATTGAATGACACACCGGGCCGTGGGTTCGTCGAATGGGCTGGGCTCGGCATCACGCTGGCCCTGCTGCTGATCCTTTTAGCCGGATGCGATCTGGCATTGACATCGCCGGAACCGCTCCCCACCGAAACAGCACCCGAAATTACACCCCAGGTCGAACCGACGTTCATCGCTTCACCGGGAGTCACGCCCCTTGTCTTTTGGGAGCCCTTTGCTCTGGACCGCCCACAAGGGATTCTGCTGAGCGAGATGGTCCGTGACTTCCAGATCGAAAACCCCGATATTGCGATAGAAGTGGTGGCCAAAAGCGGATACGTGGGCATCCACGGGGCCATGGAGGCGGGCGTGGCCGGCGGCGAGCTGCCCGATCTGTCCGTGGTCTTTCCCAGCATGATCGCCCAATACGCTTCAGCGGGCATTGTGGCCCCCCTCGACGCCTACATTCAGGATCCAAAAATTGGACTGGCGGAGGAAGAGCTGGCTGATTTTTTCCCAGGGTTTCTGGAGGGAAGCTATGTGCTGGGCTATGGGCGCCAGTTCCTATCCTTTCCCTTTGTCCAAAACGCCATCGGCA
>CAZNQW010000320.1:0-3850 GCA_964575225.1 uncultured Anaerolineaceae bacterium | reverse complement strand
AGGCCCACTTCATCCGTCCTTCACGGTGCGTCAAATACGAGGTGCCGCCTGTACCCCTTGACCAAATCGTACCCTTGCCGCCAAGCCTGGTCCTGGTCCGCGTCCCTCGCTACGCCGCACGCAAGTGCGGGCGCGGGGAGGCCCAACGGTGATTAGTTGGAACAGATGGTCTGAGACCCGCCCCTACAATGGGCATGCGGGAGATCCAGACGCCCTGCCCTTGCAGGTACACGCCTCGGACGTTTGACACAGCCCCCTGCCGGTGCTATAATCATCCCGCCGCTGGCTGGGAGGAAACACCATTGGAATACAAAGACTATTATCAGATCCTGGGCGTGTCGCGCTCGGCAACCGACAAAGAGATCAAACGGGCCTATCGGCGACTGGCGCGGGAATGCCATCCCGACCGCCATCCGGGCGACGCCAAGGCTGAGGAGCGATTCAAAGAGATCAACGAGGCGCACGAGGTGCTGGGCGACGCCGAAAAACGCAGCCGATACGACCGGCTGGGCGCTCAATGGCAGCAATGGCAGCACATGGGCGGCGACCCCCAGGGGTTTGATTTCAGCCAGTGGTTTGGCACCGGCGCGGGCCGCGGGCCAGGCCGGGGCCCGCGCACCTATCCCTACGGGGGATTTGGCGGACAGGAGGGCTTTTCCGACTTTTTCGAGTCGATCTTTGGCACATCGGGCGGCAACGGCCCCGGGGTCTGGTCGGGAGCCCGTCCCGGGGCACAGGCGCGCGCCCAGCGCGGGCAGGATTATGAGCAGCCGGTCGATCTGACGCTGGAGGAAGCCTTTCACGGCACGCGGCGGGTGTTGCAGGTGCAGGGCAACCGCTTGGAGGTCCGCATCCCACCCGGCGTGCGGACCGGATCGCGGGTCCGGGTATCGGGCCAGGGCGGGCTGGGCATGCAGGGTGGGCCGGCGGGCGACATCTATTTGCGCGTGAACGTGCTGGACCACAGCACCTTTGAGCGCCAGGGCGACGACCTGACCTGCGAGCTGCCGATCGATCTCTACACGGCGATGCTGGGTGGTGAGGTCCGCGTCGACACGCTGTCGGGACCTGTCGTGCTCAACATCCCACCCGAAACCCAGTCGGGGCGGATCTTTCGGCTGCGGGGCCGGGGCATGCCGCTGCTGCACGACTCCAATCGCCACGGAGATCTTCGGGCGCGGGTGCGGATCACAGTGCCCCTGGGCCTGAGTGCGGAGGAAAAGGAGCTGTTTCACCAGTTGGCCCGCCTTCGACCCCGGGGAGGCAGCGCCCCAAGCTAGGCGCCTCGGGCCGGGCCGCAACCCGTGACGGGTTGGTCACGAATTCCACGAGTGCCGCACCCCTACTCAGGGCATAAAGGCCGACTCGACGATCGGCATAAAGACCGACACCACCGGCCGGTCGACGACCTCCAACATCAAGGACACCGTCTGGGGTGAGCCCCCGGTGCCCGCTGGGTCGACCACAGTCACGGTGACGGCTCCGGAATAGACACCCACGGCCCGCGCGCTGGGCGTCGTCGGCTCGATGCGAAAGGAAGCCGGGGTGGTGCCCCTGGTAGGCAAGGCCTGAAACCAATCCCCCTCCTGCTGGAGCTGCCAGGCGAGCGGCTCGTTGCTGCCGGTATTCTCGGGCGTCAGCTCATAGACCGAGGGCGACAGGCGCCCGTTCCACCGATTGTAGGTAAAGGTCAGGCGGTCGGGCAGGTCGCCCAGCACCGGGCTAGCCACGGTCAAATAGATGCTGTCGCTTGTCGTCGCCGATTGGCCGGCGCTGCGCATCTCGGCCCACACGGTATGGTCGCCCAGCCCAGGCGCCAGCGTCCAGCTCTGGGTCGACCGGAACGGCAGCCAGTCGGTCCAGGCGCCGTCGTCGTTGCGCAGACGCATCTCCTGCCAATCGCCATAGAGGTAGAGGGTCACGTCCTGAGAATCGGTGAGGGCCGCATCGCGATTGATGATCAGCGGGTAGACGTCCAGGCGCCGCCCAAAGCTCTGCACCCAATGGGAATCATAGGCCACGCTGCCCACATGATAGCCCGCGCCGATCTCCCAGTTGTTCGTGCTGAGGATGTTGGCCCGGTGGATGGGATTGCTCATCCAGGCCTCCACCACCAGGGCGGGCGTCGCGTAGCCCGCGGCAATGGTCTCGGCCAACGCCCACCAGTTCGGATAGTAGGTGGCAATCCGCGCTGACCACTCGCAGACCAGGACCAACACGCCCCCGACGCAGTCTTTCGAATTGTGGTCGAAATAGTCGTCCTGAGCCATGTCAGCGGCATGGTAGCGGGCGGCCTCGTCCAGGGGGGCAGCGCGCTTTAGCGGCGGCAGGCCATAGGTGGCGCGGATGTTGTTCACCCGATCGACCACTTCTTGCTCGTAGGCACCGTTGATCACCGGAGCAACCACCCCGCCGCAGCCGGTGTAGGCCACGCTGTTTACGCTGGCTTGGGTAGCCAACATCGGTCGCGATCCCCCGTCGACCGCATGGCCCGCGCCGGGAATCAACAGGGACATCATCAAGACGAGGGCCACGCGGGCGGCCCAAAATCGAACGCGCATGTTCATGAGCTTCTCCCGAGGCCGTCCGACAAGCATCCTAAAGGGTTCAGATACCTCTCGAATGCCAAGTGAACCAAGAAGATGTGCGCTGCTTTTACGAAAAAAGGCAGTCTCGTGCCTTGGCGGCGGCCCCTCATGGTAGTTGTGACCACAGCCCAAGAGGCGCCACATTGCGGGGCTTTTGTCCCGCCAATCATACCACCATCGGCGCGTTTCCGCAAATGGCGTGCGCCCTGGCCCACCCTGCCCTGGAGAACTCGGAATTTGACAGATCGCCCCTTTCCGTGTATCCTCTATGCAAATTTTGGAATATTCACCAAGCTCATGATTCCCTGGGCAACGAAATGAACCGCATCTCACGGGCAGCAGGACGAGCCGGCAGAAGTGTAAAGAGCGACTGACACGCGGGCCAGGGGCAAGTGGGTATCGGGCAAACCGGACAAGGGAGGACATGGACGTATGGACGTCATCGTGTTGGATGGCATTCGCTTTCAGCCAAACATCGAGAGCCTGAAAAGAAGGCTCCGGATCAAAGAAGGAACAAACTGGGACAAACAGGTTACACGCCTGGTGAGCGAGGCAGAAGCCATCGCCCGCCCCCGCGCGATGTATGGCGTGGCCTACGTGGATTCCAAGGGCGAAAACAACGTGGTCGTAGACGGCGTTCAGTTCGACAGCCGGGTGCTCCGCGTCAACCTGGAGACCACCCACCGGGTCTTTCCCTTTGTGTGCACCTGCGGCACCGAGTTGCACGAGTGGGCCGATGCCGAAAAGGACATGCTTCCGCGATACTATGCCGATGAGATCGCCGAGGCAGCTCTGCGCCAGGTAATAGAAGCCTTTGACCGCCATCTGCAAGAACGATTCCAACTGGGCCGCATGGCGAGCATGTCGCCGGGATCGCTACCCGACTGGCCCATTCAGGCGCAGCGCCCGCTGTTTTCCCTCTTTGGCGATGCAGCCGAGAGCCTGGGCGTCCAACTGACCGACAGCATGCTGATGATCCCCTCCAAGTCGGTGTCGGGCATCTGCTTCCCCACCGAGCAGACCTTTGCCAGTTGCCAGCTCTGCCCGAGGGAGCGCTGCCCATCGCGCCAAGCCAAGTACGACGCAAGCCTGTACGACGACAAATATCAAGGTGCCCAGTCGAAAATTGTGCTGGGCGCCCCCCTGGAGTAGGGCACAGGGGCTTCCAGAAGGCCGTGGTCCCCACACATCCACAGGGCTCTGGTGCCTTGTCCCTTGGACCGATAGGATATGGCATTGCTCCGCGCCCCGTCTCGGGGTGC
>CAZNQW010000319.1:0-3935 GCA_964575225.1 uncultured Anaerolineaceae bacterium | reverse complement strand
CTGCGCGCCGACCAGGTGGTCAGTGGCCTTGCCCTCACCCTTTTTGGCGTGGGACTCTCTAGTTTTTTGGGCCAGAACTTGGGTCCCGGCGGCAAGCCACTGGTAGGCGAAGTCGGACCCCGATTTACCAAGATCGCCCTGCCCTTCCTCTCCGAGATCCCCATCGTGGGCAATAGCCTGTTCAATCAAGATCTCCTCGTCTACACCATGTACCTGTTGGTGCCCGTCACAGCCTTCTTTATCACCAAAACGCGCCCCGGCCTTCATCTGCGCTCTGTGGGCGAAAGCCCTGCCACTGCCGACGCCATGGGCATTTCTGTGACTCGCACCCGTTATGTCTACACCATTCTGGGCGGCATGTTGATCGGCCTTGGCGGCGCCCACCTATCCCTGGCCTACACTCCCGGTTGGACTGAAAACCTAACCGGCGGCCGCGGTTGGATCGCCATCGCTTTGGTCATCTTTGCCACGTGGAATCCCTGGAGGGCCGTGATCGGCGCGCTGCTCTTTGGCGGCGTCAACGCCATCCAATTCCGCCTGCAAGCCTCGGGTACCACCATCCCTGCCGCCTTTTTGGGCATGATGCCTTATCTCTTTACCATGTTGGTGCTCATTGTGTTCACCTGGTGGGAGGCCATCCGCCAACGAGTGGGCTCTCCGGCCGCACTGGGCGTCCCCTATGTTCGCGAAGAGCGTGGGTAACCTTCCCGAGCGATCGTGACCGCTTTCACTCCCACATGGGCCGAAATCACGCGACGGTCCCCAGGCAACTGCCAACGGCCGTTCCCTGCTTGCCAAAACGGCCCAAAAACCCTATAATCCCACCCGGTGTGAATTCTGAAACAGATTCGCCTAGCGGACGGGTCGGCTGGCACCGGTCCCCGGCGACTGACGTACATATCAAGGAGGTTCTCGCAATCATGGCCAAAAAATGGGTCTATCTCTTTTCTGAAGTGGCAGAAGCCGAAGCCTATGCCGGATCTTGGGATGGCGTCCGCGGCCTATTGGGCGGCAAAGGCGCCAACCTAGCGGAAATGACGCGCATTGGCATTCCGGTTCCGCCCGGCTTTACCGTCACCACGGAAGCCTGCAATGCTTACCTCGCTGCCGGCGAGCAGTTCCCCGAAGGACTGTGGGAGCAAGAGCTGGAGGCGCTGCAAGTAACCGAAGCCGCAACAGACAAAAAGTTCGGCGATCCCGGCAATCCCCTATTGGTCTCGTGCCGCTCGGGCGCCAAATTCTCCATGCCCGGCATGATGGACACCGTCCTCAACATCGGCCTGAACGACGCCACCGCCGAGGGCATGGTTCAGCTCACCGGCGACGAGACCTTTGTCTACAACTCGTACCGGCGACTGGTCCAAATGTTTGGCTCGGTTGTGCTTGGCATTCCGAGTGAGGATTTTGAGCATGCCATCACGGCTCGCAAAAAGGCCCAAGGCGTCAAGGACGACACCGAACTGGACGCCCAGGACTGGCGTGCCTTGACCGATGAATTCAAGGCCATCGTGCGCAAGCACAAAGGTTTTGACTTTCCCCAGGATCCGATGGAGCAGCTCAAACTGGCCACCGAAGCCGTCTTCAAGAGCTGGAACGGACGGCCGGCGATCGCCTACCGCAATCGAGAGCACATTCCCCATGATCTGGGCACAGCCGTCAACATCGTGACCATGGTCTTTGGCAACATGGGCGCGACCTCAGGCACCGGTGTAGCTTTCACTCGCAACCCTGCCACCGGCGAAGCCAAGCTGTACGGCGACTATTTGCTCAACGCCCAAGGCGAAGACGTCGTCGCCGGTATTCGCAATACCGAACCCATCACTAACCTCAAAAAGGCCATGCCCGAGGTGTACCAGGAGTTCAGTGAGATTGTCGCCCGCCTGGAAAAGCATTATCGGGATATGCAGGACACCGAGTTCACCATCGAAAAAGGCCGATTGTGGATGCTCCAGACCCGTTCCGGCAAACGAACGGCCCGGGCTGCCATCAAGATCGCCGTCGATCACGTCAACGAAGGGTTGATTAGCAAAGAAGAAGCCATCAAGCGCGTCACACCCAGCCACGTGGACACCCTGCTCCACCCCCAGTTTGATCCCAAATCCAAGCAACAAGCCCGCGATCAAGGCGACTATTTGGGTAGCGGCGTCAATGCATCACCCGGTGCCGCCGTCGGCATCGCCGCCTTGGATGCCGATCTGGCCGAAGAATGGGGGCTGGCGGGCAAGGACGTCATCATGGTTCGCCCTGAAACCAAGCCCGACGACGTACATGGCATGATCCAGTCCAAGGCCATCCTCACCAGCCGCGGAGGCGCTACCAGCCATGCGGCGGTGGTCGCCCGCCAGTTCGGCACCCCGGCCGTAGTCGGCTGCGAAGCCGTCGAAATCGACCTCACGCGGCGCCAGATCGTCGTCGGCGACAAGATCGTCAAAGAGGGTGAATGGCTGTCGTTGGACGGCACCACGGGCGAGGTATATCGCGGGCAGTTGGCCACCGAGGCGCCCAACTTTGAGGAACAGACGGAACTGATCACCCTGCTCAAGTGGGCCGACGAGATCTGCGCCCAGACCGACATGCGCAGCTGGCCCGCCGGCTTTGACGGCTTCCCGACTCGCGGCCTGCAGGTATGGGCTAACGCCGATTACCCGCGCGACGCCCAACGGGCCCGCAGTTTCGGCGCCCAGGGCATTGGCCTGTGCCGAACCGAGCACATGTTCTTTGAAGAGACCCGATTGCCCATCGTCCAGGCCATGATCCTGGCCGAAACATCCGAAGCGCGCAAAACCGAACTGGACAAGCTGTTGCCCTTCCAGCGCGAGGACTTTGAAGGCATTTTCGAGGCAATGGACGGCCTGCCCGTGATCATCCGCTTGATCGACCCGCCGCTCCACGAGTTCCTGCCCAGCAAGGACAATCTGCTGGTCGAGGTGACCCAACTGCGGATCAAAGAAAAACGCCTGGCCAAAAAGGCGAAAAAGGGCAAGGAAAAGTGGGCCAAAAAGCTTGAGGCTCTGCAAGCCAAGCTGGCCGAGAAAGAAAAACTCTTGAATGCCGTCGAAAGCATGCACGAATCCAACCCCATGATGGGCTTGCGCGGCATTCGTCTGGGCCTGACCATGCCCGAGATCACCCAGATGCAGGTCCGCGCCATCTTTGAAGCCGCTTGCAACAAGACCAAGGAAGGCATCGACGTCCATCCCGAGATCATGATCCCCCTTACCGGCCACTATAACGAGCTGCGCCTGGCCAACGACCTGTTGGTCCCCGTCGCCCAAGAGGTGATGAAGGAAAAGGGCATCGACGTGGATTACAAGTTTGGCACCATGATTGAAATCCCTCGCGCCGCTGTGACGGCCGACCGGGTGGCCGACCATGCCCAGTTCTTTAGCTTTGGCACCAACGACCTGACCCAGATGACCTACGGCTACAGCCGCGACGACGCTGAGGGCAACTTTCTCCTTACCTACGTGGAAAACGGTGTCCTACCCCACAACCCCTTCCAGGTGTTGGACCGCGACGGCGTGGGCGTCCTGGTGGAAATGGCCGTTCAAAAGGGCCGCAAGACCCGGCCCGAGCTGGAAGTCGGCATCTGCGGCGAGCATGGCGGTGAGCCCAGTTCCATCGAGTTCTGCCACATGGCCGGCCTGAACTATGTGAGCTGCTCGCCCTTCCGCGTACCGGTGGCGCGCCTGGCAGCCGCCCATGCGGCTCTCGACCACCGCTCCTAAGGTGCGGATCGGCCACAGATAAAGCTACCAGACCTGACGGGTGATCCCTGCCCGTCAGGTCTTCTTTTTCCTTGCAGCCGCGGGTGGATAACGCAACGTGTCAGGCATCTACCGATCCGATGCCGCCTATTTCAGCCATTTGCCCATGGTGCTCAGGGCGCCAGATCGGAAGAGCGTCGTGTAGGGAAAGAGTGTAGGATAGGGTGT
>CAZNQW010000318.1:0-3959 GCA_964575225.1 uncultured Anaerolineaceae bacterium | reverse complement strand
CCGATCTGCCTGGCGGTCGCGGCTCTGTGGTGGGCCGGGATCGGCGTCGCTATTGATGCCCAGGACCCGGCGGGCGAGCTGCGCATTCAGGAACTGAAGGTGCAGGTGCTGCCCGAGTTTGACGATCCGCGCGCGCTGGTCGTGGTCCAGGGCCGGTTGGCGGCAGAGGGCGCCGATTTTCCCCAGGTCGTGACCTTTCGGGTGCCGTCGGCGGCGCAGATCAACCAGATGGCCATCATGGATCTGGCCGCGGGCGGAGTGGTGGCCCAGGAATATGACTCGCAGATCGATCCCAAGGCGCCCGAGTGGGCGCTGGTTTCCTATACGCTAGATAACGCGCACTTTTTCTACGAATATTATCTGGGGGCGCCGCAAGAGGGTGCGGAAAAGTCGGTGGGCCTCACCTGGCTGAGCCTGCAACCCATCGATCACCTGCTGGTGGAAGTAGCCGAACCCGACGGGGCTGCCGATGTGACGCTGGTGCCTGCGGCTACGGCCAACCGGGTAGATCCCATGCTAGGCCTGACCTATCACCAGATCGACCTGGGAGAGGTGGCTGCCGATGAGCCGGTGGCCATTGATTTCCATTATGTGCGCGAGGGGCAGGCGCCCTCGTTTCTTCGTCAGGGAAGCCCGTCGGGGGTGACTGTGATGGGCAGCCCAGAAGAACCCCGGGCAGCGATGGCGCCCGCCAGTGGGTCGGTGTCCGACAATCTCTGGCTGTGGCTATTCATGCCTTTGGGGGCGGCGATCGTCCTGGTTTGGGTTCTGCTGGTGCAGCGCCGGTCCAAGTTGCATGCGACCGGCTCTCGAGAAAGGGAAGAAGCGACGGTTTATTGCCGGGGGTGCGGTGCGCACCTGAGGGCAGGGGCGCAATTTTGCCACCAATGTGGCGCAGATGCCACACGTTGAATGACATTCCGAGTCCGGATGGGGCGTACGGCTCGCGCCCAAGCCAACGGGACCGGGTGTTGAAGGAGGGAGCGTTTATGAAAAAAATCTTGATTGCGTTGTTCATCGGGTTGAACGTCCTGCTCTTTGTCAGTATCGGCGGACTGCTGGCCCTATGGGAATTCCATCCCATCCCTCCCGGCGGCGCCCTCTACCGGATCCAGGATGCGACGGAGCAGTGGCGCATTCAACTGACACCCAGCCTGGCGCGACGGGCCGAGATTTCGATGGATCTGGCCGAGCGCCGCTTGGCAAACCTGGCCACAGCGCAAACCGACAAGCGAGTAGATGCCGCTGCGCTGGCGGTGGGCAATTCCCTGGATGAGGCTGCACGGCACATCGGCCGCGCTCCCAAAACCAGACAGGCTCCGCTGTGGGAACGGATGGACGGGTTGTTGAAAGAGGCCGAGATCGTCGTTCACGGTATCCAGGAGCTGGAATCGCGGGCCTCGATCGCCACGCTGGCCCACCGGATTGAGACCCTGCTTGCGGCTACCTCCACAGAAGAACTGATGACGGCGGTACCGCCTGACAATAGCCTGCGCGATGCTCTGGCCATTCCCTTTCTCAGTGGAGAGATTGAGCATAGCGTCTATCCATTGACCGGGGCCCACCGTGATGTCGAGTGCGAGGCCTGTCATCGCGATGGCAAATACGCCGGCACGTCTGACGAGTGCAGCCTCTGTCACGAGCTGCCCGACGATGCGCTGTACGTCGATCATTTTGACGGGGCCTGCGCCGACTGCCACATCGTCGACCATTGGGAGCCCTATCGGTTTGATCACGCCGACGTGATCGAATGTCAATCGTGCCATCTCGATCACACGCCCCGCGATCACTATGCACTGGACGATGGACAGGGCATGGACAAGCTGGCCGCTGGCGGCGCGCCCAACATCCCCCACGAACTCACATCCGGTCAAATGGGGGATGCCTGCCTGGTGTGCCATAGCAGTACAGAGGACTGGGGCCAGATCACCTTTGAGCATACGGATTCGGTGGATTGCGAATCGTGCCATCAGGGGGATACTCCCTTCCAGCATGACGAGGGCTTGTGCGTCAATTGCCACGGTACTCAGGACTGGGAAACTATCGAGTACGATCATGCCAATGCGGATCAATGTCGCTCTTGTCATCTGGACGACACGCCGGCCCAGCACTATGCTCGCGGCGATAGCGGCCTGTTGTACGCAGCCTGGCTACCCGGGCGGGCAACCCGGCCTCTGTTGACCGGATTGCAGGCTCCGGCCCAGTGTGGCGACTGTCACTTGGATACGGATGACTGGAATGTGGTGTCCTTTGACCACAGCGGCTATAGCGACTGTGCATCGTGCCACGGGGCGGAGGATCTGCCCGCCGATCACTATGCCGGGCAATGCTCCGACTGCCACGACGCCGTAGCCTGGGAGCACAGCTTTTTCTCGCACGCGGGGTATTCCGATTGCGAATCGTGCCACGTGCCAGACGACGTGCCCCTGGCCCACTATGACGGCCTGTGCGCATCGTGCCACAGCACCGACGACTGGTCTGTCATTCTGTTTGATCATGAAGGTGACACAAACTGCGAGAGATGCCATGAAGACGAACTGCCCGTCGCTCACTATGCGGGCGCCTGTGCCGACTGTCATCAAGTGACCGACTGGGAGTTGGCCCTGCTCGCCCACGACGAGACCATGGACTGCGCCAGTTGCCACACCCAAGCCGACCATTATGCAGGCCAGTGCAGCGAATGTCACGACGTGACGGACTGGAGCAATGTCAAGTTCGCCCATGATGGCCGGCGGGACTGTCTCACCTGTCACAGCGAGGATATACCACGCGGTCACGACGACACGCGGTGCGCCAAGTGCCACAGCACCTACGGCTGGGGTTCGGGCAATCCCAATCATATCGGCTCGGCGGACTGCCAAACCTGCCATGCGACGCCCAGCGGGCACTATGCCGGTGATTGCTCCACCTGCCACGGCACGGCCACCTGGCTCGACGTTCTTGTCATCCACACACCCTCGGCCGACTGTGCCAGTTGCCATACAGCGCCCAGCGGGCACTATGGCGGGCAGTGCTCAGATTGTCATAACCTGAACAACTGGCAAGTGACCGTCATCGACCACGGGGGTCTGGTGGATTGCGCTTCGTGCCACGCCGCACCTCAGGGCCACTATGGCGGGCAGTGCTCCGAATGCCACAACATCAACAACTGGGACGTGATAGCCGTCGACCACGGGGGCCTGGTGGATTGCGCCTCGTGCCACGCCGCACCTCAGGGCCACTATGCCGGCCAGTGCTCCGAATGCCACAACACTGACAACTGGCAGGTAGCTGTGTTCAGTCACGATGGCTTGGCGGATTGCACTTCGTGCCATGAAGCGCCTGATGGCCACTATGCGGGCGAGTGCTCAGAGTGCCACAAAACCACGAGCTGGCAGGTAGCCGAGTTCAGCCACGATGGATTGGTGGACTGCGTGAGTTGCCATCCTGCCCCCACCGGGCATTGGACCGGCGTGTGCTCCAAATGCCACAATACCTCGAGCTGGAGTAATTACACCTTTGATCACACGGGCTTTACCAACTGCAATTCCTGTCACTCTACGGATCGCCCGACGACCCACCCACGCGGACAGTGCTCCAAATGCCATACTGTATGGTCGTGGGACGCGATAGCCACAACCACGCCCACGCCGGGGGCTACCCAAGCACCTACGGACGAACCAGTCGTTCCGGCTGCCATCGAAACACCCGAAGAGGAGTTGCCGGCCGATTTGCCCACCGCCACGGAGGAACCGCTGGAAGTGGTAGAATCGCCAGTGCCCACTGTGGCGCCGATTGCCGTCGCGCCTGTGGCTACGCCCACGATCGCGGTTCCCTTGCCTGTGGCGCCTGCGCCCACGCCCGAGCCGGCGGCCGATACGCCAACGTCCACGGACACGGTCGAGCTGCCCGAGCCTACGGCGATGCCCTAGGAGATCCCTGAAAAAGTCTCCAATGATGTACGGTGGAATTTGCAGGTA
>CAZNQW010000317.1:0-4003 GCA_964575225.1 uncultured Anaerolineaceae bacterium | reverse complement strand
CGCGGGGGTGACGCGCCGGTTGCCAAGGTTGCGACTTTTTCATAAGGACTTTGACAGGGCTCTGGTACCGCACGAGTCCCCTTTTTTGTGGGACGAATTTCTCTAGGCGCTTGGCAGATCGGGGAATGCCTCTGCCACAGCGCCGCACATGATCTTGCCATCGCGCATATTGAGCGCGGCGGCCCGGCCCTTGCTCTTGGCCAAAAAGCCGTCAAGCCCCAGGTCCGCAAGCTCCCGGCAGTAGGGCAGGGTGGCGTTGCACAAAGCCTGACTGCTGGTGCGGCCGACGGCGCCCGGCATGTTCGCCACGCAATAGTGCACGACGCCTTCTACAACAAAGACCGGATCGCTGTGGGTAGTGGGGCGGCTTGTCTCGCAGCATCCACCCTGGTCGATGCTGACATCGACCACCACGGCCCCTCGCTTCATCTGCGTCAGTATCTCTCGTGTGATCAGCCTGGGCGCCTTGGCGCCTGGAACAAGAACGGCGCCGACGACGAGATCCGCGCGAGCCGCATAGTCTCGGATGGCATGCGGGTCCCCATAGACCGTCGTGACGTTGGGGGGCATGATTTCGTCCAGGTAGCGGAGCCGGTCCAGGTTGATGTCCATGATCACCACATTGGCCCCGATCCCGGCGGCCACGCGGGCGGCATTCGTGCCGACCACACCCCCACCAATAATCAATACATCGGCCGGCGCCACACCGGACACCCCGCCCAAGAGGATCCCCCGGCCCATCATCGGCCTTTCCAGGCACTTGGCGCCTTCCTGGATCGACATTTTGCCTGCCACTTCGCTCATGGGCATGAGCAGGGGCAAGCGTCCCTGTTCGTCGACCAGCGTTTCATAGGCCACAGCCGCGATCCCCTTCTCCAGGCAGCCCTCTGTGAGCGGGCGGGAACCGGCAAAGTGAAAATAGGTGAACATGATTTGCCCAGGCCGGAGCTTGACAATCTCGGTGGGCTGAGGCTCCTTGACCTTGACGATCATCTCGGCATGGGCATAGATCTCGTCGGGGGTGTCCACCAGCTCGGCACCCACGGCCTCATAGGCGGCATCTTCGTAGCCACTACCGAGCCCTGCGCCTCTCTCGAAAAGCACCCTATGGCCGTTCCTCACCAACAGGTCGGCCCCGACGGGCAACATAGCAGCTCGGTATTCGTCTGTCTTGATCTCAACCGGCACTCCCACGATCATGACCGTAACACCTCCTTTATTGGATGCAACAATTCTGCACCTGAGAGACCTGACGGATTTTGTTGTGAAATACACACAACGATGAAATTAGGCGCGTTCCCGCCAAGTCTGGCCTATGCCAAAGGCAAAATCCGTCAGATCTGCGCCCAAAATTAGAACTGCCGTCATGGATGCTTTCCGCTCGTATATCAGACGCAACAGTGTCTTGATGTCTGAATTGGGATGGTGCGGGCACAACCAGCCTGCCCGCCTACACCAGTATACCGTCAAAGTGCCGGCAAGTCAAACAAACCCGCGGTTGGAACGCAATTCTTTGGGATTCCCGGTAGGAACCTCAACCGTGGCGCCGGGCAAAGCGCGCCATGCGCTCCAACGCCTCTTCGATCTTTTCATAGGCAGTGGCATAGGAGCAGCGCACATAGCCCGCACCCGAGGGTCCAAAAAAGTGACCCGGCACGCATGCCACCCTTTCCTCCATCAACAGGCGCTCCGAGAATTCAGCATCCGTCATGCCGGTGACGGCGATTGAGGGGAAGGCATAGAAAGCGCCCTTGGGCTCAAAGCAGGGGAGCCCCATGCTGTTCAGCCCATCGACGATCAGGCGCCGCCGCCGGTCGTAAAGAGCACGCATCTCTTGCACAGCCCCTTCCCCTGACTTTAGGGCCGCTAGCGCGGCGAACTGCGACGGAGTCGGCGCCGACATGATGAGATACTGGTGTACCTTGCACATGGCGTCAATCACCTCTGCCGGGGCCGCGGCATACCCCAACCGCCAACCGGTCATGGCAAAGGCCTTGGAAAAGCCGCCCAACAGCACCGTTCGCTCCCGCATACCGGGCAACGCGGCAAAGCAGGTGTGTTCCACACCATACACCAGCCGGTCATAGATCTCGTCCGAGATCACGAGCAGATCATGTTTTTCGGCCACTCGGGCAATGTCCATCAGCCGCTCGCGGCTCATGACGGCCCCCGTCGGATTATTGGGATAGCTCAGCAGCAACGATTTGGTCCGGGGACCGATCGCGGCCTCCAGCTCGGAGGCCAGCAACTGGAAATCGTCGGCCGCGTGGGTCGCGACAGTGACCGGGTTGCCTCCGGCCAGAAGGACCGCGGGGATATAGGCCACAAAGCAGGGTTCGGGCACAATCACGTCCTCGCCCGGTTCGACTGTGGCAGCCAGGGTGCAATGGAGCGCTTCTGACACGCCCACGGTGATCAGCAATTCGGTGTCCGGGTCGTAGCGGATGCCATACAGATCGTGCAGGTAATCGGCCACGGCCACCCGCAGCTCGTACAGCCCCAAGTTGGACGTGTAATGGGTCTCGCCCGATTCCAACGAGGCGATGCCCGCCCGCACAATCTGCGGGGGCGTGGCCAGGTCGGGCTCGCCGATCCCCAACGAGATTACATTGTCCATGGTGGCCGCAATGTCAAAAAAACTGCTGATATCGTAGGGCGGCACGGCGCGGATCTGTTTTGCAACCCATTCTCTCATGACGGTCTCCCCAATCCCTCCTCAAGGACTATCCCAAAGGATCATCCAGGGCCACCCCGGCCTCGCCACCGGCGGGCCGGATCGTCCAGCGATCGATGTTCTCCGCATAGACCAGATCGAATTTCGCGCCTGGGGCCGTCACCACTCGAAAGACAGGCCCCTCGGGAGTGCGCCAACGCCCCTCAATGCGGTCCACCTCGAACCGCCGCCCTCGCCACACCACCGCTCGGGGCTCTTGGGCGTAAGTGTGGCCCGAATAGCACTCGACCCAGTCCCGTTCCGACTCAGTCACAGCTCTCGGCAAAATCCAGGCTGGAGGAATCGCCCACATTCAACACGCTGTACCGTCCGCGCACCACGGCGTCCTTGCCGATCAGCGAGCGTTCCAGGGTCGTGTCGTCGATGTAGGCTCCCTCATCGATGATCGAGTCGCGGATGATAGAACCCACTACGATGCTGTGCTCGGCGACCGTCACGTGGGGGCCGATGATCGACCGTTCCACGCGGGCCGTAGGGGCAATATACACCGGCGGCAGGATCAGGCTGCGGTCGGTGACTGCTTCCTGGCCATTATCCCGCCCATGTTCCAGCAAGTAGCGGTTGGTCTTGAGCACATCGGCGGGCGTCCCGCAGTCCTCCCACACCGAGACCTCGCGGACGCCGAACCGGGCGCCCTGCTCGATCATCAGGCTATAGGCATCAGCCAGGTAGAACTCGCCCTGGGTCTGAAGATCGCGATCCATCAGCTCTTTGATGGCTTGCAGCAGCCAGGCCGCATCGCGGACATAGTAGACGCCGATAACGGCCAGTCGGTTGTCAAAGCCATCGGGTTTTTCGACCAGCCGGGTCACCAGCCCGTCCTCCCCCTGCACGACGACGCCAAATCGCCGAGGGTCCTCGACCTCTTTGACGTACAGGACGCCATCCAGACCGCCTGCCCCCAGCCCGCTCAGATCGGCGTCAAAGACCGTATCGACAAAGATGATCAGCACCGGTCCGCTCAGGTGCTCCTGCGCCAACCAGATGGCGTGGGCCTGCCCCAGCAGCTCTTTTTGCTCGACAAACCGGGCGGGATAGGCATAGTCGCTTTTGCGATAGTACTCTTCGATCTGCTCGCCCAGCCAGCCGACGATAAAGATCAACTCGTCGATTTCCACATCGAGATCGTCCAGTTTGTCCAGAATGTGACCCAACACGGGCTTGCCTGCCACATTGAGCAGCGGCTTGGGCTTGGACCAGGTGTGGGGGCGCATCCGCTTGCCAAATCCTGCAAGGGGAATGATGACTTTCATATCGCAAACCTCTCCT
>CAZNQW010000316.1:0-4017 GCA_964575225.1 uncultured Anaerolineaceae bacterium | reverse complement strand
GCCGCAGCAACAGATCGGCCATCTCGGCAGCCATATCGGGCCGCTGCATGGACCCGATGTAGGAAATAATGATCCCCTTGTACACGCGGGCTGCATGCAGCGCGGCATCCAACCCCTGGAAATAGATCTCGGGTACCTGAGCGCTCTCGATCTCGATGAGGGCGTCCACATCGATGCGTGGTTGCAGGTAGTGATAGGCGGTCAGGTCGGTGGAGCTTGCGCTCCGAATCAACCCGGCCGTATCGGTCTTGATGCCGTAAAAGAGGGCAGTGGCCAAAGGAGGCGGGATCTCGATCTCGGCGGCCCTCAAATACTCGACCAGGATGGCCGAGGTGGATCCTACGCCGGTGCGGACGTCAGAAAAGGCCACAGCGCCGCTGGCTTCTCGCCAGGGATGGTGGTCAAACACGAGGAGGGGCTTGTGCAGAGCCGCCAGCGGATTATTCCCGGCCCCCGGTTGGGTATCGACCAGGGCCAGCGGTTCCGAGCCGTTGAGATCCCGGGCCGTCAGTCGCTTGAGGGGGCATTGGAGATAGTGCACCAGCGCCTGGTTCTCGGCTCGACCCACAAGGCCCTCGTAGCGGATGCGGCTCGCGATTCCGGCTCGATCTCGCAGCAAGGCCTCCAAAGCCAAAGCGCTGGCAATGGCATCGGGGTCGGGATCGTTATGGGGCACGATCAGGACGCGTGACACACCTTCCACAACCTTGAGCAGTCGCTCGAGTCTTTCCACCATGATCACCTCAGCGTATGTCGTTAGCGAGCCCCCCGGAACTGATCACGCTTCGCCGCTCCAAACATTCCCCCCGGCTACATCGCTTACCGAGACTTCATACCGGGGATAGGGCAGGACAATCCCCTCTCGCTCGCAAAGGGCAAGAATGTGCTTGCGCAAGGCGCGCCCAATGGCCCACTGCTTGTCCGGGTTCGTTTTCACCAGGATCCGGATCGTAGCCGCCCAATCTCCCAGGCTCATGACCCCCAGAACCTGCGGCGCCTCCAGAAGGTCAGGAGCGTACAACGGATCTTGAGCAAAGGTGGCGACACCCTCCTCGAGCACTGCCAGAACCCGATCCAGATCCTCCTCATATGCCACCCCGATATCCACCGTGGCCCTGGACCAATCCCGGCTGAGATTGGAAACAATGCGCACCTCGCCATTGGGCACCACGTACAACTGCCCATCGAGCCCGCGAACCTGCGTCGCACGCAGGGTAATCCCCTCCACCTGCCCTTTGGCGCTGCCCAATTCGACGGTATCGCCCACCACGTACTGATTCTCCACGAGGATCAGGATGCCCCCAATCATATCCTTGATCAGGGTCTGTGCGCCCAGGCTGATGGCCAAACCCGCCACACCGACACTCGCCACCAAGGGCACGATGTCTACGCCAAAAGCGCTCAGGATCATCATCAACGCGACAATCGCCAAACCAATGTCCAGCACCCAGCGAATAGCCTGGACCACGGTGATGATCTGTTTTCGGCGATCATCTTCAAGACGGTCGGTGGATTTCACCCAGCGCATGATCCGACGACCGATCAGATGAATCACAATCACGCCCAAAACTGCCAGCCCGAAGGTCAGCAGGCCGGACATCCATTCCGATTGGAGTGTTTCTAATGACACTTTTCACCTCTTTGGCACGACTACCCAGCTGGGGCCAGGAGACTGAAAGGGGGAAACCGTCGGCCCTCGGCGCATCCCTATCCGGGTCAGCCACAGATCTGGTTGCCTTATTATAGCCCAAGGTCGGCAAGTCTGCAACCACGTGCCAGACTGGGTGGCATGTTCTTTTCGGTGGAAAACGTACAAGGTATGAACACCGCCCGCGCCACCCTTGCTCAGAGCCCCGTCTCGGGGGCGCCAAAAAAGGGAACGACCACACGCAGCGCTCCCAGCGCGGAGCCAACCCCTTGCGGTGACCGCATGACGAATGCACCCACGGTTCGGACAACCATACCACTGCCAGATCGGGCCGAACTGATTTGACGCCGGTGATCTTGGGTGCTATACTTTGCCACAGGGCAAGCCAAAGGGATTGGGGAGGTATGCGGTCTCATGTATGCCATGTTGCTGGCGCAGAACCCAGACGAAAGGGCCGTGTTGTCGCTCGTGCTGCAGCGAGCGGGGATGGCCGTTACAAATAGCAACGACCTGGAGCGCGCCATGAAAAGCTGGCTGGAACGCCCGGCAGACATGGTGGTGCTGGCCCTGGAAGGGGACTCGGTAAACCACATCCGGCGCGTCCGGGCCGAGACCGAAGCACCGCTGGCCTTGGTCATCGACCATGCCCCCGAGGCGTATCACTGCGAGCTGTTGCAGGTGGGCGCCGACCTGGTGATCGCCCGCCCCTTCAGCGCTCGCCTGCTCATTGCCCAGGTGCAGGCGCTGATGCGCAGGGCGGGCAGCATTCCCCTGTTCAGCCTGCCCAGCTTGAACCAGGCGGGACTGACGCTGGACTCGGCTGCCCGTACCGTGCAGTTGTACGACCAACCACCCCGGCGGCTAACCCACCTGGAGTTTCGGCTGCTCTACACCCTGATGAGCAACCGAGATCAGATCCTTCCCACTGAGGCCATCGTCGAGCGGGTGTGGGGTTATAGCGGACAAGGGGACAAGGAACTCGTTCGTGGGTTGGTGAGCCGCCTGCGCGCCAAGATCGAGCCGGAACCGCGGACTCCCAAATTCATCCACACCGTGCCTGGAATCGGCTACTCTTTTGATCCCGACGAGGGCTAAGCATGACTCGAACAGCCACTGTTTTCGGTGTCAGCTCCTAACCACTTGTTCACAGAAAAAACGGAACCGTGGTGATTGGTTCCACGGTTCCTGAATGGGACAATGGCAAGGCAGATCGGGGTTGAGGCTATTGCAGACCCGCCTCACGCAGGGCGCCCACCAGACTGTCCTTGCTGGGCGCCAGGCCCACGATTTTGACCAGATCGCCGATCACCATCGCCGGCGCATTGTTGATGGCGTATTGCTGCCAGGCCGGGTCATCGGGCCCGGTGTGAAAGACGATCTCGACCTGATCGCCATACTCGGCCTCGATCTCGCTTAGCAGCCGCTTGACTGCCACCCCGCCCGAGCAGGGGGGGATGGATACGAACGCCTCGATCCTTATTTTAGACATAGCCCACCTTCCCGCAATGCATTGTTCAGAGTGGCTTCGCTGGGGCACATGCCCTCGATGCGGATGGAACCATTGACCACCGCCGCTGGTACGCAGAACAGCTTGTACTCCTCGAACTTTTTCATGGCGTCCTGCCCTTTGAGTACGGTCAGTTCCAATTCGCCAGGATACTTGGCGGCTACTCGTTCCGCCAGATCGATGATGGCCACGCAGCCCGGGCAGGGCGGATCGCCGGAAAAGACCTCCAACTTGACCATGTTAGCCTCCCTGTTCCAGTTTTTCTTCGATCATCGGAATCAACTTGGGCGCCGGTACGACCTTGCCTGCGCTGATCACCTCTTCACCGAGCACGATCACCGGCGTGACCATCAACCCATAGGCCTGCGCCTCTGGCCCCAGGGCATCCAGATGGACAACCTCCACCTGATCTGGGAATTTGGTGGCAGCCTTGAGGGCCTCGCGCAGGGCCCGCTGACAATTGACACACGGGGGCGTGGTGCCGAACACTTGGATTCTTAGCAACGTTTCACCTCCTCATTTTCACGCACTTTTGATCAGAGCGGACCTAGCTCTCTGCCAAAGATCGGGCTTGGGCGATCAGCGTAGACACTTTGGCCTTGCGGGGTACCCGCCCGGAAGAAACCACATGTTCGTCAATCTTTCGCCGTCCCCCAAATCATGTACGTTCTGGCAAATCGTCAACATTCAATGATTTGAATATCTTTGATCGAAATAAAAAGAATCACTCTTGGCCCTGACAACGAGGGCAAGGGCAATTCTCCAACGGCCCTTGAGCCACATCCGGAAAGGAAAGCATCTCGGTACTCAACTCCTGCACCAGAGTCTTTCCCTCCGCAAGCAGGAGTGCCAGGTGCTCATC
>CAZNQW010000315.1:0-4022 GCA_964575225.1 uncultured Anaerolineaceae bacterium | reverse complement strand
AACCTTCTCCCGGACCTCAGCCGGAAGAATGGGATGTTCAGTAATGCGTAGGTCCATGGTTTGCCTCTCTCTTGGTCTGACGGCGCTGTCAGCCCTCGCGGCGAAACGCGGAGCCTTCTACTGAGATTATACAACAAAAAGCCCACCGATACAACCTGGGCAAAAGTCCAGGCCAGGGCTTTAGTGAGCCCCGCTGATCGGTTGCGCCTTTGTTGCCCTGTCACACCACGCGAGTTTCCGATTTGCCGCTGATGCGGTCGAATCGGTCATAACCAAAAGGCTCGAGGTCAAAATCGGTTTGACCGTCCAGAATCAGTTCACTCACAATGCGGCCGACCGCAGGTGCCTGTTGAAAACCATGACCCGAGAATCCTGCGGCACAGAACAGACCCTCGATATCGGGCAGGCGACCGATGATGGGGTTGTCGTCGGGGGTGATGGCATACAACCCTCCCCATCCATTTCGGATTTCTGCATCTTCCAAGATCGGAGCGCGGTGGATCGCGTGTTCCACGACCTGTTCGAGAAAGGCATAATCGATATGGGTGGCAAAGCTTGAGGGTTCGTCAGGGTCGCTCATGCCCATAAGAACGCCAGGCCCTTCACCCCGAAAGTAAAAGGCGGGATCCATGTCGAGGATCATGGGTACGGGTTTGGGGATCGACTCGAAGGACTCGGTCACAAAAACCTGGCGGCGAAAGGGCCGGATCGGAAGCTCGATACCGGCCATGCGCGCCACCTCGGCGCCCCACGCCCCGGCAACGTTCACCACCACCGGAGTCGAGATCGAGCCTCGAGAGGTCTCTACGCCCGCTATCCTGCCGCCTTGAATCTGAACGCCGGTAACCCGAGTTTGTTCCTCGATGCATACGCCCAGTCTCCGTGCCGCGTTGGCAAATCCCATGGCTACCATGTACGGGTCGGCGTATCCGTCCTCCGCACAAAAGGTGCCGCCTTGCAGATCGTCTACAGTCAGATAGGGCCAGCGGCGCTGAATCTCATCAGGGGTCAAAACCTCAACCGGCACACCCTGGAGCCGTTGGACCTCGGCATTGCAGAGGAATTCCTGCCACGTGTCTGCGCTCTGGGCCAGAAACAGATAACCGACTTGGCGAAACTCGATATTGACGCCAAAAAGCTCCTGGAAGTGTTCGAAAACGCGTACCGATTCTTGCGAGAGTCGGATGTTGGCCGGGTGGGAGAACTGCTGGCGAACGCCGCCCGCGCTCAGTCCAGTCGATGCTTGTGCCAAAAGATCCCGTTCCAAGATGACTATGTCGTGGCAGCCTCTTTGGGCCAGATGATAGGCAGCACTGGCGCCCATGATGCCGCCGCCGACAATCACCACGCTAGCCGTTTCTTTCCAGTCGCCCATAAAATCCTCCCTGCCAGATCTTGTGCCTATTTGTAGATCTCGAGTTCAGAGCGCTCAGGCCCTACTCGGGCGTTACGACAAAAAATCGCTTGGCCGGGTATCACGCAAATCGCAGATCGCCCAAGGGGGATCTGTATTGCAGGTACCTAGTCGATCGGAAGCTCTGCCCCTCGGTTAGGGCTCACACGCGACGATCTGATCTCCACTTGTGTGGTATTCGTACTCCTGACCATTGGCCGACAGGACCAAAATCTGGCCGGGCGTAATCACCTGGGCGTAAGCTTGTCCGGGTTGAGGGCACCCCAGGCTGGTGTCGGGCCATTCGACGGATTCGACTCGTACCACCTCGATCCGATCGGCATTGATATCGAGCCGCTTGGCCAAATCGGCGATGGCTCGGTTGGCCTCCTCGGGAACATTGGGCCCAGGTGACTGGTCTTCGGTGGCTGCCGATCCACAGGCCGCCAATACGAGTACGCCGAGGAGCGTTCCGGTTATGAATAGGTGTATCCATCGGTATTTAGGTGTCATTTCGTTTCCTCCTCACGAATGCTGGGGTAGCTTGGTTGCCCCACTTGTTCCGAACCTCACTTTCTGAACGCCGGGTACCGGTTCATGGTTTCGGCACGGGGCTGAGAACCTCGGTCTTGCTAGATGCTTGCCAGGAAGGAGACGAGGATGCGGCGCACGATATCCAGGACAATCAGCGCGACGACGGGACTGATGTCGATGGTACCCCCGATAGGGGGGATGATTCGCCGAAAGGGCTCCAAAAAGGGATCGGTGATCTGGTTCAGCGTGTGGATGATCGGGTGATCGATGGTCGGGCGGTAGGGATCGGGATTGACCCACGAAAGAAGAACCCGGATCAAGATCAGAAAGGAATAAATCTGGATGACGAGCGATACAAGCATGATAACGGTAGACATTCTGTTCAGCCTCCGGGAGGGACCATCCCTCGATTGCTGATTACTTTTGCCAGGAGGGTAGCTCGGGTTGAAAAATGGCTCGGCCGACGCGTACCAGGGTGGCTCCCTCTTCAACAGCTATCTCAAAATCATCGGTCATGCCCATAGATAATTGGCGCCAGTCGGCGTGGGGGAAATCCTTGGCGAGCTGGTCGCGCAACTGGCGGAGCCGGGCGAACACAGGGCGAGCTTTTTCGGGATCCGCCACGAGGGGGGCCATGGTCATCAGGCCGCAGATTGCGACATGAGGCAGGTGGATGCATGCTTCGACCGCCGACCAAAGCACTCTATGCTGGGTCTCATCCTCGGCCCAGCGATCGGCATCGAATCCGTATTTGGCCTTTTCCCCCGAGACGTTGCATTCCAGCAGGATCGGCATGGGAGGGTCGCCTGCCTGGGCAAGGCGATCCAATCGCTGAGCCAGTTTAAGGCTATCGACTGAATGGATCCAGCGAAAGAGGGCACGCGCGCGCCCTGCCTTGCGGCTCTGAAGATGGCCGATCATGTGCCAGGTCACGTCGTCAGGTAGTGCGGGTATCTTTTCCTCGGCCTCTTCTACCCGGTTTTCACCCATGTGGCGCACGCCCAGTTCATAGGCCTGTTGCAGCACGTCGACCGGGTGGCCCTTGGTCACTGCAACCAGGGTGACCTCCCCAGGGTCTCGCCCGGCTCGCAGCGCAGCCGCGACGATGCGGGCCTGAACCGAGGCCAGATTTTCCTGCAAGGCCCTCATTCTTCACCTCCCGGTGATTCACCGAACCCTGGGAACCCGGGCGGGTTGAGCGAATAAGCCCCCAGATCGTCTGTATGTGTTTCCACAGATAGGCTCTCACCTTCCCAGCGCCCCCCCGGCGCGTCTCGAGGAAGTAAATAGGCGATGGCGGCAAATCGACCCGTCTGGCCCTGTTCAGCTCGGTGGGAATAGAACTCGTCGGTGTGGCAGGAGGTGCACAATCCGGCTTGTTCGATCTTGCGCACCCCGGCTGCTTTGAGCAACTGGGCGTTGGCTTCCGAGAGGTTCAGTTTCCAGGTCTGTCCCTCACCTTCCGCTTCCAGGGCCTTTTCCCAATCGGGCAGCACATAGCCCAGAGCCGCGGTTACGTTCTCGCCCACAGTGTAGCAGCAGGGGCCAATGGCCGGCCCCAATCCAACAATCAGGTCTCGGGGCCGAGATCCAAACTGGGCCTGCATCGTTTCGACGGCTCGGCGGGCGATCCCCTGGGCCACGCCGCGCCACCCAGCGTGGATGAGGCCCATCGCGTGACGGTTGGGATCGTACAGGAGGATCGGTTGGCAATCGGCAAAGCGAAGCAACAGGCCCAACCCCGGGGTGTTGGTTACCAGGCCGTCGGTGGCCGCGATGACCCGGCCTCCCTCGTCCGTGCCCACCCGTGCCACATGGTTGCCGTGGACCTGGTTGGGCGTCACTACCTGCCCGGCCTCCAAACCCAAGTCGACATAAATGCGGCGATGGTTTTCGGTGACGGCCTGAGGATCATCGCCTACGGTGTGGCCCACGTTCAAGGCTGCCCACGGTGCGCCACTGACCCCACCCAGACGGGTGAAAACTGCATGGACCAGGCAGTCGACCGGCAAGCTCTCAAAGTGGTAGGTTACAAGGCCATTCTGGTCTCGACGTAGCAAGGTGTTGCTCCTGGGGCAGAGGCATACAGCAGGTG
>CAZNQW010000314.1:0-4062 GCA_964575225.1 uncultured Anaerolineaceae bacterium | reverse complement strand
AGATAATGAGCGGTGACTGGAGTTCAGACGTGTGCTCTTCCGATCTCATGTGGGTGATGTCGTCAAAGGCCTCATTGGGATCGGGCTCCCCTCCTTCATCCTCGTAGGGCGCAAAGGTGAGGGTCACGCCCCGCTGCTGGGTCGATGGCGCGCCGTCGTTGATGATGACCAGGGCCAGGGGCGGGATCGGATCGATGCTGGGCGTGACCGATTCGCTGGCGATCACGGCGGTGCGGTGTCCTCCAGCCAGAAGCATGCTCCCATCCTCGGCGATCAACTTGTAGTAGTAGGCGGTGCCGTTGGCGGCTGGATCCTCGTAGGCGCCCGTCAGGGGCAGCTCAGTTACGTGCAGGTTGAAAGGACCGGCGGGACTGGTGGCGCGGTAGAGTTCCATACGGACGTACGCGGGCTTGACGTCGTAGGTGAGCAGGACCTTGCCATTGCCCGCGGCGGCGTGCAGGAAATCGGGCGCCTCGATCTGATCGTCGCTGGGATCCAGCGGGTCCTGCGCCCACAGCACCTCCGAGCCGTCGTTCTCGCCGCCGTCGTCGGTGTCGCTGTCGTGGGGATCGGTGCCGTTGAGGTACTCGTCGGCGTTGATCAGTCCATCGAGGTCGGGGTCGAGGTCGGCGTCGTTGAGATCGTTCTTGTTCAGGCCGTGGGTGTCCTCCCAATCGTCGGGCATGCCGTCGCCGTCGGTGTCGTCCCCTTCGAGGATGGAGAAGGCGCCTTTCCCTTCCCGCTGGAAGGTGCCATCGCCGACCATGATGTCGATGCTGTAGCCGCCCTCATCCTGCGGAGGCGGACTCGGCACCTGGTCTTCGAGGGGAGGCGCCACTTCGATGGCGCAGTTGGCACGGGGGAAGCTGTTGGCATACATGCCGTCGTTGGCGGCGCCGTCGCCGTGTTGCCCGTCGTCGAACAGCGTCAGCAGCGTCTGGGCCAGAGGCACGCCAGGGCAGGGGGGCGCCTTGACCAGGGCCTGCATCGGCCGTCCGCCTATAGGTCCATCATTGGACAGAAAGGCCACAATGGGGATCAGGTTGCCGGTAAAGGCGCGGGCGCCCAATAGGCTGGGCAGCAACAGGTCGAGGGTCAGGTTGGTTTGGCCGCTGGCCAACACCTGATAGTACACCGGCAGCTTGATGGCATTGAGCTCGCGGGCATAGACCGTCACCAGCATCTTCCACTCGCCGGGATCGGGATTGGCCAACCGCCAGCCCACGTGGCCGTTGGTGCGGTTCTCAAAGTCGTAGGGAACGACGCCCTTGGTGATCACGCCGCCATCGGGCTTGACCAGTTTGAGGTCCAGCGCGGTGCCTGCCGGCACATAGTCGAGGGCAAAGAGCACCTCGCGGATCGAGTCGTCGATCATCAGGGTGTGGGTTCGGGTCAGGCCGTTGGTTTCCATCACCCCCTCTTCGGCCAGGAGCCGCTGGCGGTGTTCGGCCGTTCCCTCGGCATACTCGTAGGTGTCGGCCAGTTCCAGCGACATGGCTGCGGCAGGCGGCGCCTGAATTTCCGAACTCATGGTCGAATTGCTGACATAGACGTCGTTGTAATACGAGACGCCACCCGTGTCTGTGGCAATTGTCTGCATCAGCGTCTCGTTGGAGGCCGGTCCAAAGGCGATGGCCGTCACCGGGCAGCCGGTGGCCTGGACATAGGTCTTCACCGGGTCTCCGGGGGTGTTCCACTTGCGCTCCGAGTTCTCCATGCCGTCGGACAGGAGCACAAAGGAGCAGAGGGGGTTGGTCGTGGGGCTGGATACCCTCTGGTTGCGGGCCTCGTACAGGCCGTCGCCGATGCTGGTGGCCCCCGCAGGATAGATGCCGTTGGGTTCGGACCAGTCGTTGATATAGTTGCGGGCGTTGGTACGCTCGGTGGCGTTTACCGGGACCATGGCAAAGGGGCTGGGCGCCACGTCGTGGTGGTAGGGCACGACCGCCAGGCCGTCGCCGGTGCGTGTCACGTCCACATAAAAAGTGGCCGCATCCTTGGCCGCCTGGAGCTTGGCGTTGGTGGGCTCGATGGGCTCGCCCATGGAGCCCGAGCGGTCGATGACCAGCACGTGGTCCACCTTGTCAGAGGTGTACTGGACGGCGCTGAACTCGGTATCGGTGGCAAGGACGGTGCTGGTGCCCGATTCCTCCAGCGACACCTCGAGCTCGTACAGGTCATCGAGCAGGCCCGCGGGCGCCTGCACCACCAGCCAGTACTGTTCTTGCACAAAGCCGCCGGCCGTGACCGGCGCCAGCACGCCCCCCACCCGGGCCGAAAAGTCATTCGCCGTCAGACCGCCGACCACCGGGCCCGTAGGCGATCCGTTGGTCACCAGCAGTTGGGCCAGGAACTTGGTGCCCGATTGGACGGTGGCCGGTGCGCCCGTGTTGGGCATCTTGATGTCGAGCACGGGATCGACGCACGACAGGGTGATGTCGGCCTGGGCGGCGTTGCTGAGCCCGCCGAGCACGGCCACGACCTTGGTCAGGCCATCGTTCAGGAAGGCCTGGCTCCAGTCGTCGCCGCTGCCCTGGGTGTGCTGTTTAAAGGCCGCGCCGTTCTGGGTCACGACGTGGTAAAAGGCCGGGCCGCTGTCGCGGTGGAAGGACACCGAAACGGCCGGGCAGTTGGCCCCGATGGTGGCTGAGTAGTAGAGGATGCCATACTTGGACACGTTCTGATTGGTCCAAGAGGCGCTGGTGCCCACCTGGATCGTGCCGCCGTCGTTGAGGACGACCGAGCCGCACGTCCCAGGGCCGTCGGGTTCCTCCTCGTCCAGGATGTTGTAGCTGTCGTCGGGCACGCCTGTCAGGTCTTTGGTGTAGGCGGCCACGGCAAACTGGGTGAAGGATTCGTCAAAATCGGTGCCGGGGGCCTCGATGGCCAGGGCGTGGTTGACCATCGCCAGGCTGGAATAGCCCAGGGTGTTCTGGTCATAGGCTGTTTCGACAAAGTCGATGCCCACCTGGGGAGCGGTGGTGACATCGCCGTATTGCTCCATGGCGTACTTCCACCACACGCACGATTTATACCACTGGGTGCTCAGGTCGACGTTGGTCGATCCCAGATAGCTGGCGGCCTCGGCGCAGTAGGTGAACCCGGCAGCGCCGCTGGGCATGTGGTCGATGTTGGTGAACCAGTTGTCCTGGGTGGCGCGGGCGGTGCCCTCTTTGAGGAATTTGGTCTGGAGGGGGGCGCTGGCCGAGGTGTCATAGTTGTATTGGACGCGATGGGTCAGTTCGTGACCCAGGGTCATTTGGACCACGTCGTCGCCCAGAGACCAACACCCGGCGTAGGTGGTCATATCGTTGGAGGACCAACTGGTGCCGCCGTTGCAGGTGGTGGTGTCGGTGAGATAGACTTCGAGTTTGCCCGAATACTTGGGTTCGTTAAAGCCCAGGGAGGTGAATCGGTTCCAATAGGCCTGCACCTGGTCGGCGGCAAAGGTCGCCTGCGTTTCGGAAATGCTGTCGGTGGTATAGTAGACGCAGAATTTGGGCCGCTCGACGCACATGTCCAGGTCGGCATCGCTGCTGCCGGGGCAGGTGGTGTCGGTGCAAGCCACGGGCGCTGCCGGCGATTGCGGCTCCGACCCGCTCTGGGCGCGGGCCGGGAAGGGAAGAATCACCAAGATGCTGAGCAGGGCGAGAAGGGGAAGGAGATGTCGGCGTTTTGTTTGGGTAGCCATTGAACTCACTCCTTTCGCAAGTTCTGATTTCAAGACGCCAAGAAATACGGGGACTGGCCTTGGGCAGGCCAGAGGCGGCAACCTCACCTCCTTTCGTAGAAACGGGCGCGAGCAGTCCCATACGGGGCCCCACGAACGATGGGGATTCTACCGGACCCCATCTCGGTTCAGCGGCAATGGGCAGCGTCTATGTTGAGGCTTTGATGACAGATCGTTGGCCAAGAAGGTCGTTGTGCGCGGAATGGAATGATGGTGAAGTGGTGTGTACAAGGGCAGTATAGCACTTGGGCGTCGGTTTGTCAACTGTCGATCGGCCGCCTGTGATTTAAAGTTGAAAAGTGGACAGTTTAAAGCCGAAAAGTGGACTCTTT
>CAZNQW010000313.1:3872-4126 GCA_964575225.1 uncultured Anaerolineaceae bacterium | reverse complement strand
CGCACCCCGAGCCGCCCATGTAGACAAGACCGAAGAGTTCCCTGCCGAAAACATCGGCAAAATGGCCGAACTCGGATTGTTGGGCCTGCCCTACCCCGAGCAATACGGCGGGGGCGGCGGCGATATGGTCAGTTATGCTATCGCCGTAGAAGAGATCGCCCGGGCTTGCGGGTCCACGGCGCTGATTTATGCGGCCCACGTTTCGCTGGGCTGCGGACCGATCTATGCGTTCGGCAACCAAGAACAAAAGCAGA
>CAZNQW010000313.1:0-3862 GCA_964575225.1 uncultured Anaerolineaceae bacterium | reverse complement strand
ATGAGCGGTGACTGGAGTTCAGACGTGTGCTCTTCCGATCTAAATGGTTACCCCGTCTGTGCAGCGGTCAGGGGTTGGCCGCGTTCGGCCTGACCGAACCAGAAGCCGGGTCGGATGCCGGATCCACCCGCACCACCGCCCGCCGCGAAGGCGCCGAGTATGTGCTGAACGGCAGCAAAATGTGGATCACATCAGGCGCCATTGCCGATGTGGTGGTCTGCACAGCCAAGACCGATCCGGGCCTGGGCACGCGGGGTATCTCTTGCTTTTTGGTGGAAAAGGGAATGCCCGGTTTTGTGCCGGGAAAAAACGAACCCAAGATGGGGTTAAAGGGCTCGGTCACCTCGGCCCTGGCGCTGGAGGACTGTCGGGTACCGGCTGCCAATCTGTTGGGGCAAGAGGGAGACGGGTTCAAGCAGATGCTCATCACCCTGGACGGAGGACGGATCAGTATTGCAGCCATGGCCTTGGGATTGGCCCAGGCTGCTCTGGACCAGGCAACCGTCTATGCCAAACAGCGGGTGCAGTTTGGCCAACCCATTGCCAAATTTCAGGCCATCCAGTGGATGATCGCCGATATGGCCACCGAGATTGATGCGGCCCGATTGATGGTCTACCGTGCGGCCGCCTGTAAAGACGCAGGCCGCCCCTTTACCAAAGAGGCGGCCATGGCCAAGCTCTTTGCTTCGGAGGCAGCCGAGAGGGCGGCCTTCAAAGCGTTACAGATTCACGGCGGCTATGGCTACAGCCGGGAATTCCCCGTGGAGCGCATCTATCGCGACCAGCGGCTGTGCAGCATCGGCGAGGGAACCAGTGAGATCCAACGCCTGGTCATTGCCCGGCAGATCTTGGGCAAACTCTAGGCCCGACGAGAGGCTACTCTTTCAAAATCAGCTTTGTGTAAAGGAACCACACCACAATGCAGGCCACCAGGGCAATGCCGCTCACGAGCAACGAGGTCTGTAAAGCGGGCCCCATGCTCCCGGTTAGAGGTCCCGTGATAAAGTACATCGACAAGAACACAGCCACCCAAGTGGTAACTACAAGCACGAACATGCCGTATATCAGGAGCCGTTTGCCCCGCACGGCCCGCTCTTCTGGTGAGACATTCTTGCTCGACATTTCTCCCTCCTCCTTTGAGCTTATTACTTGGACTGTTTCTCACTGTTTCATTGTACCACATCTCGTTTCAGATGACAAGTGGTCATTTAGTACTATTGACCGAGAATGAAGGAGCAACCCATGACCGAATCCCATCCCCTGGTGCAACTGGCGCGACGGTCCCTCGAAACCTATGTGCGCACTGGGAAACAAATCCCTGTACCACAGGATTTGCCGCCTGAACTGGCACGGCGCGCCGGCACCTTTGTGACGCTACACCGCCACGGACAACTCCGGGGCTGCATCGGCACCATCCAGCCCGTGTGCCCGACGGTGGCTGAGGAGGTCATCCGCAACGCCGTCTCGTCAGCGTCGCGGGATCCGCGATTTGCTCCCGTCCGCGAAGACGAGTTGGAAGATCTCGAGATCAAGGTGGATGTGCTAAACGAACCGGAACGGATTGACAGCGAGGATCAACTGGACCCCGAGCGCTATGGCTTGATCATCCAGTCGTTGAGTCAACCCTGGAAACGGGGGCTTCTGCTCCCCAATCTGGAGGGAATCGACACGGTCGAGTCGCAGGTCTATTGGACGCGATACCACAAAGCAGGCATCACCGATCCCGACGAGCCGGTCGAAATGTATCGCTTTGAAGTCACCCGCTTGACCTGAACCCAGCGCTGACGCTACAAGGGAAAGTGATTCAACTCCCTGGGGCGTCGGAGGAACACAGAACCACCCCGGCACGGCTTGGCAGGCACACACCGTCCACGCGTCCGCGCGCGACGACCAGGCGCTGACCCGACCAAGGCCCGCGAACCTCGGTCCCAACGGTGACATAGCCTTCCACAGGCACGGCGACCGTCACAGGTCGCCGTCCGCTGTTCAGGAACACCAGCACAGTTTCATCGGCCCCCTGCCGCCCATAGGCCACCACCCCATTCCCCGCATACAGCCAGCGGATGTCGCCGCGCCGCAGGGCGGGATGCGCGTGCCGGAGCGCAATGCAGCTTCGTACAAAGGATCGCAGATCGGAATCCCAGCGGCTCTCCTCCCAAGGGAAGGCGCCTCGGCAATCGGGGTCGTGGCGGCCGTCCAATCCGATCTCGTCCCCATAGTAGATGCAAGGGGCACCCGGATAGGTCATCTGCAGCAAGGTTGCCAGGCGATAGGCTGAATCATCGCCGCGGGCCAGGGTCTTGAAGCGGGGCGTGTCGTGGCTGGCCAGGAGGTTGAACTGAACCTGGGTCACCGACTCCGGATAGAGGCCCTGGATGCGCTGCATCTCGGTGGCAAAACCCACAGCGTCCAGGGTGTCTATCTCGTGGTAGCCGGTGCGGGCCACCTCCGACCGCAACAGGTTATCGCCCACCAAAAAACCCAAAGCCGCGCGCGTAAACAGGTAATTCATCACCGCATCGAACTGGTCGCCCTGCAGCCAGCGCCGGGCGTCGCCCCAGATCTCACCCACCAGGTACGCCTCGGGGTTCAGGGTCCGTACCCGCTGCCGAAACTCTTGCCAGAACGCATCGTCGTCGATCTCGGAAGGCACGTCAAGCCGCCAGCCATCGATGCCAAAGCCAATCCAATGGCAGGCCACATCCCACAGGAACTCGCGCACAGCAGGCGTCTCCGTATTCAGTTTGGGCAACGCGGGCAGATCCCACCAGGCCCGATAGCCATGTTTTCCTTTGGGGGCGTCATAGGGGCGCAGCGGATACTGATCGACGATGAACCAGTCGATATAGGGCGAGGCTGCCCCGTTTTCCAAGATGTGATGAAATTGGAAAAAGCCGCGGCTGGCGTGATTGAACACGCCATCCAGGACCACCCGCATGCCCCGGTCGTGAGCGCGATCGAGCAGCAGGCGCAGGGCCTGATTGCCACCCAGGATGGGGTCCACCTGATAGAAATCGTGGGTGTGGTAGCGGTGGTTGGCAGCCGACTGAAAGATGGGATTCAGATAGAGGGCGGTGATGCCCAGATCGGCCAGATAGTCCAGTCGCTCGGCCAACCCCACCAGATCGCCCCCCTTGAAACCATAGGTCGTGGGCGGGCTGTCCCAACTCTCCAGATTGGAGGGTTTGGCCACCCAGTCACTCTTGGCAAAGCGATCGGGAAAGATCTGGTAAAATACTGCATCGCGCACCCACTGGGGTGTGTGAATGGAATGTTCGGTCAACGATGATCTCCTCTTGGGCATGGGACTCGCTCTATGGAGCGAAAATCAATTGTAGCACAGCCGCGGGCCCCCGTCAAAACCAGTAGGTAAGGGTGAGGACAACACGGGCAGAGGGCAACAGTTGGCCCGCTCCCGGGTGCGATAGCCTTTGACAACCCCAAAAAACAAGCAGGCTCTCTACCCGCGCACTCGAAACAGCGCTCTAATCAGCCAATTTCTACCGGCTTGCAAATTTTTCAAGTACTTGACCCCACACCACAAGTGTGCTAAAATGGTAACAGAATTTCTGTCCCTCTCCACAATGAGGCACCATGGTGCAAATCTGTGACCAATATCAAGCTCATGAGGCTGGTTGAAACAAACACACCGGATCCACACAAAAAGAAAGATGAGCAGGGTTTGCTCTTGGGGCAGCACTTTCCACCCGGAAGGACGCTGCCCCTCGTCATAAAGGCGCTGCCAACAGGATGGATTTGAGATCCATCCGATTGCACAACCATTTGTTTGTGGTACAGCCCGATGGAAGGGAGGTGACAACAAGAAATCCTCAAACGAAATTCACCGGTGGGCTCATCCCCA
>CAZNQW010000312.1:0-4149 GCA_964575225.1 uncultured Anaerolineaceae bacterium | reverse complement strand
CCCAGCGCAAGCTCGACAGCATCCGGCGGATGGTCATTCATCACACTGCCACCAGCGCGGCGATCACGCCCCAGCGGTTGGCCGAATACCACGTGAATTCTGCCAAAAAAGCCGGCATCACCTATCACTTTGTCGTGGCGTCCGACGGCGCGATCTATCAGACCAACCGCCTGGAGACGGTCTCGGAGCACGTCAAGGGGCACAGCGCCGATAGCATCGGCATTTGCTTCCCCGGCAATTTCACCGACGAGGCGCCTCCCCGGGCCCAGTTGGAGGCCGGGGCCAAGCTGTGCGCCTGGTTGCTCGCTGCCCTCAAACTGGACAGCCATCAGATCGTTGGCGCCAGCGAGCTGGCCGACACGGCGTCGCCGGGCAAGCAGTGGCTGCAAGGCGAGCGCTGGAAGGATGCCCTCCTCGAGGGCGTGCGTGCCGCCAGCAAACAGGGCCTTGAGGAGCAGATCGCCGCCATGGATTCGCTCCTGCTCAAGATGCAGGCGATGGACCAGCCCGCGCCCCTTGTGGCCGCCGATGAAGTCTGGCGGGGGGCGCCCGAGCCCGCCATGGACGGAGAGGATTCGAGCCTGATCGCTTCGCTGCGCCAGCAGATCGCCAGCCTGCAGCAGGAGCTGGCGCAGGTGCGCAAGCAGGTCTCGTCCAAGGTGGGCGCTGTGATCTGGCGTGTGAGCCGGCCCAACATACAGGACGTCATCGACAAACTTGCCAAGCACCCGGAATTGCGGTATGATACGCGGCTGCTGAGTGACATCGAGACCATTGTCATCCATCACAGCGCGGCCCCGGCCAGCGTGGGTGCGGAGCGCATTGCCATCTATCATGTCAAGAGCCAGGAGTGGCCCGGCATTGGGTATCACTTTATCATCGCGGCCGATGGCACAATCTATCAGACCAATGAGCTGACGACCATTTCCTACCATTCGGCCAAGGTCAACGGACGCGGGGTGGGGGTCTGTTTCCTGGGCGATTTCGACGAGGCGGTCCCCCCGCCAGCCCAACTCCGGGCGGGGGCTCATCTGGTGGCCTGGCTGACCCAGGAGCTGAACCTGAGCCTGGAGACGGTCAAGGGCCACCGCGAGTATATGCAAACCCGTTGCCCTGGCAATCAGTGGCTCGACGGGCAAAAATGGAAAGACATGCTGCTGGAAGAGATGGCGCGAGTGCAGGCCGAGGAGCGGTTGCCCGACGCGGTCCCCTCTCCCGACAGCAAGATCTTGTATCACTATATGCTCTTTTGGCACCACGGCCACAGTTGGGCCGAGCAGGATTGGGTTAACGCCCAGGAGTATATCGCTGCCTTTCAGCCGACGGTGGGTTTTTCGTCGCGCGATGCTCAACAGGCCCGCTACGTGACCATCGTAGGGGGCACCCTGGGTGTGCCGCAAAGCGTGGAGGATGGGCTGCTGGCAGTGGGCTGCCGCGTGGATCGGGTGGCGGGTGCCAACGAGACCGGCACCCAGTTGGCCCTGGCGACCCTGGTCATGAAGGGCAAGCGGTTTTTGAACTTTCAGGAGTAAAGTCGAACTGTCGGTGTGGCGTCGTGCCCGCCCGCCTGCCGTCATGCCCGCGGAAGCACCTGCGTACCCGCAGGCGCACCTGCGTACACGCAGGCGCACCTGCGTACACGCAGGCAGCATCCATCGTTTTGTGCAACCGCAGGGATCCCCGCGGTCGCGGGGGCGACGTCGAGCCAATATGAAACGAGCCCGGTCTGCGGGCAATCTGTCTGAATAAGGAACTCACGTGCCAGAATCCTGGACACAACTGACGACGACCGATTATCAGGTCGCCTTGCCCGTGTTCGAAGGCCCCCTCGATCTCCTCTTGCACCTCATCGAGCAAGAGGAACTCGATATAACTCGCGTGTCGTTGGCCCAGGTGACCAACCAATACCTGGAATACCTGACCCAGATCAGCGAGCGCGATCCTGATAGCATGGCCGATTTCCTGGTGGTGGCGGCCAAGCTGCTCTTGCTCAAATCGAGGGTCCTGCTGCCGCAAAAACCCTCGGCGCCTGCCGCCCAAGAAGAGGAGGACGACAGCGAGGATCTGATCCGCCAGTTGATCGAGTACAAGCGGTTCAAAGAGGTGGCCCACTGGTTCAAAGCGCTGGAGGCCACCGGGGTTCAATCGTTTGTCCGCATGGCCGGGCCCCCTTCCTTGGACCGAGTGGTGGATCTGGGCGATACGACCATCCAAGACCTGTTGGCCGCCGTCCGCGAGGTCCTCGAGGTTGCGCCGCCCGCTCCCTCTGTCAATGGGACGGTGCCGCCGGTGCGCATCCGTATCGCCGACCAGATGGCCTTGATCGAAAAAGCGACGGCCGGGGGCCGGACGGTGAGCTTTCGCCACCTGCTGCAACGGGCCACCGACCGCGTCGAAATCGTGGTCACCCTGCTGGCTGTCTTGGAGATGATCAAGCAACTGCGGATCACGGTGCGCCAGGAGATGTCCTTTGGCGATGTGATCATTGCCCGGCGGGAACCCCCTCCGGCGGGCAGCGAGAGAAACGCGCCTCAAGCCTCCCCGTAATTTAGAATCTGGCCAACCGACTGAACCAGGTCAGAAGAAAGTCTAGCGAAGACAAACAAAGGACGTCGCCCCCGCGTCTGCTCGCCGCCCCTGTCTTGTAGGCGCCGCCCTCGGGGGCGGCCTGCACGCCTGCCCGGCATTCGCTCCCCGATGCCCCGTACGGGCGACGCATGCGTCGCCCGTACGGAAAGGCCGTCGCTCGCTCTTACTCTCGTCGGTCGCTCCAGCGCTGCCAGGCAACCCAGGCGGCCAACCCCAGCACGGCGCCCAGGCCATCGCACACCAGATCCCAGGGATCGGGGTGGCGCCCCGGCACGAACGATTGGTGAAATTCATCACTAAGGGCGTACAGCATCGTCAGTCCCAGGGCCAGCCAGGCCGCCCGGGGGCGGGCGCCCAGGGCCCGGGTCCACAGCAAGGCCAACACCGCAAAAACCGCCACGTGGGCGCCGCTGCTCAACAGCTCCCCCAAAAACCCCGTCTGGGGATTGGGCAGGTGGGGCTGAGCCGAAAGAAAATAGATGACGCCCATCCAGGCGACGAGGGGCAGCCAGGTGAGAAGGGCGGTTCGAAGGGGTTTGGTCATACAGGATACTCGATTTCGATGGAATTTTGTGTTAGGATGCAAGGAACACTGCCATCCAGGTTGTGTAAAAGTTGATGGGGTTCTTTTGTGGGGGCCTGCCGAGGCCCAGGATCAGGTCATCACCGATTGGTAAAGCTGCTCGACCGCCTCGATGCGGTCGTCCCAATCGTACCGCTCCCAGATGCGCTGCCGGGCGTTGAGGCCCAGCGTGGTCGTCAAAGTGCGATTTGAGAGGGCTTCCAGCAGCAGGCGGGCCAGGTCATCCACATCGCCCGGCTCGGCCAACAGCCCCGAGCGCCGGTGCTCGATATATTCCAGGTTCTCGCCCACGCGGCTGGTGAGCACGGCCTTGCCCAGGGCCATGGCCTGGACCACCTTGCCGGCGCACTTGGCCCGGCTGATTAAGGTGTCGCGATAGGGGTTGACGATCAGGTCAGCCGCGGACAGATAGAGGGCGGCCCGATCTCGGTCGACCCAGCCCGGAAACCCCACCCGGTCGGCGATGCCCCACTGCCGGGCTGCCGCCTGCAAAGCGGGCAGGCCATCGCCCACCCCGGCGATGACCAGGCGCGCCCCCTCGGGCAGCCGGGCGCCGAGGCGCGCCCAGGCCTCCAGCGCCAGGTCCAGGTCGCTGCCGTGGGGGATGTGGCCCAGGTAGAGGGCCAGGGGCGCCTCGCCCACCTGGAGTTCCTGCCGGATCTGGCGAATCTCCTCGGCCGAAACGGGTTCCGCGTCCCGCTCATGGACGTCGGGGCCGTTGGGCGCATAGAGCACCCGCGCCGGGTCCACCCCGAATCCCCACACCTGGGTTTGCAGCGTCCGGCTGGCTACGGTCACCGCGTCGGCGTGACGGGCCATCCAGCGTTCCTGCCAGGCAAAGAACCGCTTCCAGGCGGCGGGATAGGGGTTGGCCTCGATCCAGCCGCCGGCCCCCTCCCAGTCGTCGGTATCCAGCACCAACGGGCCGCGAGAGAACATCCGCAGATAGAGGCCCGTCAGGCCGCTGTAGCCGATGG
>CAZNQW010000311.1:0-4151 GCA_964575225.1 uncultured Anaerolineaceae bacterium | reverse complement strand
CGCGACTTTGTCAAGATCGCCCAAGGGCTTTATACCGCCTTTGTCGAATGCGACGCTTCGCTGGCCGAAATCAATCCCCTGGTCGTCACCGGCGAGGGCAAGCTCCTGGCCGTCGACGGCAAGATGCTGCTGGACGACAATGCGCTGTTCCGCCACTTTGAACTGGCCGAAATGCGCGACGCCGACGAAGAGACGCCCGAGGAGCAAGAGGCCCGGCGCTATGGGCTGAGCTTTGTCAAGCTGGATGGCGAGATCGGCTGCATGGTCAATGGCGCGGGGTTGGCCATGGCCACGATGGACATCACCAAACTCTATGGCGGCGAACCGGCCAACTTTCTCGACATCGGCGGGGGCGCCAAAGCCGAAAAGGTCACCGCCGCCCTGCGCATCATCCTGGCCGATCCCAACGTCAAGGCCGTCCTTTTCAACATTTTCGGGGGCATCACCCGCTGCGACGAGGTAGCCCTGGGCATCCTCGAAGCGCTGCGCGAAGTGCCCACCCAGGTCCCCATGGTGGCCCGCCTGGTGGGCACCAACGAGGAGGAGGGCCGGCGCCTGTTGGCCGAAGCCCACATGATCACGGCGTCGTCGCTGGTGGAAGCCGCACAAAAAGCGGTCGCCGCTGCCCAGGGGGAGGTGGTTTCATGAGCATTCTCGTCAACAAGAACACGCGATTGGTCGTCCAGGGCATCACCGGCCGGGAAGGGGAATTTCACACCAACCAGATGGTCGAGTATGGCACGAATGTGGTGGCGGGCGTCACCCCCGGCAAGGGAGGGGGCTGGGTCGCCAGCGTCCCCGTGTTTGACACCGTCCAGGAAGCGGTGTCGGCCACCGAAGCCAACACCTCGATCATCTATGTGCCTGCCCGCTTTGCTCCCGACGCCATCTTGGAGGCGGCCGATGCCGGCATCAAGGTCATCGTGTGCATCACCGAGGGCATCCCGGTGCTGGACATGATCCGGGTGCGGGCCCATCTCGAATGCTCAGACGTGCGCCTGGTGGGACCCAACTGCCCCGGCGTCATCACCCCCGGCGAAGCCAAGGTGGGCATCATGCCCGGCCCCATTCACAGCCCGGGGCCGGTGGGCCTCGTTTCGAGGAGCGGCACCCTGACCTACGAGGTGGTCCACGCCTTGACCGAGAAGGGATTGGGACAATCGACCGCCATCGGCATCGGCGGCGACCCCATCATCGGCACCGATTTCATCGATGTCCTCAAGCTGTTTGAGGAGGACCCTCAGACCGAGCAGATCGTGTTGATCGGCGAAATTGGGGGCACCGACGAGCAACGGGCCGCCCAATTCATCGCCCGCAACATGAGCAAGCCGGTGACGGCCTTTATCGCCGGCCAGACGGCCCCGCCCGGCAAGCGGATGGGCCATGCCGGGGCCATCATCGAAGGGGGGGAAGGGACCGCGGCCGAAAAGATCGAGGCCTTCGAACAGGTGGGCGTGCGCGTGGCCAGCCATCCGGCCGAGATCGCCGAGCTGGCTGCCCAATTGAGATAGAGAATCGGTGGGAGGGAAAATGGCAGGAAATCCTGCCATTTTGTCTACCATCGATGGTTGTCCAAAATTCTGAACAGTGGAAAAATCACTTTCTTGACAGAGTCCGCACTCGCTGCTATACTTGGCGATGGAGATCCGAACGCAGGATGGTTGGGAGCGGTTCTCAGAACCATCCGTCCCGAATTCGACGGGGAATTGAGGAGGGACTGTGACATTTTGGAGACAACCTCTGGATCTGGAGCGCATCCAGGTCCCTCATGGCATCGTCCACATCATTGAGGAACGGTGCAAAGGCTGTGGGTTTTGCGTCGAGTTCTGCCCGCAGAACGCGCTGGTGATGTCGGCACACACCAACTCAAAGGGCTATCACCCCCCGGTCATCGTAGACGACTCCCGCTGCGTCAACTGTGGCCTGTGCGCCCTGTTGTGCCCCGACTTTGCGATTTTTGTGACGGACGGCGGCCAACATCCCCCCACCAGCGTCAAACCGATCCACAGGAGTGAGATGGAGCCATGAGCGAACCTCGAGGCCTTTTGACCGGAGAACATTTCTTGCTGGGGGATTATGCGGCGGCCGAAGGCGCCATCCTGGCCGGCTGCCGCTTTTTTGCCGGGTACCCCATCACGCCTGCCACCGAGATCGCCGAGCGGATGTCGGTCCGCCTCCCCCAGGTGGGGGGCGTCTACATCCAGATGGAGGACGAGCTGGCCTCGATGAACGCCATCTTGGGCGCCTCGTGGGCAGGGGCCAAATCGATGACTGCCACCAGCGGCCCCGGCTTTTCGCTGATGATGGAAAACCTCGGCCTGGGCATCATGCTCGAGACCCCCTGTGTCCTGGTCAACGTCCAGCGCGGCGGCCCCTCCACCGGGCTGCCCACCCTGGTGGGACAGCAAGACATGATGCAGGCCCGCTGGGGCAGCCACGGCGATTACGAGATCATTGCCCTGTCGCCCACCTCTCCCCAGGAGCTGTTCGATCTGACCATCCGCGCCTTTAACCTGGCAGAGAAATATCGCACCCCGGTGCTGGTCATGACCGACGCCGAAGTGGGCCACATGACCGAAAAGGTCACCATCCCCTCGCCCGACCAGATCGAGATCGTGAATCGCCCCCTGGTGCGCAAAGGCGACATGGACCCAGCCCATTTTCGCATCTATCGCGGCCTGTCGATGGAGGATGGGGATGGGTATGTTTCGCCGATGGTGTCGGCAGGCGAGGGCTACCGAATCCACGTCACAGGCCTGACCCACGACGAGCGGGGTTATCCGGCCATGAACGCCGAAGCCCAGGAACGGAACGTCGCCCGCTTGATCCAAAAGATCCGCGCCAACCGGGACGACATCATTCAGGTGGAAGAGCGCTACCTGGACGATGCCGAGATCGTGGTCGTGTCCTACGGCATTTCGGCCCGCACCGCCCTGTGGCCCATCGAGCAGGCCCGCGCCGAAGGCCTTCGGGTTGGCTACCTCCGGCTGATCACCGTCTGGCCCTTCCCCGACGAGCGCATCCGCGAACTGGCCAAAGGCGTCCGCGCCTTTGTGGTCCCCGAGATCAACATGGGCCAGATCGTGCGCGAAGTGGAGCGGTGCGCCTGTGGCCGGGCGCAGGTGTTGGGCGTCCATCGCCCCGGCGGCGACGTCCTGGAATCCCATCATGTACTGAGCGTGATCCGTCAGGCAGCCGGCCTGACCGGTTCGCCGGAGGAGGGCTAGGCACCATGGCGAAACAGATAGCACGCAGCCTGCTGCTGCAACGATTGGGCTATGAACCTCTGGACGAAGGCGACTGGATCACGGGGTTGCACCCCATGGATGATCTGCTGCGGGGCGAACGACTGCCCCACATCTGGTGTCAGGGGTGCGGGCTGGGCACCGCGCTGACCACCGTCATCGCCTCGCTCCAGTGGTTGGAACAGAACGAGGGCTGGGACCTGGACAAGGTCGCGGTCGTGTCGGGTATCGGTTGCACCGGACGCATCGCCGGGTACGTCCGCCTCGATTCCTTTCACACCACCCACGGGCGGGCCCTGCCCTTTGCCACGGGGCTCAAGCTGGCCAATCCCGAACTCAAGGTCATCGTCATCTCGGGCGATGGGGACATGGCCGGCATCGGCGGCAACCATCTGATCCACGCCGCACGGCGCAACCTGGACATCGGCGTGATCTGCGTCAACAACTTTAACTATGGCATGACGGGAGGGCAGGTGGGCCCGACCACCCCCCACGATGCCCGCGCGGTCACGTCGCAATACGGCAACTTTGAATATCCCTTTAACCTGCCCTACCTGGCGGCAGCCAGCGGCGCGTCGTTCGTGGCCCGCTGGACGGTGTTGCACGCCCGCCGCTTGGAATGGACGCTTCGCGACGCCCTGCGACACCCCGGCTTTAGCTTTGTCGAGATCATTGCCCCCTGCTCCACCGCCTATGCCCGCTGGAATCCCGAGGGCCGGGGGTTGGATCCTGAAAAGCTACAGCGACGCGGGTTGGAGACCCTCAAGTACTATCAAAAGATCGGCGTGATCTCGCACGAGACACATCCCAAAGATGCAGGCATTCAGGTCGATGAAAACGGCGTGCTGACGCAGATCATCGAGGGCCAATTCCTCAACGAGCCCAAACCGAATCTGCAGCAGGCCA
>CAZNQW010000310.1:0-4155 GCA_964575225.1 uncultured Anaerolineaceae bacterium | reverse complement strand
CATGTTCTCCTCCTGTCATCGTGCTCAGGAGGATTATACCATATCATGACTACTTACCGAGAAAACCACTTTGTATGCTCACAAATCTCTTGGATATCGTTTTCTTCCTCCTTGATCCTTTTTCCGACAACACGGTCTTTTGGATAACGCGCATGGGTGGATGCCCAATCCGGTGCAGGCTTTTTGCTCCTTTCTTTTCCGTCCCCTTAGGCAGGGGCGGGGGCGGTCGCCTTGCGGACGACCAGATCGGTTTGAAGGATCTCGGGTTCGATATCATCGCGCCCCTGGCGCAGGCCCAAAAGCATGCGTATGGCGTGTTGACCCAGTTCAAACCGCGGCTGTTGTACGGTGGTCAAGGGAGGGCAGTAGTAGGCGCCCATCTCAGGTTGTCGAACCCAACCACCGAGCAGTCCTGGGGTACCTGAATGCCCGCCTCCTTCAGGGCGTGGATCACGCCAATGGCGGTCAGGTCGTTGAAGCAAAAGATGGCCGTTGGGCGTTGGGGCAATGCCATCAAGTGGCGGAGGGGCTCGGCCGCACCGGCCAGTTCTCCATTCCCATCCACGATGAATTGTGGGTCCACGGGAATGTCGTGTTCCTGCAACACCGCTTTGTAACCATTCATGCGGTTCAGGTTGCTCAGGTGGCTCTTGCGATTGCCGATATAGGCGATGCGGCAATGCCCCAGTTGGAAGAGATGCTCGACGGCCTTCCGGGCGCCGCCTTGGTTGTCTGAGGTCACCGAATAGGGATAGATGGGGCAGTTGATTAACACAATGGGCAGGGGAAATCGTGTTTGCAGCTCCAGGTAGTCATTGTCGATTTGAGAGCCAGACACGATTATGCCCGACACGCGACGTTCGTAGAAGGAGCGAATCACCTCCAGCTCCCCTTCGCGGTCGCGATAGGAACTGCTCAGGAAAACCGCATACCCATTCTTGTGTGCTTCGGCTTCGACGCCCTGAACCACTTTGGCCAGGAAGGTGTCCGAGACGTGGGTGATGGTGAGCCCAATCGTCGCTGTGTCCTGGGTCACCAGGCTGCGCGCCGGGACGCTGGGCGAATAGCCCATATCCTGGGCCATCTTGGCGATGCGTTGGGTTGTTTCTGGGCTAATGCGGGGGTGATTGTTCAGGGCGCGCGATACGGTTGACGGAGAGACTCCGGCAGCGCGGGCAATATCTTTGATGGAGATGGACCGTGCAGACTTGCGCCTCATCGAGCAGCGACCACTCCTATTTGCGATCGAGATATGAGATCACTGTTGTTTGCGCAAACGCTTGCACAAATTAAAGCATGAAAATTTTTGGCTGTCAAGCCTACATTTAGCGATTTTGGGACTGTTGCAAGGTCAGCCACGAATTGCACGAATTGCACGAATATGGCGCCAGCCCATGGGGCCAGGCCCACCGGGGCCGACCCCCGGCGTCGTTCCCGCGAACGCGGGAACCCATGGACCCCCGCATTCGAGGGGGTGACGGTCAAGGGCGGGGTTGACGGTGCACCTGGTCCTACAGGAAATTCCGACCGACTTGCAGTCTTTACCCAGTTTCCTGTGCCAAAAGGGCCATGATGTCGGACGGGGGGCGCCGGGCACGGATGGCCGCCGCCATGAATTGCATGGCCGGGTCGATGTGCGCGAAAAAGGCCTTGTACCCCTCACACAGGATGTTCAGCCCCGGTTGGCGGCGGTCCGACGGCCCGAAACGGTTCTTGGGGCACTGGCCGTTGCAGGCAAATCGTACTTTGCACCCTCGGCAGGCGCGCGGCAGGGAATCGCGCTTGGCTCGCCCGAACGCCTGCTGTTGCTTTGAGGTCACCATTTCGACCAGCATCTTTTCCCGGATGTTGCCCAGTTTGTGCTTGGGCTCGACAAAGTGGTCGCACGAATACACATCGCCGTTGTGCTCCATGGCCAGGGCGTACCCGCACGTGGGGGCCATGGTGCACAGGCTGGAGGGTTCCCCCAACCAGGCGCCCAGGGCCACGTCAAAGAGCTGCACATAGATGCGCCCGACGTCGCGGCGGACCCACTCATCGAACACAGAGATCATAAAGTCACCGAACTGCTTGCCCGATACCGACCGCTCGGTGACGCACCCGCTTTTTCGGGATTTGCCGTCCCATTCGACGATGGGGATGAACTGGATGAACTGGGCGCCGACTTGGTCGCGAAGGAACCGGTACACCGGCAAGGGTTGGTCGGCGTTGGCGGCATGGACGCTAGTCAGAATGTTGAGTTCCACCTGATGCTTTTTCAGGAGCTCCAGCCCGGCCATCACCCGTGGAAAGGTGGGCCGGCCGCTCTTGTCCACCCGGTAGGCATCGTGGCATTCCGGGGGGCCGTCCAGGCTGACGCCGACCAAAAAGCCCTGTTCCTTGAAAAAGCGGCACCAGGCGTCGTCGAGCAGGGTGGCGTTGGTCTGGATCGCGTTGTAGATGCGCATGCCCGGCTTTCGGTACTTTTGCTGAAAGGTGACGGCCCGTTCAAAAAAGTCCAGGCCCATCAGGGTGGGCTCGCCGCCTTGCCAAGAGAAGGTGGCCTCGGGTACGCGCTGGGCCTCGATGTATTGCCGCGTAAACGTCTCCAGTACCTCGTCATCCATCCACGGGTCGCTGCCCGGATACAGCTCCTTTTTGCGCAGATAGTAGCAGTAGCGGCAGTTCAAGTTGCAGACCGCCCCCCGCGGCTTGAGGATGAAGTGAAAGGCCCGGGGGGGAATCGCCTCACCTGGAGACGGACTCATTTGCCACCTTCCTGCCGAAAGTGCTCATATTCCTGTGCAACATGTGACGGTTGAGCGAGTCGAACATGACCATGATCGCTTTCACGGCTTATCTCCCCTTTGAGTCAAGTATCGTATCCAGCCGACAGGCGGATTATACCACCGAAGCCAGCCCAATACAAGAGGGCCCTGTCAAAGTCCTTTTGAACAAGCCGCAACTCTAGCAACCGGCACGTCACCCCGCGAATGCGGGGGTCCATACGCTTGGTGCCCAAGAATGGATGCTGTCTGTGGGTACACAGGTGCTTAGGCGCGAGAGTACTCGCGGCGGGCATGACGTTAGAGAAAACTCTTACGAATTGCGGTGTGCTCCTGTGGAAGAGCAACCGGAGCCAGCACGTGACTTTGACAGGGCCCTGGGATTTCTCTTGAACCCCTATGCCCTGTGCGGTCCGAATCTGGCGATCCGGGCCGCATCCGCCGCGCGTCTTGGCACACCCGTACGAAAAAACTCCCCGGCGCACCATCGAGCGCCGGGGAGTGGCTTTTCCCTTACCAGTGGATGACCACCGCGGTCCCCATGGGGGTCCAACTGTAGAGCCAAGCCGCGTCTGCCCGGGTGAGGTTTATGCACCCGTGGCTCATGGGTGTGCCAAAGTTGTTGTGCCAATAGGTGCCGTGGATGGCATAACCCCTGTAGAAGAACATGCTGTGGGGTACACCCGGCAGATAGTAGCCGGGTCCCGACATGGCGATGCTGGCATACTTGGAGTAGACGGCGAACCGTCCGGTCGGTGTTGGGTAGCGGGCGATGCCCGTGGACACGATCATGCTCCGCACCGCCGTGTTGCCCTGATAGGCGCGCAGGGTCTGGCTGCTCAGATCGATGTCGATCCACTTGCTGCCCCCGCCGCTGGGCACCGTCGTGCTGCCTCCACCTGTGCTCGCACCTCCGGTGGGGATGCGCAGCCGCTGCCCCACATAGATGAGGCTGGGATTCGAAATCCCATTGGCCGAGGCGATCGCCTGCACCGTCGTCCCATAGCGATAGGCAATGGACGACAGCGTCTGCCCCCTCTGCACAATGTGCACGCCGCCGCCGGTGGGGGCCGTGCCACCACCTCGGGTGCCTGTGCTACCCGTGGCGCCCGGGATTGTCAACCGCTGCCCCACATAGATGAGGCTGGCGTTCCGTATCCCGTTGGCCGACACCAGGGCCTGGACGCTGGTCCCATAGCGGTAGGCGATGCCCGCCAGGGTTTCGCCCCTCTGCACCACATGAACGCCGCCGCCCACGGCCCCACCGCCGCCGCTGGTCCCGCCACCTCCGGTCGGGATGGTCAGCCGTTGGCCCGCCCAGATATAGTTGGCGTTTCTCAGACCGTTGGCGTTCATAATGGCCTGGATGGTGGTCCCATAACGCAGGGCA
>CAZNQW010000309.1:0-4159 GCA_964575225.1 uncultured Anaerolineaceae bacterium | reverse complement strand
CCCCCCCCCCCCCCCCCCCCCCCCCCCCCCCCCCCCCCCCGCCCCCCCCCGCCCGCCCCCCCCCCCCCCCCCGGGGCGGCGCGAGCGGACTCGCGACGGGGGTGACGGCTGGGCGCGATCCATCGGGAAGGTCGGCGGCAGGGGACAGTTTGCGGCGCCGATCTTGACAAATTCCCAATCCTGCGTATAATACCGTCCATTCCACGCAAAGGCTGTGACGGAGAAGAGTAGGCGGGGGGAGGCCCCCAGGGAGGCAGGGTCGCAGACTGAAAGCCCTGCCGGGAGGAAACCCGCCCAAGTTCGCTCCTGAGCCGACGGGTGAATGCCGGGCCCCAGGCCTGGCTAGTAGTCCGCTCCGGGAGCCCGCCGTTATCGGGGCAGCCGTTCGCGGCTTGTGCCGCCGCCGGCGACGAGGTGGGTTGGCGCCCAAAGCGCCAGCCAAACAGGGTGGTACCGCGGGAGCGATGCGCTCTCGTCCCTGCTGGGGCGAGGGCGTTTTTCATGCCATCGAAGGACAATGGGGAGGGAATATGCTGGAACAACTCAACGAGCTGGAACAGACGGCTCAGGCGGCCCTGCAAGCGGCCGGCGACGAGGAATCGCTGGCGGCCTGGCGGACGGCCTACCTGGGCAAAAAGGGCGCGGTCACCGAGCGGGTCAAGGCCCTGACCAGCTTGCCGGCCGACCAGCGACCGGCCTATGGCCGCCGCGTGAACGAGGTCAAACGCGCCCTGGAGGCCGCCTACGACGCCCGCGTCGAGGCCCTGCAGGCCGCGGCGCGCGACCGCGACCTGGCCTCCGATCGGATCGATGTCAGCCTGCCGGGGCGCCCTGCCCGGCCCGGGCGGCTGCACCCCGCCACCCAGACCTTGCGGCAGATCTATCGCATCTTTGCCGAGATGGGCTTTCAGGTCTACCGCGCCCGCGACGTCGAGACCGACGACTATAACTTTACCTACCTGAACATGCCGCCCCACCATCCGGCGCGCGACATGTGGGATACCTTTTACACCACCCGGCCCGGCGTGCTGCTGCGCACCCACACTTCGCCGGGGCAGATCCACGCCATGCGCGAATACCAACCCGAGCCGATCCGCGTGATCCTGCCCGGCATGTGCTACCGCTACGAGCAGATCACCGCCCGCTCCGAGATCATGTTCAACCAGGTCGAGGGGCTGGCCCTGGGCCGCGACATCACCATGGCCGACCTGAAGGGCACCCTGGCCGACTTTTGCCGGCGCATGTTCGGCGAGGGCCGCCGGGTTCGCTTCCGCGCCAGCCTCTTTCCCTTCACCGAGCCCAGCGCCGAGTTGGACATGGATTGCATCCTGTGCCACGGCAAGGGCTGCCGCGTCTGCAAATACACCGGCTGGCTCGAGATCCTGGGCTGCGGCATGGTCCATCCCGAGGTGCTGCGCTACGGCGGCTATGACCCCGACGTCTATTCCGGTTTTGCCTTTGGCATGGGACCCGAGCGGATCACCATGCTGCTGCATGGCATCGAGGACATTCGCTATTTCTGGGGGAACGACCTGCGCTTCCTGGATCAATTTGGTCAGGCGCCTGCTCATTCCCTTTCCAAGGAGCGTGCATCATGAAAGCACCCCTGAGCTGGCTGAAGGACTATGTGGATATCACCCTGCCCCTCGACGAGCTGGCCGAGCGCCTGACCCTCGCCGGGCTCGAGGTGGGCAGCATCACGGCCATCGGCGATTGGTGGGACCGGGAAAAGATCGTCGTCGGCGAGGTGCGCGAGGTGCGCCCCCATCCCGACGCCGACCGCCTGGTGCTGGTCGACGTGGCCTATGGCGACGACCAACTGGAGCAGTGTGTCACCGGCGCGCCCAACCTGTTCGACTACAAGGGCCAGGGCCCGGTCAGCCTCAAGGTGGCCTTTGCCATGGAGGGCGCCGAGCTGTACGACGGCCACAAAGAGGGCTTTGTCAAGACCCGGCTCAAGCCCACCAAGATCCGGGGCGTCCCTTCGCGGGCCATGGTCTGCTCCGAAAAGGAGCTGGGCATTTCAGAGGCCCACGAGGGCATCCTGTTCCTACCGGCCGATGCGCCGGTGGGAGTGCCCCTGGCCGACTATCTGGGCGACGTCATCCTGGACCTGGACCTGACGCCCAACCTGGCTCGCTGCTTTAACATGGTGGGTATCGCCCGCGAGGTCGCCGCCCTGACCGGCGTCTCCTTGCGCTACCCCAGCACCGACTGGCAGGCCGACGGCCCGCCGGCGTCCAGTCTAGCCCGGGTCGAGATCGAGGATCCAACCCTGTGCCCGCGCTATATCGCTACCATCATCCAGGACGTCGAGATCGGCCTGGCGCCCCACTGGATGCAGGACCGGGTGCACAAGGCCGGCATGCGGCCCATCAACAACATCGTCGACATCACCAACTTTGTCATGCTGGAATGGGGCCAGCCCCTCCACGCCTTTGACTATGACAAACTGGTGGCCCGCGCCCAGGGCGGCGTGCCCACCATCATCGTCCGGCCTGCCCGGCCCGGCGAGACCCTGACCACGCTGGACGGCGTGGACCGCGACCTGCCCGAGGGCACGCTACTGATCTGCGACACCGCCGGTCCCATCGCCGTGGCAGGGGTGATGGGCGGGCTGGACACCGAAGTGACCGAGGGCAGCCGCAACATCCTGTTGGAGGCGGCCAATTTTCACTTTCTCAGCATCCGCCGCACCACCCAGGCCCTGCGCCTGCCCAGCGAGGCCAATCTGCGCTTTGGCAAGGGCATCCACCCCGAGCTAGCCGAACCGGCTGCTCGCCGGGCCAGCGAGTTGATGCGCCGACTGGCAGGCGGCGTCATCGCCCAGGGCATGGTCGACGCCTATCCCTTGCGGCCCGAGCCGGTGGTCATTGACCTGACCTTGGCCGAGGTCGAGCGCAACCTGGGCCTGCGCTTCGAGCTGCACCAGATCGTGTCGCTGCTGGAGCCGTTAGAGTTCCGCTGCCAGACCCTCGACGACGAGACGCTGCGGGTGACCGTGCCCGACCACCGGGTCGACTGCGCCTACCCCGCCGACCTGATCGAGGATCTGGCCCGCATCTATGGCTACGACAATCTTCCGGTCACCGAGATGGCCGACCGTCTTCCCCCTCAGCGCGGCAACCGCGCCCTGGAGCTGGAGGAGCAGGTGCGCGACCTGCTGGTGGCCTGCGGCCTGCAAGAGGTGATCACCTATTCGCTAACCCATCCGGCCCGCGAGGCGGCGTTAGAGCCCGGCGCCGAACCCGACGCCCTGCCCGACGACGCCTACATCACCCTGGCCAATCCCATCAACCAGGATCGGCTGGTGATGCGCCGCCGCTTGCTGACGACGGTTCTCGAGACGGCGGCGGCCAACCTGCGCTTCCGCGACCGGGTCGAGGTCTTTGAGTTGGGGCGCGTCTTTTTGCCCCAGTCCGACCAGCCGCTTCCCGACGAGGCCCCGCGGCTGGTGATTCTGATGACCGGGCCGCGGGACGAGCGCCACTGGCTGGCCACCGAAGGACCCGACCTGGACTTTTACGACCTGAAAGGCGTGGTCGAGGCCTTGCTGGGCGGGTTGCACATTGGCGGCGCGGCCTACGAGGCCGCCGAGTACCCCACCTACCAGCCGGGGCGTACCGCTCGCCTGCTCGTCGATGGGGTCGAGATCGGACTCCTGGGCGAGATCCATCCCCAGGTTCGCGCCGCGTGGGACCTGCCCGACCGGCGGGTGGCGGCCGCCGAGCTGGATCTGGGCGCGCTGCTGGCCCGGGTGCCCGAGGCCTGGTTCGTCGAGCCGCTGTCGGCTTACCCAGCCGTGCTGCAAGATCTGGCCGTGATCGTCGATGAGGCAGTACCCGCCGCCCAGGTGCAGGCGCTGATCGCCGCTGCCGGTGGCTTTTTGCTCAAGGAAGTCACGCCCTTTGACCTCTATCGCGGCGATCCGATCCCCGCGGGCAAAAAGAGCCTGGCCTTTGCCCTGGTGTTCCAGGCGCCCGACAAGACCCTCAGCGACGCCATTGTCAACAAGCAGGTCAAGCGCATTGTGGCCCAGCTCGAACGGGAGCTGGGCGCCCAGTTGCGCAGCTAATCGAACAGACCTGACGGGTCTTCAAGACCCATCAGGTCTGCTTCAAGATGCCGAACCGTAGGGGCCGGTTTCAAACCGGCCCGT
>CAZNQW010000308.1:0-4169 GCA_964575225.1 uncultured Anaerolineaceae bacterium | reverse complement strand
ACGGAGGACGGAAATGACTGTCGGCGCAAACCTATCGCAGTCTAGAGGGTTCATTTCCGGAGCAGCGGGCATCCATCTTGCATCGAAGTACGTCATGGCCGACTTTGCAACAGCCCTAAGATTCACACAGGGCTGTTGCATTGTCTCTTGACCGATGTGATTTGGTTGGGCTCCGCGCCCCGTCCTCGGGGCGCGGTGGTCTGCCAGGTGTGCAGGCCGCCCCCGAGACGGGGGCGGCGAGCTCCAAACTAGATTGACTGGCCGACTTTGCAACAGCCCTAAGATTCACATGAAACGCGTTGACAATCGTTTCGGAATGTGCTAAGATATTTGTGTTCTTCCGATATTCTTATTCTTTGAAGCACAGAAAGAGCTGCCTATCTGCATTCATGCACATAGGCCTATCATGAAAGGACCGATTGGCCATGTAACACGATCATCACAAATCAGGCAAATGAATAGCATGTATTGGAGGTTGAGAACCATGCTCATTGAACTTATTATTCGTCTTGCTGGCATGATTTCTTTTGGGATCTTGGGTTGGAAGCTGGGGGAATTCCTAGCAGGGAGCGCGCCGCCTGACTCGAACCTTCGGTATGTGGTAGTGCTCATGCTGTCGGGGATCGCCTTTGGCGGCATCGTCACTCCCTGGATCACGATCAAGCCAATTCAGTATCTCAGATCCAAAATACGCCACCTTCCGGCGCAGGAACTGGTCGCCATCATCATGGGCCTGATCTTGGGCCTGATCGTCGCAGTCTTGATTGCGCCCATCTTGGGCAATTTGCCCTCCCCCTTTGGGGAGATTTTGCCGTTTGTCGGGGCGCTTCTATTTGCCTACCTGGGCGTCGCCGTCATGCTCATGCGTCGCCGCGATCTCTTTGCTTTGATCGGAACCCGGTTGGGCGGCGAGGCCGCCAGCCCTGAGGAACGCCCCTATCTGCTCGACACAAGCGTGATCATCGACGGGCGGATCGCCGATATCAGCCAGACAGGCTTCCTCTCGGGAGTCATGCTGGTACCCCGCTTTGTGCTGAACGAACTCCAGCACATTGCCGATTCGTCCGACATGTTGCGGCGCAACCGAGGACGGCGCGGGCTCGACATGCTCAACCGTCTCAAAGAGGAATCGGTCATGCCAGTGCGCATCACCGACATTGACATACCCGAAGCACGCGAAGTGGACGACAAGCTCATCATGCTCGCCAAGAACCTGCGCTACCCCATCATCACCAACGACTATAACTTGAACCGCGTGGCCCAACTACAGGGTGTCCTGGTGCTGAATATCAACGAACTGGCCAATGCCGTCAAGTCGGTGCTCCTGCCAGGAGAGACCATTACGGTCAAAGTCATCCAGGAGGGCAAGGAATTGGGACAGGGCGTTGGTTATCTGGATGACGGCACCATGATCGTCGTCGAGGAGGGTCGGCCCTACATTGGCCAGACCATACCGATTATTGTAAAAAAGGTCTTGCAAAAAACAGAAGGCCGGCTGGTATTTGCCCAGCCCAGAGTGAGTGGGAATAACCAATGACCGTTGTGACGATTTCACGGCAGATGGGTTGCCATGGAGAGGAAATTGCAGCCGGCGTTGCCGCGGCTTTGGGGCTGCGCCTCGTCGATGCCAAAACCATTGACCAGGCGGCTCAGATTGCAGGTGTGCCTCAGGAAGCTCTGGCAGAATGGGAGCACGAAGGCGAGCGCGGCCTGGCAACCCAGGTACTCAAGGCTCTGCGCGCCATGCCCCACACCGTGTACCCCGCCTCGTCCCTCGAGGCAGGCCCGATGGCAGCCCAAGACCGTTCCAACGTCGTGCTTCCCTTTACGGGCCTGTTTTCCCCCTTGGCGCCGCCAATCAGCGCCTCGGTGGAAAGCTATGTGCGCATGGTATCACTGGTGGTCCGCGGATTGGCACACGAGGGCAATGTACTGATCGCCGGCCGTGGAGGCCAGATCGTCTTGAAACACCACCCCAACACCTTGCATGTGCAGCTCGTGGCCCCCTTTGACTGCCGGCTCACCCTCCTCCAGGACCGCTTTGAGTTGGACAAACGGGTTGCCCAACAGCGTTTGCGGGCCAGCGACCGCGCCCGCAGCGATTATGTGCGCCGCTATCATGGCGCGAACTGGCTCGATCCGACTCTGTACCACCTGGTCCTCAACACGGGCCGACTGTCGGTGGCGGCAGCCATCGACCTGATCGTGAGCGCCCAACGGAACCTGGCAGGTCCACGGGAATCTGAGGCTCAAGAGGGCACGGCCGCATGATGGGTGTGCCCAGGGTGCCCTGGAGTTGGGAAAAAGCGTGCATCTGTAGCAGGGGATGCTGCCCATCGTAGGGCAGTATCCCTGCCCCCAATTGCCTGCACACGCACTAGCTAGAAGGGAGAACGACTGTGGCACTGACTGTATACAACTATCTTACGCGACGCAAAGAGGAATTCAAGCCCATCCACGAGGGCTATGTGGGCATCTATGTGTGTGGCCCCACGATCTACGATCACGCCCACATCGGCCACGCCAAGCCTTATATCTCGTTCGATACGGTGGTCCGCTACCTGCGCTATCTGGGCTACCATGTGCGGTATGTACAGAACATCACCGACGTCGGACATCTCACCGACGATGCGGATGAAGGGGAGGACAAGATCCTCCGGCGCGCCGCCCGAGATCGGGTCGAGCCGATGGAACTGGTCGAGACCTACATGCGCAGTTATTTCCAAGACATGGACGCGCTGAACGTGGTGCGTCCCAACATCTCACCGCGCCCGAGCTGCCACGTGATCGAGCAGATTCAGCTCGCCGAGCTGCTGCTGGAACGGGGGCACGCCTACGAGGTCAACGGCTCAGTCTATTTCGACGTGACCAGTTGGCCCGAATATGGCAAGCTCTCAGGCCGCAAGGTGGAGGACCAGGAAGAGGGGGCGCGGCTGGCCATCAACGCCGACAAGCGCAATCCAGCCGATTTCGCTGTGTGGAAAAAGGCCGAGGCCGGCCACATCCTCCGCTGGCCCAGCCCCTGGGGGTGGGGATTCCCCGGATGGCACGTGGAGTGCTCTGTCATGGCCACGAAGTACCTGGGCCAGCCCTTTGACATTCATGGCGGCGGGCTGGAAAACATGTTCCCCCACAACGAATGCGAGATCGCCCAGATCGAAGCGGCCACCGGCGAGTCCTTTTGCAATTATTGGCTCCTCAACAACATGGTCACCGTCGACGGCGTCAAGATGGGCAAGAGCCTGGGCAACGCCATCTATCTCAAGGATCTGCTCAAGCGCCACGACCCCATGACCATCCGCTTCTTTGTCCTCAGCAGCCACTACCGCTCGGTGACCGACTTTAGCGAGGCCTCTCTGGAAGCGGCCGGCCGAGGCCTGGAGCGACTGACCGGGGCTCTGTCCCTGGTCAGAGAGCGATTGCGCGGCGCCCAAGGGACAGAGGTCGACGCGGCCTGGACGGCCCGACTGGAGGACGCTCGGAATCAGTTCGAAGAGGCGATGAACGACGATTTTGGCACACCGCGGGCCATCGCCATCCTCTTTGACCTCAGTCGAGAGGTGAACGCCCTCCTCAACTCGGGCGAGCCGGTGACCCAGGGCACCCTCCAGGCCATCGAAAGCTTTTACCAACAGATGGGCGGCGACGTATTGGGGATCTTGACCGACAAGGCGGCCCCCGGCGCCTCGCAGGCCGACCTCGAGCTGGTGGACGGCCTGGTGCGCATGTTGATCGACATCCGCCACCAAGCCCGGGAAAGCCGAAACTGGGCCCAGGCCGACGCCGTCCGCAACCAACTGGCAGAAATGGGTATCGCCCTGGAGGACGGCCCCGATGGCACCCGCTGGCGGCTAGACCGGGTACCATGAAAGAACTGCTGTACGGCCGCCAGCCGGTGCGCGAGGTGCTGCGCGCCGGTCGGCGGCAGGTGTATGGGCTGCTCCTGGCCCAAGGGATCCAATCCACGGGCATTGTGGCTGAGGCCCTGACCCTGGCCCAACGGAACAGGATCCCGATTCGCTCCCTGAATCGACGAGAGATGGATCAACTGAGCGGCGAGGCCAACCATCAGGGCCTCGCCGCCGAGGTATCCGCCTACCCCTACTTGGAACTAGTCGATCTGAGATCGGAAGAGCACACGTCTGAACTCCAGTCACCGCTCATTATCG
>CAZNQW010000307.1:0-4176 GCA_964575225.1 uncultured Anaerolineaceae bacterium | reverse complement strand
AGCAGTTGAGCTATCTGATGCGCTGCGGCGAACCCGACTCCCTGGATCGGATGGTGGCTGTGAGCTACGGGCAACTGGCGATGGACCTGGTGCTCCAGCGACGATCCGGGCGCATGGTGGCCCTGCGCGATGGCATCTATACCCATGTACCCCTCAACCGTGTCATCTCGGGCGTCAAGCGGGTGGACGTCGACGAGATGTACGATGTGGAGCAGTACCGGCCCAAGATCGCCGATATGCTGGGCAAGCCGATGTTCCTGTACTAAATTCGGCTCATCGGAATAAAAGGGGGCAGCCCTACCGCCCGCTGAAAAACGGAGGAGAAAGGTGAGCAACGAACGACTTTTTTGCGAGGCACTGACCTTTGACGACGTATTGCTGACGCCGGGCCGATCGGATGTCCTGCCCAGCCAGGTGGATCTGGGCGTCAAGTTGACGTCTGACATCCAGCTTCATATCCCACTCCTGTCGGCTGCTATGGACACCGTGACCGAAGCGCGGTTGGCCATTGCCTTGGCCCGGGAGGGGGGCATTGGCGTCTTGCACCGCAACCTGACCGTCGAGGAGCAAGCCGAAGAGGTCGACATGGTCAAGCGCAGCGAGTCGGGCATGATCGTCGATCCCATCACGCTTCCCCCCGACGCCACGGTGGGCGATGCCGAAGCTATTATGAGCAAGTACCATATCTCGGGCGTGCCCATCACTGAAAATGGGCACAAACTTGTGGGCATTCTCACCAACCGCGATGTACGGTTCATGACCGACCTGAGTGTCCCCATTTCAGAGGTGATGACCCCCCGCGAACGACTGGTGGTCGCTTCTGTAGGAACCACCCTGGAAGACGCTGTGGCCATTCTCCAACAACACCGCATCGAAAAGCTGCCCCTGGTGGATGAATCCGGCGTGCTCAAGGGATTGATCACCGTCAAAGATATCATGAAAAAGCGCGATTTTCCGCGCCGGGCGACCGATGCCCGAGGCCGCCTGCTGTGCGCGGCGGCCATCGGGGTAGGGGATGCAGCCCTGGTGCGTCTGGAATCTCTGGCCAAAAAGGGACTGGATCTGGTCGTTATCGACACCGCCCACGGCCACACGGCCAGTGTGCTCGAGACCGTGCGGCGAGTCAAAAAAGAGTATCCCACTCTGAGTCTGGCGGCCGGCAACGTCGTCACGGCCGAGGGCACGCGCGATCTCATCGAGGCGGGTGCCGACGTGATCAAGGTCGGCGTCGGGGCCGGTTCTATCTGCACCACGCGCGTGGTCACCGGGGCAGGCATGCCCCAGGTAACGGCCATCCAACACTGCGCAGAAGAAGCCCACCGTCACGGCGTGACGATCATCGCCGATGGTGGCGTCAAATACTCGGGCGACATTGTCAAGGCGCTGGCTGCCGGAGCCGACGCCGTCATGCTGGGCAGCCTGTTGGCCGGGCTGGAAGAGTCGCCGGGCGAGCTGTTTATCTACGAGGGCCGCCACTTCAAGGCCTATCGGGGCATGGGCTCGCTGGGCGCCATGAAAGGCCTGGCCCAAGACCGCTACTCCAGCAGTGCCCAGCCCAGCGTGAAACATGTGCCGGAGGGTATCGAAGGGCAGGTGCCCTACAAGGGGCCTCTGGCCGACTATGTCTACCAACTCATAGGTGGGCTACGATCGGGGATGGGCTATGTGGGCGCTCACGACCTCGCCGAATTGCGGGCCATGGCGCGCTTTGTGCGTATTACCCATGCGGGGCTGATCGAAAGCCATCCCCACAGTGTGACCATTACCAAAGAAGCGCCCAACTATCCCACCAATCCCCAATAGGGAGGGGAAAGCTGGCATTGGCAAAAGGGCGGCATTGGGCGCGTGCATCTACCCGCGGCTTGGCTGCGACCCAATGTGAACCGTTGGACCGGTGAGGCGTATGGGCACCTTGTACGTGGTGGGCACTCCCATCGGCAACCTGGAGGACATCAGCTTGCGGGCGCTGCACGTGTTGCAGCGGGTGGCGCTGATTGCCTCGGAGAACCCAAAGCGCACCCTGCGGCTGCTGAGCCGCTACCAGATCCAGACGCCCATGATGCGCTATACCGATGCCTACGATCGACGCAAGCAGAGTCGCATGCAGGCCATCCTGAACGCCCTGGCCCAGGGCGATGTGGCCCTGGTCTCGGAGGCGGGGATGCCGGGCTTGGCCGATCCCGGCTACGAGCTGTTGGCCCTGGTTCGCGAACAGGGGATTTCGATTCAGCCCATCCTGGGGCCTACGGCCCTGGGTGCGGCCCTGTCGGTGGCGGGCATCGACTGCGAGCGGTTCATCTTTTTGGGGTTTCTGCCGCGCAGCCCCGGCGCCCGTCGCGAGTTGATCGCCTCCATGTCCACCAGTCCCTTTGCGCTGGTGGCTTATGAATCGCCCCATCGCCTGCTCGATACGCTGGCCGATCTGGAATCGCTGCTGGGAGAGCGCCCGATGGCCGTGTCCGGCGAATTGACCAAGCTTTACGAAAAGACGCAACGGGCGACGCCTGCCGAGCTTGGGCTCCACTTCTCGAACCAAAAACCACGCGGCGAGTTTGTTCTGGTGATCGCTCCGGCCGATTGCGTCTGATCCCCACGAGCCACAAAAGAACTCTCCCGGGCGTGAGGGACTGCCTCCTCCCCCCGCTGGCCTGGATTGCCCGGCACGGCGCGGGAAAGGCAGTGTGACGGACCGGCGCTCTTGCAAGACACCCCGTAGGGGAAGGTTGCGCAAAGGCTTTGACAAGCGTCCCGGCCCGTGGTACACTGGGCCTTGGGCTGGCGCCCCCAATGGTCTTTATTCTGCCGATAGGAATGGGAACTGTGAGATTTTATGTGGAATCCTTGGGCTGCCCCAAGAATTTGGTGGATAGCCAGGGCATTGAGCGAAAGCTCAGACGCTTGGGACATGTGGCGGTCACCGATCCAAAGAAGGCCCAGGTTCTGATCGTCAATACCTGCGGGTTCATCCAGGATGCACGCGACGAGTCCCTGGGCGAGCTGCGGAACCTGGCTCGCAAAAAACGAGGTCACCAGGTGCTCATCGCGGCCGGGTGCCTGTCGCAATACTGGGGAGATGATCTGCTGACCGCCGTCCCCGGAGTGGATGCTCTGTTGGGCACTCGACGCTGGCACGAGATCGATCGATTGGTGGCCGAACTCGCGCCTGGCGGGGATGCCAAGGGCAGAGCGACCCTTGCCTGGCTGGACGATCCTGCCCAAGAGAGTGCTGAGGATCCGCAAACGGCCCGCCAGGGAGCGTCGGCCTATCTCAGGGTGGCCGATGGATGCAACGCACCCTGCGCCTTTTGCGCCATCCCCCTCATCAAAGGGCCGGCCCGGAGCCGGGCGGCCGACCAAATCCTCCGAGATGCGGCGAATCTGGTCCAGGAGGGCGTCAAGGAGCTTGTCCTGATTGCCCAGGATACCACGACCTACGGGCTTGACCGGGGAGAGCAGGACGCCTTGCCCGGCTTGGTGCAGGCCATTCTCAAGGCGGTCCCTGTGGGTGAGGTGGGCCACAATGGGCCAGGCTTGCACTGGCTTCGGCTGATGTACGCGTATCCGGGGCACATTAGTCCCCGTCTGATCGAAGTTATGGCTAGCGATCCTCGGGTCTGTCACTATGTGGATCTTCCCCTCCAACACGCCCACCCCGAGACGCTGCGCCGGATGAAGCGCCCGGCCAACGTGGATCGCACCCGGCGCTTGATCGCCGATCTGCGCGCCGCCATGCCTGATGTGGCGCTGCGCACGGCCTTTATCGTGGGGTATCCGGGCGAGACCGAAGACGAGTTCCAGACATTGCTCGATTTCGTCGCCGAGGCCCGTTTCGACCGAGTGGGTGGATTTCTGTACTCACCGGAGGAAGGGACGGCAGCAGCCGCGCTGCCGTATCGGGTGCCCGAAGAGGTGCAGGTGGATCGACTTGAGCGCCTGATGGCCCTTCAGCAAGAGATCTCTTTCGAACTCAATCAGGCACAGGTGGGTCGTACGCTGGAGGTCCTGGTGGAGGGGCAAGGCGAGGGCTTGAGTGTGGGCCGCAGTTATCGGGATGCTCCCGAAATCGACGGTTTGGTGCTGATCGAGGAAGAGATCCCGGAGGGCCAGATGGTGCGGGCGAGCATCACCGGGAGATCGGAAGAGCGTCGTGTAGGGAAAGAGTGTAGGATAGGGTGT
>CAZNQW010000306.1:0-4185 GCA_964575225.1 uncultured Anaerolineaceae bacterium | reverse complement strand
GAGATGGAATCTCGTGACTGGAGTTCAGACGTGTGCTCTTCCGATCTAGTGACCTGAACTTGAGCGCGGACACTAATCTGCCCAGGGGCCAAACTACCCTCGCCCATCACCATCGATGTACCGGTTTCCTGGATCACGTTTTGCGTCATAGAGCCTGCCCAACCCGCGCTCCACCAACTGGAATAGCCCGACCACCAACCGCTCTGCACCTCTTGAATGGATAGCGGCTCGCCGACTTGCTGACCCAGTTCGCCCGCCAGGGCTTCGGCCTTTTCCTTGGCGGCTCCGATGGCAAGGGACCGTGCCTCGTCGCGGTGGGTGCGCAGTTCCGTCGTGCGGAATTGAATATTGTGGACGTGGTTGACCCCCGCCGCCAGGGCATCGCTGAGCAAGCCCTCGAACTGAGTCAGATCGCGCAAGGTGATGACGATCGTTTTTTGCACAAAGTAGCCGATGAAATCGCGCTCCTCATAGTACCCATTCCTGTAGCGAGGTTCCACGTGCAGGTACTCGGTCTGTATGTGCTGCGGTTCTATCCCATAGGTTTCGGCTACCTTCAGCAGGCGGGTAACGATCTGGTCGTTCTGTCGTTTGGCCGTTTCCATGCTCTTGTCGTTGGTCTCGACGCCCAGGGTGAGAACCACCTCATCGGGCACCACGCGCATTTCGGCGTCTCCTGTGACGGTCACCGTGCGTGGAGCCTGAGACGTGGGCTCGGCTGCCGTCCCGGTCCAGGCCGCCAGGGCCAAGATGACCAATACCCCAACACCGATCAGTACCATTGACTTTCTCATCGCATTCCTCCTCGAGTGTCTACTCGGGCAAGGCGCCCGGATCGAGGTCTATTGTACTTCCTCTACGTGACAGGAATATGACAGAAAGGGCATAGGTCCATGGCAATGAGAGGAGAGAGCACTGTCTGTGGGGCAATGGATCAGGCTCGGTCACCCGGCAGGGTAAAGGTCGCCAGGGTGCCGTGGCCCTCCTGGCTTTCCAGCCACAGCCGCCCGCCGTGGGCTTGAACGAGGGCCTGGGCGATGGCCAATCCCAACCCGCTGCCGCCCTCGGCCCGCGAGCGAGCCCGATCGGCGCGATAGAATCGCTCGCCGATGCGTTCCAGATCGCGGGCGGCGATGCCGATGCCGCGATCCTGGACGGTCACCTGGGCGCCGCCGTTGGGCATCCCGCTCACGCCCACCGTCACGGCGCCGCCTGGGCGCGAGTACTGAATCGCGTTGTGCAGCAGGTTGAGCAACACCTGCTCAATACGGTCGGCATCGGCCTGGACGACGGGGGTGCTCGAGGGTGCCTCCAGAACCAGTTCGATTTCCCGGGCGGAGGCCTGGGCGCTCAGGCGCTGCCGGCAGGAATCGGCCAAAGCCACCAGGTCCACCGGTTCGCGCTCCAGGTTCAGAGCCTCCGAATCGGCCCGCGACAGGATGAGCAGGTCGTTGACCAGGCGGATGAGGCGATCGGTCTCGCCTTCTACAGTGCCCAAAAACCGGTCCCGCACCTGGGGATCGTCCACCGCCCCATCGCGCAGCGTTTCCACCAGGCCCTTGATGGCCGTCAGGGGTGTGCGCAGTTCGTGGGACACATTGGCCACAAAGTCCACCTGCATCTGCCGGGCCGACCGCAACCGCGCCGTCATGTCGTTAAAGGCCTGGCTGAGGTGCCCCAACTCGTCCCGCGAGCCCACAGGCACCTCCTGGTCGAGGCGCCCGCGGGCCACCTCTTGGGCCGCGGCTGTAAGCCGGCGCACCGGCCCGGCGACCGCTCCCGAGAGCAGCAGGCCCACCACCCCGGAAAGCAGCAAAGCAACCGCCGTCGAGGCCAGCCAAAGGGCTCGCAGGTCGCCCAATACGGCAGTGGCATCATCCAGCGATTGGTTCAAATAGACCACACCCACCAATGCGCCATCGGCCACGACCGGCGAGGCGAGGGCCATGGAGGATTCATAGTCACCCTGCTCCGTCCGGCTGGCAACCTGCCCGCCCAGCGCTTGGGCCACCAGCGGTTCCGCGCTCAGGTCGACCCCCTGCAACTCGTCCTGGGAATCCACCAACACCGTACCCCTTCCATCGAGGATGCGGATGCGGGTATCCAACTCGGAGCTTAGTTGGAAGGAGGCCTGGGCCAGATAGGCCAGATCCAGCTTGGTCCCTGCACTGGTGGATTCAGGGGGTGGCGCCAGATTTTCGGTGCGCAAAGACAGATTGCTCAGTTGTTGCTGTTGAATGGTGTTGTAGGCCGCGGAGGGTGCGTCGCCGGACGCTATTTCGGTTGTCGCCCCTGGGATCAGCGCCTGGGCCGTGATCTGGGCCTGGGCCGCCAGGCTCTCCTCCAGGGCCTGCAGAAAGTACTGCTCCAGCAGGGAAAGGAGAAGGAATCCAGACAGCCCCATGGCCACCACAATCACCGCCAGATGGCTCAAGACCAATCGGGTGCGGATGCCGAAACGGGGCCCTGCCTCCGGTCCTCGTTGCCTCATCGATCGATCACCAGCTTGTAGCCGATACCCCGCACGGTAGCGATGACCGTGTCGGGTGCGGCCGCCTGCCGCAGTTTGGCCCGCAGCCGCTTGACGGCGGCGTCCACCATGCGCAGATCGCCATAGTACTCATAGCCCCACACCTGCCCCAAAAGCTGCTCGCGACTGAGCACCTGACCGGGATGGCGCGCCAGGACGTACGCCAGATCGAATTCCAGGGTGGTCAGCCCGAGATCCTGGCCCGCCCAGCGAGCCTCCCGCCGGGCCACGTCTACCTCCAACTCCCCGAGGCGAAGAGGGCCCGCGCCCGGCTCGACCGGGTGAGGCGCCGTGCGGCGCAGTACATTTCGCACACGGGCCATCAACTCCCGCACACTGAAGGGCTTGACCACATAGTCATCGGCCCCCAATTCCAGGCCCACCACTCGGTCGATCTCGGCGTCGCGAGCGGTCAACATGATGATCGGCACCTCGCGCTCCCGGCGCAGGGTGCGGCACACGTCCAACCCATCCAGAACGGGCAGCATCAGATCCAGAATGATCAGATCCGGCTGCTCCCGTCGGGCCACATCGAGCGCCTCGCCCCCATCGCGGGCGACCGAGACCTGATAGTGGGCTCGCTCCAGATTGTAGACCAGCATATCGACAATGGACGGCTCGTCATCGACAACCAAAATCCGGGCAGGCACCTGCTCCTCCTGACGTGATCTGATACGATCATAGCTTGATTCGCCCACCCCGTCAAGTCTTTGTGTGACAGGAGGGTGACAGTTCCGTGATAGCTCGGCCACAACCGAAAGACTCCTTAATTTATATGATTTTAACTTGACAAATCACAAAATTAAGGGTATAATGAGGGTGTAGTAAAAAGCAAGTGATAAACAAGGAGGAAAAAATGTCACACGAACTACCACCGCTTCCCTATGCATACGATGCATTAGAACCCTATATCGATGAGCAGACGATGCGATTGCACCATGACATCCATCATGCAGGCTATGTAGCCGGACTGAATAATGCCGAGACCAAGCTGGCTGAGGCCAGGGCCAGCGGCGACTTTGGCCTTGTGAAGCACTGGGAACGCGAAGCCGCCTTTCACGGCTCGGGCCACCTGCTTCACGCCATCTTTTGGCCGAACATGATAGCCGCGGACAAAGCCAAGGCGGAGCCCCAGGGCGGCCTTGCCCAAGCGATAGATAAGGACTTTGGCAGCTTTGATGCCTTCAAGGCTCAGTTTATCGCCGCCTCCATCGCCGTCGAAGGCAGCGGATGGGGCATTCTCGCCTACCGCCCAGTCGACGACAGTCTGGTGGTGCTGACGGCCGAAAAGCACCAAAACTTGACCCAATGGGGCGTCATTCCCCTGCTCGTGCTGGATGTTTGGGAGCATGCCTACTATCTGAAATATCAGAACAAGCGCGCCGAGTACGTCAAGAACTTTTTCCACATCATCAACTGGGACGACGTCGCCGACCGATATGCCAAGGCCCGCTCCTGATTCAAGGACCCATGACGGAGCGCGACCTGGACCGGCCCATCGGCCAAAATGGGCGTCGACGAATATCTGGAATCCTACTGGGCCCATCAAGCCCACAAGCACCACCCCCCCCTCGAGGACGCCCTAGTGGCGTCCTCGTTTTTGTGTGCGCCCAGCATGGGCGTTGACTGGAGGGTGAAAGTCCCTTACGGAGGTT
>CAZNQW010000305.1:0-4226 GCA_964575225.1 uncultured Anaerolineaceae bacterium | reverse complement strand
AAGGGGTGGATTGCCATCCCCGGCGCATCGCCGAGGATCTGTGGCGCCGTCACGTGCAAGACCTCGACCCAGAGGATCAGAAGGCCGATTTGTCGGTCCTCCTCGCCCGTCTGGAAAGGGAGCAAGAATCCCACACAGAGCGAGCGGTTTCTGAAATGTGATCGCACACCTGGCGGCGATGGCCTTTGCCGCGCCGCCAGGCAGCATCACCTACGCAACTTGATGGAGAGGAACATGGCTATTTTAGAACAATTCATCGCCAAGACAGAGAAAGCCGTCTCTGTTTCCACGGCGCCAGACCCCATCGGATTGACTTTCCGCGGCTTTCGCGGCCCTGAGGACTATTCCGCCATGCTGGCTGTGATCCACGGGTCAAAGCAGGTCGACGGCATTGAGCGCATTGACACCCTGGAGGATATCGTCCTCAACTACTCGAGCCTGACCAACTGCGATCCGTTCCAGGATATGCTCTTTGCCGAGATAAGGAACCAGGTCGTTGGCTACAGCCGCGTGTGGTGGTGGAAGAACCTGGAGGACACCCGGCTCTACCAGCACTTTGCCTTGCTGCTACCCCAGTGGCGAGACACAGGAATCCGCCGGGCGATGCTGCGCTACAACGAGCGGCGCCTGCGGGAAATCGCCGCCGGGCATCCCCTGGATGGCCCCCGCTTTTTCGAAGTGTGGGCCTCGGACGGCGAGACCGACTGGTCGTCGCTCCTGGAAAGGGAGGGGTACCGACCGTTCCGCTATGGCTTTTCCATGGTACGCCCCAATCTCGAGGACATTCCCGACTGCCCCTTGCCCAAAGGGATCGAGGTCCGGCCCGTGCCACCCGAGTCTTATCGCGCCGTGTGGGAAGCCGCCCGCGAAGCCTTTCGCGACGAGTGGGGATATTTCGAAGACGAGTGGACCGATGCCCAATTCGAATCCTTTCGCAAATCGCGCTGGTTCCAGCCGCACCTGTGGCAGGTGGCCTGGGATGGCGATCAGGTGGCCGGCATGGTATTGAACTTTATCCTGGACGACGAAAACCAAGAATACCAACGCCTGCGGGGCTACACAGAGACCATCTGCGTGCGACGTCCCTATCGAAAGCAGGGCCTTGCCAAGGCGCTGATTGCCCGCAGCTTCCATCTGCTGCGAGAGCAGGGCATGGCCGAGGCCTCCCTGGGCGTGGATGCCGAGAATCCCAGTGGGGCGCTGCAACTCTACCAAAGCATGGGCTTTGTCGTCAACCGCCGCGAGGCCGTCTATCGCAAGCCCTTGGACTGAGGAAACGCCATGAGCAAATCACGCCGCGCCCGGCTGACCATCCGCACCTACCAGGGAGAGCGGGACATCCCCGCCATCGCAGCCCTCTATCGGGCAGCGGCCAAGGCAGATGGCCCCGAATTCCACATCAGCGACGACGAGATGCACCAGATCCTGACCGAACCGGCGTCCACCCCTGGCGAGAATGCCTTTCTCTTTGAGGTAGGCAAAAAACTGGCGGCCTTTGGCCGCACCCACCTACAGCCAGGCGTCCAAGAGAGCGTGTTCGAGCTGCATGGCATTGTCCACCCCGAGTGGCGACGGCGGGGCATCGGCGCCCAGGTAATGGAGCGGGTCGAGCAGCGAATCCAGGAACTCTTGCCGGCGATCAAGACCCCGGCCGTCCACATCGGCGTCAACGCCGACCTCCGGCACAAGGGACGCCACCGGCTCTTTGCCAAGATGGGCTACCGGCCGGTGCGCTACTTTTACGACATGGAGCGTCGCCTGACCCGAGACGGAGCCTGGCTCGATCTGCCGGACCCCGAACTTCCCGAGGGTGTGGTCCTCCGTTCGATGGCCGAGCGCAGCGACCTGCCCGCCGTATGGCAGGCGGCCAACGAGGCCTTCCGCGGCCAATGGGGCTATATGGAATCCAGTCTGGAGCAGTGGCAGCAATGGGTCGATGACCCCAGCTACCGGCCCGAGTTGTGGCAAGTGGCCTGGGATGTCGCGCAAGAGCGGGTCGCCGGGCTGTGCCTGGGCGCCATCGACACCGACCAGAACGCAATGGCCGGGCGGACCGAAGGCTGGATCCACGTGTTGGCGGTCTGCCCTCCCTACCGCAAGCGGGGGTTGGGCCGGGCGGTGCTGCTGGCGGGCCTGGTCGCCCTGCAGCGAGCCGGGGCCGAATGGGGCCTGCTGAGGGTGGATACCGACAATCCGACCGGCGCGCTGCGCCTGTACGAGGGCGCCGGCTTCCGACCGGCCAAAACGCGGGTCGCCTACCTCAAGACGGTGCGATTGTAACCCCCGCTTCGAGGGCAGAATCAGAACGGGGCCATCTTGCCTCGCGGCAGGATGGCCCCGTTTCCTTGCGGCCCTGCCGCCCACCCGGACTCAGGGCTCGAACACTGCCAGTTCAATCGAGTCGCGGTCGGTACCGGTGAGGGGCAGGCGCGCGCCGGTCTGGGCATCGTACATCCCGACGAGGAGGCGGTAAGGGACGTCCCGGGGCGCCTCGGTTGGCAGCGTCAACGAAAGGGGATCGACCACCACCTCACCGGGCAGCCACCAGACAGTGGGATAGCCCCCCGCCTGGGGCGCCGAATCGACCTGAGCGCGGACCCGGCCCTCCGGGTCCAGCAGCTGGGCAAAGACGGTATAGCCGGTATCGAGCCGTGCCTGGGCCTGCCAGTAGAGGGTCACCGAACAGGCGCCGTTCTTGATCCGGCAGTCGGCGTCGTATCCCAGCAGGCGAACCCGGCCCCCCAGGTCGGCATCCAGCTTGTGCTCGATGGGAGGCGTCTCCCACAAGCGATCCTCCTCGATGGGCTCGTACCCCTCGACGTGAAGCAGGCGGGCCCAGGTATCACCCTCCAAGAGACGGACCACCGGATCGGACGATTCGACGCGGATGGGCAGCCGCTGATCCACGGCCTGCCAGTCGGCTGACTGCCAGTCAGCCCCCTGCACCACGCCCAGACCCAGGCTAAAGGTGGAGCCCACCTGCCAGGGCAAAGTGCGGGTGACCATTATTTCGCTCGTCTGCCACTGCTCGGGCGGAACCCAAACGGTGGCGATCATCGGTCGCAGGGTGGTGTCTTCGAGGATCTGGCCGGTCGCATCGTCGACGTAAAACGGGTACAGCCGCAACCCCGGCGGCAAGGGCTGCAGGGCTCGCCAGTAGAGGGTCCATTCGTAGGTGTTCTCGCGGGCATTGTATTCCAGATCAAAGCCCAGACACTCGAGCACCGGCTCTTTGTTTTGCAGGAACTGAAGGCGCATGGCGTGTTGGGGCCGGGGCTCGACGGCCCGGGCGAAATCGTAGAATTCGTCGGGCAAGACCTTATCCGCCGCGCCGCGCCGCAGCAACAGCCAACCGTCCTCGGCCCGTTCAACGCCATAGTCGCCCGCCAGCAGGTTCTCAACGCCGGCCTTGAGGTCGTTGGGGTGCAGAGGCCAGCCGTTGGTCACATCCAACCAGACATAGCCGCTGTCCCACAGCGGCGCGGGCAAGCCCCCCTCGACACGGTCGATCATGCTCAACTGCTGCCGCTGGCTGGCGTGGGGATTGAGGTAGGGCAGGGCCGCCAGGGCCGCCTCCGGATCGATGTCGCGGGCGATGGCCTCGCCCAGGCGATGGTGATCGGTCACGGTGGGCCAGGCCCCGGCGAAATCGGCGGCCAACGGAGTGTAGCCGTGGCCCACCTGATAGCCCAGGCTCGCCGCTGCCAGCGCCGCCGCCAACGCCCAAGGCAACCATCGAGCGTACTGGAGGCGGCGCAACAACCAGCCTGCCCCGTAGGCGGCCGAGACCACGACCACCGGCACCAGAGTGACGCCGTAATGGAACCCCTCCAACTGGTGCATAAAGCCATCGGTGCTGAGAAGATTCACCAACAAAGGGGGCAGGGCCAGGACCAAGACCTGAGGCGCCAGGAGTGACAAAAAGGCCACCGGCACCAGCAGGTTCCAGACATAGGCCGGCCCACCGGCTGTGAGGAACTGCTTGAGCGCCACGCCGGGCCGGGTGAGCAAAGTCAGACCCATCTCTACGGGGCCATCGCCCAGGTAGGCATAGCGATTGGCCAGGGGCGAGACGCCGCGGGTATCAAAGTGGGGCATGATCCACCCCACCGCCGCCAGGAACCAGGCCAAGGCGACGCCCAGGGTGGCCAATCCCACCACCCACTCGCGACGCACCACCAGGGCATACAGGCCGAGCATGGCGATCAGGAGGGGCATGTCCTCCT
>CAZNQW010000304.1:0-4256 GCA_964575225.1 uncultured Anaerolineaceae bacterium | reverse complement strand
GAGATGGAATCTCGTGACTGGAGTTCAGACGTGTGCTCTTCCGATCTATGTGGAGTGCGGCAGCTTGCTGCTGCGCAATTGGCTCCACCCGCGGGGTGCGGCCCGGCGAGTGGAGGATAACACAAATGAACTCGTGCGAACGCGGGCATCCATCCTTTGTCACAAGAGGATGGGCCCCCGCTTATGCGCGGGCGGACCCGCAGCGGGGGCGCGGCCTGCCGCGCCCCCGATCAAGCAACTACGGGGCTTTGGTTTGCGGGAGTGGGTCATTTCTGACGCGCGGCCTGGGCCTGACGTCCGAGGCGCAGAACGGGCAGCCGCCAGGCGCCCTCGCCGACGACGCGGATGTCCCGGCGATCGAATCGCCACCAGGCTCCAACGGCCAAGATTGCACTGACCGCCAGCAGGCCCAGAAGCGGGGGCCAGTCCAACCCGTTGAGGGCCTCGCCGCCTTGAAAGTATTCGTACGGCAGCAGCCGGGCTATGGTCGCCAGGTTCTCGTTCAGGCCGGCCATCGACGACAAAAAGTAGCTGAGGACGAGCACCAACCCGGCGCAGGCCGCGGCGTACCTGCGGGCCGGCAACAGCATGCTCAGCAGCAGGGCCAGCGCGCCATAGATCAGGGTCTGGGCCAGCAGGGGCAAGAAGGGCAGCGCCATCTGCCCCCAGGAGAGGTCCAGGCTTGAGCCGCCAAGCAGCACACAAAAGCCCAGCCAACCCAGGACCATAACGGCAAAGCTAGCCACCGCAAAGGCCAGGGTCCGGCCCCAGAACAGAGCCGAGCGGCTGATTGGGTGAGCGACGATCAGGTCCAGGCGGCCGCTTTCCTCGTCGCTGGCCAACAGGCCGCTGCCGGCGATCACGGCAAAGATGCCGACGATGACGGGGAGCATGGCAAAGCCGTACATGCCCAGATAACCTTCCGTTGTGGCCAGGCTCGCCGCATCTCCGCCAAAGAACGCCAGGAACTCGGGCGGATAGCTTTCGATCATCTGCAGGAAATCGGCTTGCTGGTCCATGAACACGTCGTAGAACGGGACCAGGATCAACCCCAGGGCGGCGACGCCCAGGCCCCAGCCCAAGATCTGCCCGCGGAGCGCGGATAGTGTGTAGCGCAATGTGGTAATCATTTCAACCTCTCCTTATGGTTTCAGTTCTTTTGGTAGTAGGTTAGAAAGACGTCTTCCAGCGAAGGCCGGGCCGTTTCCACGTCGCGGACGGGAAAGGCCGCCAACGCCTTGATGAGTCCATCCACGTCGCCTTCCACCTGCAAGGTGACGCGTGTGTCCTCGCCGCATGTGAGCAGTCTCACGCCGGGCACGGCAGCCAGCACGTGACAGTCCACCGGCTTTTGGAATTGGACGGTGATGTGGCGCAGGGCGTGGTGGATAAGGGCGTCTGTGTCCGCGACATGGATGATCTCTCCCGCGCGGATCATGGCCACCCTGTCGGCGATGGCTTGCACCTCGCTCATGATGTGGGAGCTAAAAAAGACGGTGGCCCCGCCACCCCGCGCCTCTTGGATCAGCCTCAGGACCTCCTGCTGCATGAGGGGGTCGAGCCCGCCCGTCGGTTCGTCCAGCATGAGCAGCTCGGGACGGTGCATCAATGCCTGGACAACCCCGATTTTTTGTTTGTTGCCCTTGGACAGGTTCTTGATGGGTCGCTTCAGGTCGAGATCCAGGCGCGTGGTGAGTTGGCGCACGTACTCCCAATCGGCCGTGGCGCCCCGCATGTCGCTAAAGAACCGGAGCTGCCGCTCGGGGGTCCAGTTGTCATTCAGGTGAAGCTCTCCCGGTAGATACCCAACGCGCGCCTGGACGGCGACGGGGTCGGCTTGCGGATCGATGCCCATCACACGGACCTCGCCGCCATCGGGGCGGATCAGATCCAGCAGACAGCGGATGGTTGTGGTCTTGCCCGCTCCGTTTGGTCCGAGGAAGCCCAATATCTCGCCACGCCGGACCTCGAGGTCCACGCCGCGCAAAGCCTGCACCTTTCCGTAGGATTTGCGCAATCCTTTTGTTGCCAACGCAGTTGACTCGTTTGATTGATTCGCCATTTTCGATCCCTCCGTTCTTCTTCGCTTCGGTTACGCGCGCCGGACCACCAGCAGCGCAAGTCCCAACGTGTACAATTTTTGCAGCATGCCGAGCAAAGCGGCCTGATCGGTTACAGGGCCGGTCAGGGTGGTGGTGGCATTTTGGTCTTGGCCCTGGACGCTCATGCTCATGTCCTCGAACCAATGCTCCCAGCGCTCGCCGATATACCCCTGCACCTGGATCTCGTAGGTCCACTTTTCGCCCATGATTCGATCTCCTGTGTTTTCAAACTCTGAAGCCAGGATAGCACAAAAGGGGGATGATGCGCATCATCCCAGCGGGTTGATCTTGAGGCTGATTTGGGGAGTTGAGAAAGGGAGGGGCTTAGTTCGGTGGGAGGATGCCCAACGCCCGGGCCCGCGCGACGGCTTGGTCACGGGTATGAACGCCCAGTTTGCCATAGATGTTGCGGGTGTGGGATTTGACGGTGGGCATTGAGATGAACAACCTCTCGCCGATTTCGCGGTGGGAGAGATCCTCGGTGAGGAGGGCGAGTACTTCTAGCTCGCGGTCGGTGAGGGGTTCGAGTAAGGGTTGCGGAGGGCGGGTTTCGGCAAGCGACGCCGAGCCGAAGGCGGCAAGCAGGCGACCAACGTAGTGGGGCGCAATTCCACGCACCGCCGCCTGTTTGAGCAGCGCCCGCATGGGCTCTCCCCCGTCGACAAATCGCCGCACAAACCCCTCGGGCTCGGCCAGGTTGAGGGCCTGTTGCAGGGCGAGAAGGGCCTCTTGGAGGGTGGGCAGGGCCAGGGCGCGCAGGATCTGTATCTCGAGGACCGTGGTCATACGACCGGCGTCGCTGGCCGGGGGCAGGCAGGCGTCCAACAGGGCCAAGCCCTCAGTGGTCTGGCCCCGAGCCAGGAGCACGCGGGCCAGGGTGAGGCTCTCAAACTCGCGCAGGTACTCGGTTTTGCCGCTCTGGCAAAAGTCGTCGGCCCAGGCAGATGCCAGGTCGACGCGCCCCTGGGCCAGTCCGATGCGGGCCTGATAGGCTGATGTCAGATCGATCAGACGGGGCACGTTCTCACGCCGGGCGATCTGCACCGCCTGCTGGGCGGCTTCCCAAGCGCTCTCGGAATCCCCGAGCGCCTGCTTGACCAGCGCCTGGATGGCATAACCGCTGCCAAAGCTCTCGCTGATGCCACCCCGGCTGAGGGAGTCGAGGCCTTCCACGATCTGGCGCTCTGCGCCGCGCAAGTCATTCCATTCGAACAGGATCTTGCCCATCTCCAGTCGCACGAAACCGGCGACGGACATTGGGGTTCCATCGACCATGGACAATTCGTCGGCCCGCTGGCAGGTCCGCATAGCCTGCCGAATGCGGCCCTGGGCGATCTCGACCTCTGCCAGGTTGCACAAAAAGGGCACAGCCGCAAAACCCAGCCCTGCCGTCAAGGCAATCTGGCTGGCCTGGGAGAAAGCGCGATGGGCTTCGGCGAGTTCGCCGGCGCGGGCGTGGGCCATGCCCAGAATCGCTGGCGCCCGGAACCGGGGAATCGGACTGTCATCCGAGCCTTGGGCAAGCGCCCGGAGGATGAGTTCTTTGGCCTGTTGCACCTGGCCCAATACCGCGGCGTAGGATGCCCGGTCTATCAGCACCAGGCCCAGAATCCGCGCCGCGTCGGGGACGGAGGGGTGATCGTGGAGCCATTCGTCCAGGGCCTGTAGGGTCTGGCTGGCGAGTTCGGGCTGCCCGGAAATGTAGAGGAGTCGAGATGTGAACAACCGGAGCCAGGGCCTGGGCTGCACGGCTTCCTGAGGCAAGCTGTTCAGCCACTTTTGGAGGATCGCCGTGTCGGCCCGCGACCATGTGGCGATGCGCAAGATGGCTCGTTCGATCACCTCGGCAGAAAAGACATCGTCCTGGGTATGCAGGGCATGGTGTACGGCCTCGGGGCTGAGTGCCCGTTCGTCATACCAAAGGGCAGCACGCCGATGCAGTTCAGGGATCCGGTCGGGGGATGTCTCCTGGATGCGCGCCCGCAGAAGCTCGGCAAAGAGGGGGTGGTAGCGATACCATTGGCGCTCGTCATCCAGTGAGGAGGTGAACAGATTAGCGTTTTGAAGCTGTTCCAACATCTGCGCGGCAGGCGGTACACCGCAATCGACCAAGAGGGCATCGCACAGCGAGCCGCACATGCGGTTGAGGATGGC
>CAZNQW010000303.1:0-4280 GCA_964575225.1 uncultured Anaerolineaceae bacterium | reverse complement strand
TGGCCGAAGCCGGCTTGCGCGGTCAGGTCAAGGTGATGGTCGGCGGCTGTCCGGTCACGCCCGAGTGGGCCGCCGACATCGGCGCCGAGGGCTTTGCCGAGGATGCGGCAAGCTCGGTGGTGGTGGCCAAGCGGCTGATGGGCGTCTAGGGGCCGGAGAGTTTGGGAATTGAATCGCAATGGGGCTCTCCTGTGCGAGATGGCGCGGGAGAGCCCATTTGCTATAATGGGGGAAAAGGGGGAAGAAATGGGCTTTCAGTATGCTGTGTTGGGCGCGGGGCGCCAGGGGACCGCATGTGCGTACGACATGATTCAATTGGGCGACGCGGAGGGCGTGCTCATCGTCGATCAATCGCTGGATGCGGCCCAGGCTGCTGCCGCGCGCGTCAATCGGATGACGGGGACGGCCAAAGCCCGGGCCGCGCAATTGGATGTGACCGACAGCCAGGCATTGGTGGAGACCCTCACGGGCGTGGATTCCTTTTTGAGCGCTGTGCCCTACTATTACAATCTCAAGATCACTCAGGCAGCGATCCAGGCAGGGGCCTGCATGTGCGATCTGGGGGGAAACACCGACCTGGTGCGCGAGCAGTTGGCGCTGAGCCAGGAGGCGCAGGCGGCTGGGGTGAGCGTGGTTCCCGACTGTGGCCAGGTGCCGGGCATGGGCACCACGTTGATGGTGTATGCGATGAGCTTGCTGGACGAGGCCGAAGAGGTGTTCATGTGGGATGGGGGGCTGCCACAGAATCCCCGCCCGCCTTTTGATTACCTGCTCACGTTTAACATCGCAGGCTTGACCAACGAGTATGCCGAATCGCCCATCTTTTTGCGCGACAGCAAGCCGACGTTGGTGCCGACGATGGACGAGCTCGAGATCGTTGAGTTTCCGGCGCCGGTGGGCAAGCTGGAGGCATTCACGACCGGTGGTGGGGTATCGACCTTGCCCTGGACCTACGAAGGCAAGCTCAAGACCCTGCAGAACAAGACGGTGCGCTACCCGGGCCATTTTGCCCAGTTGCGGGCCTTTTACGATCTCGGCTTGTGGGGCTTGGAGCCGGTGACGGTGGGCGAGCAGCAGGTCGTGCCTCGCGATCTTTTCCATACGCTCTTTGAGCCTATGGTTACCTATCCTGAGGATAAGGACGTGGTAGTCATCCGTATTCTGGCCAAGGGGCGCAAGCAGGGCCGGCCTGCCGAAGCGGTTCTGGAGTTGATGGACTTTTACGATGAAGCTACCGGTTTTACGGCCATGGAGCGGACGACCGGTTGGGATGGGGCCATTGTGGCCGAGATGATGGCCCGCGGTCAGACACCCAAAGGGGCTGTTTCGGTGGAAAAGGCGGTCGATCCGGCGTTGTTCGTCGCCGAGCTGGATCGCCGGGGCATCCACGTGCGTGCGGAGGTCCAGGTGTCCTGACGGGGCCAAAGTGGTGGGCAGAGCCACGGAGCGCCGCTGTCGCTCCAATGCGTGTTATTGGGACGAGGTCTTTGCCGACGAGGAGGGGCGAGAAACGATGGGCGAGAACGAGTGTCAGCACATCGTCTTTGTGGTCTCTGATGCCACGGGAGCCACGGCCCGCCGGGTGGTGGAGGCGGCTTTGCTCCAGTTTGAGAACGCCGACGTCCGGGTCGAGCAGGTGCCCGGCGTGGTCGAGGCCAGAGAGGTCAAGCGCCTGGTGAAGCAGGCAGCCGCCGTCGGAGGTACGATCGTTCACACGCTGGTGCTGCCCGAGCTTCGCGAGGTGATGCTGACCGAGGGCCGGCGCAAGCACGTGGTGACCATCGATCTGATGGGGCCTTTGCTGGATCGGTTGCGGGCCACGCTGGAGCTATCGCCTGTGGCCAAACCAGGCTTGATGCGCCAACTCGACGAAAGCTACTTTGAGCGGATCGGGGCGATGGATTTTGCCGTGCGGCACGACGATAGCCGCAATGTCGAGGAACTTCCCCAGGCTCAATTGGTGCTGGTGGGCGTATCGCGCACGTCCAAGACGCCCATCAGTATCTACCTGGCCTATCGCGGATGGCGGGTGGCCAATGTGCCGATCATCACCGATATGGAGCCACCGGGGTCACTTGCCCAGGTTGACCGCAAGCGGATTGTGATGTTGAGCGTTCAACCGGATCGGTTGGAAATGTTGCGCCATGCGCGCGCACCCCGGATGGCCAAAGGGATCGCGTTACACTATGTCAGCCGGGAGTACATTCAGCGCGAGTTGGATTGGGCCGAGTTGCTGCTTCGAAGGGAGCGATGGGCGGTCGTGGATGTGACCAACAAGTCCATTGAGGAGGCCGCCGCCGAGGTGATTGCCCTCTACAATCGGCGCATGGGGCGTGACTCCGAGTCAGAGATCTAGGCGCAGCGAAATGGGGCAGTGATCGGAGCCCTCGATATCGTTCAAGATGTCGGCCTCTTGAACGTGAGGTAAGAGCGCTTTTGTTATCAAAAAATAGTCGATGCGCCAGCCAACGTTGCGGGCACGGGCATGGAATCGATAGGTCCACCATGTGTATTGCTCGGTGGTGGGATGCAGATGGCGAAAGATGTCGATAAACCCGTCATCGAACCAGCGGCCGAGGGCCTCACGTTCCTCCGGCAAAAAGCCCGAGGTCTGGGTATTTTGGCCGGGGCGGGCCAAGTCGATGGTCCGGTGGGCGGTGTTCAGGTCGCCGCAAAGGATGAGGGGGCGTCCTTCCCGTTCTAATGCATGGCAGGCGCTTCGCAGGGCATCGTAGAATCGGATTTTGAACTCGACACGTTCCAACCCGCGTTGGCCGCTGGGGAAATAGGCGTTGACTAGGGTAAAAGAGGGGTGGCGGCTGATCAGTACGCGCCCTTCGCCGTCAAACTCGGGTTGGCCAAACCCTTTCTGCACCTGGGCAGGTGGCTGAAGGCAGAAGGTGGCCACTCCGCTGTAGCCTTTGGTTTCGGCGCTGTGCCAGTAGGTGTGATAGCCGGGTGGCCGGCAAAGACCCGGTTCCAACTGCTGGGGTTGGACACGGGTCTCTTGCAGGCAGAGAATATCGGGCTGATCGGCGGACAGCCAATCCAAGAAACCCTTTCGGGCAGCAGAACGGATGCCGTTCACGTTCCATGACACCAGGCGCACAGTCAGCCTCCGGCGATGATGTGGATGGCTCGTAGATTGTCGCCATCTTGCAGCGTACAGGTGTCAAACTGTTCGGGCGGGACGTGGGTGCCGTTCACGGATACGACCAGGAGATGGGTAGTAAAGCCCATCTCCCTCAATACGTCCTGGATGGTGATGCCTGGCTGCCAGACTACATTCCACTTTTCGTTTACACGGATCATACGAGGTTTTCACCCAGCCCCTTTTCTTGGGAGGTGATCAGGTCCCCTGTGAGGGAACCTGGAATTCGGCGCTGTTGGTCTTGACGGGAAATCAAGGGCGCAGGGCAGTTGATGCCTCTGCGCCCTTGACATGCCCAGACAGTAGGACAGGTTAATCGGTGTGTTGCTGGACAAGCGCTACTACGTCAGCATAGTCGATGCCGAGTTTCTGCGCCGTTTCCAGAGTAGGAATGCCGTTCGAGTTCCATCCTCTCCGTTCATACACAGCGTCAATAAGCTTTTGGTATTGATCTTCACGAAAGTGACGGAGGGCAAGCCGCTTTTCCCGAGTGCTCATGCCGCTGGGGTCGATCCCAACCAGTTCCTGGAGTTGTTGATCATACCGCTCGGTGCGGCTTTCGTATTCGATGTCGGTGACGGGCCCCATGGATCGGTAGGGAATGGCGTCGTGCTCGCGCGTGCCATAGCCCATCTTTAGGTTGAACAGCCGCTGAAAGTTATAGACCACTTCGGACATGCGCACCAGATCATCGCCTGTCTTGACGCTGTCGTCGCCGGTGATGGCTGTGTATAGTTTGACATAATTGTCTACGTGCTCAGGGACTTTGGCGGCCTGGATGCCGCTGAAAAGGGTGCGATTATCACCTGGCTCAACATCGTTCCAGGGCAGTTTGCACAATCCCATGAGTCCAAACCAGGTGCGCCAGATGGGAAAATAGTGCAAGGCTTCGGCTTTGTCGGCAAACGTTGGGATCTGGTTGTTGACGGCGTCCATAAAGATCAACCAGGCCTCGTCGTGCTGAGGTCCTTTGTTGGCCAATCCGTAACCGCCCTGTTGCGCCAGCGACTCTTTGGTGACGTACTCGCTGTATTCCAACCCCTTGGCTTCCATGCCGATATCCTGAAGGAATTGAGGATCGGCTCCGTACTTTTCGACAAATAGCGCCTTCATGCGACGGATGCCCATC
>CAZNQW010000302.1:0-4287 GCA_964575225.1 uncultured Anaerolineaceae bacterium | reverse complement strand
AGATAATGAGCGGTGACTGGAGTTCAGACGTGTGCTCTTCCGATCTGCACGTTCTGGTGACGCAATGGGGAGAATGGGGCTGGCTGACAGATCGGCTATTGCTGATCCCTGCTGGCTTTTTAGCTGGATTTTTCGGTGGGAACCCGTTTGCCCTGGGAAATCTTCCCGAGTTCCTGAAAGGGTTGGCATTGGTCTTGCATCATTATGGGACGGCCCAACCCGGCTTTGAAGGACAGGGCAACGGGGGCTGGTATCTGCGGGCGTTTCTGACGTCGGCCGATGCCATCTTTGTGCTCTGGGGCGGACTCGGCTTGTTGGCGCTTTTGAAACGAGACTGGAAAAAGGGCCTGCTGATCGTTGTTTTCCCGGTGCTTTACTTTTGGATGGTGTCGCGGTTTGTCGTACGCTTCGAACGAAATATGGTGCCTATCCTGCCCTTCCTGGCCCTGGGGGGAGGATGGGCACTGGATCAAATCGCCACCTGGTTGTCGCGCAAGTTGGGCAAAAGAGTGGTCTGGTCCCATGGATTGGCTTCCCTTGGAGTAGCTTTGATCCTGGTTTTGCCGCTTACGGCGGGCATAGCTTTTGACTGGACCATCTCTGGGATCGATCATCGGGAGACATCCGGCAAGTGGGTGGAGAAACATGTACCGGAGGGCGCCAAGATCGCCATAGAGCACTATTCTATACCCTTTGACTATTCAAAGTACTCGGTTGAGGATCTGGTGCGCATTGACAAGCAAAACCTCGATGGGTACCGGCAGGAGGGCTTTGATCTTTTGATTGTCAGCGACGGTGTGTGGGAGGTTCTGAAAAAGCAGCGGGAGTATTATGCGGACAGAATCGCCAAGCTGGAGGCCATTGAGACCGGAGCTACACTTCTGGCTGAGTTCACTGCCGAGCCGCCTCCTATTGTGGTGGCCGGGTATCCGACGATCTCTGTCTATCATTTCGCCCCGGTGAGAATCTATCAGGTTCCGGAGTAAGACGATGGCGCGATCGATGTTGTTGGATAGATTGGGGCATGGGACAGCAGCCGCAATCCTGGAAAGCACTTTGGCTCGGGAACCACTGAGCGGTGAGGTCCTCTCCTATCCCTTTTTGGCTATCGTCGATCAGGTGGAGATGAAAACTGCACTGCTTCTCAGTGTGATCAATCCGGCGATCGGCGGTGTGCTCCTGATCGGGCCTCGAGGGACCGGCAAGACCACTGCGGTGCGTGGCCTGGTCGATCTCATGCCGCCGGTGCGTCGGAGCCTGTGCGTCTACGGATGTGACGAGGAAGCAGCCGAAACCGGTGGGATGGACGCGCTGTGTCCAGATTGTGCCAGCAAATTTGCGCGAGGCGAACGTTTGACCACACTGGATCGCCTGCGCCTTTTCGAGCTACCGCTCAATGCCCGGTTGGAGGATGTGATCGGGGGCATTAACGAGCGGATAGCTGTGGAGCAACACAAAGTACGGTTGGAGCGAGGGCTTTTGGCCTATGCTCATCGCAACCTGTTGTACATTGATGAGGTGAATTTGTTGGATGATCCCATCACCGATGCCATTCTGGACGCAGCCGCTCAACGCCGGGTTACCGTGCGGCGTGGCCCCTTTTCGGCGTTATATCCCTCAGAGGTCATCTTGGTAGGCTCGATGAATCCTGAAGAGGGAGCATTGCGCCCCCAGATCCAGGATCGATTTGGACTGAGGGTTCTTGTCGATGGTCTAAAAGACCCACAGGACCGACTGGAGGTCTATCGTCGGGTGCGCACCTTCCGGGAACACCCTCGACGGCTGATTGCTGCGTTTGCGGCTGATACCGAGATCGTGAGCCAGGAACTTGCCGCAGCGCGGGAATTTCTGCCCCAGGTTGCTTTGACATCCGAGGCCGAAGAACTGGTTTTCCACTTGGTGCATGATCTGGAGATCTCGAGCCATCGGGCGGAACTGACGACTCTGGAGGCGGCTCGTGCCCATGCCGCAGCCGATCAGCGAACCGAGGCGACAGTCGAGGACATTGTCGCTGTGGCGCCCATGGCCCTGCGCCAAAGACGGAGTTCCTTTATGCGCGAATATCTTGCCACCACCCAGGTGGAAGAGGCCGAGATCCGGACAGCCTGTCGGGCGGCGAGGGGAGAGGCGCAGTGAGCCGCCAATCGAGCCTGGGTACTATTGCTCCGAAGAGGACTGCGTTCCGGCGTGGCGGGGTGTGGTCATGGGGGTTGCTCCTTGGCTGGATTTCAGCCAGCGCCGGCTATTATGGAGCCTGGATCGCCCACCCGACAGCGGCGCTCACGCTGAGCGGCGCCGACATGGCCGAGTTTGTGAAATTCCTGCCCTCAGTACTGGACGGTTCTCTGCAGGTATTCCGCCAGTTGTTTTACCTGCCTCCTCTGGTCGTTGGCGTCACGATTGCCCTCTTGATCGCCTCGCCGCGGTTACTATTGCCAGTTTATGTGCGGGCGATCGTTTTAGTTCTGGCGATTCCGGTGACCCTCCAGTTGCTACCTCCTGCCTGGTCGATCGCCAGCCTGAGGTCGCCCGAATTCATGCTTCAAACGCTGGCGATGGTCGGCTGTTGGCTTCTCCTCGCGATTTCCTGGCTTTTGGGGCGATTGCCGATTCTATGGTCTGGTGTGGGTGCCGCGGTTTTGGGATTGGCCTCGTTGGCGCTGTGCGCTTGGCACATGTCACTGGTCAAACCGGCCATTGACCCTATCTATGGAATTGCCCCGGGGATCGGATGGGGATTCTGGCTTTGCATGACGGGGCTCGCGGTGGTGAGCCTGGCTGGACTGGGCCTGGGAGCTCTGGGAAGGGATCCGCGAGGCCGGTCATGAGCGAACCCGGAAACTTTGGGCAGCGCGTGGAACCCTACATCGCTGCCTCGATCGTCGGGTTGGCTACCTTTCTTCGGGCGGCATGGCCTAGGCTGACCGAATTCAAGTTCAGCGAAGCCCGGCTGATGGCTCTGGCCCTGGAGGTGACCCAAGGGGGGCGGATACCTTTGGTCGGTGTACCCTCCTCTGCGGGATTTGATCACTCCCCGTTGAGCGTCTATCTCTACCTGCCGCCTTTTTTGCTCTCCTCGAGCCCAATTCCGGCTACCATTTACGGCGGATTGGCGGGAGCAGCAGCCGTGTGGTTGTGTTGGACCCTGTCAAAGCGATGGCCGGGCGGTGGGCGGTGGGCGGCAGTTGTGTCTGCTTTGCTGCTGGCGGTCAGCCCTTGGGCTGTGTCGTATAGCCGAAAGATCTGGCAGGTTACGTTTGTGCCGGCACTGGCGCTGCTGGTGGTCGGCTTTGCCATCTCGGCATTGGTCGGCCCCAAACGTTGGTATCTGGCTCCGGCGATGGTGGCCCTGGCGGTTTTGGTACAGGTCCACCCTTCGGCGGTATGGCTGGCGGCCGCTTTTGGGCTCTGGTTGATCGTCTTCCGCAAGAAGGTAAGCTGGGCGCCTCTCCTGGTTGGTGGGGGGTTGGGAGCACTGACCGCTGTGCCTTTCCTCTTGCACCAGTTTCAAAATGGCTGGCCCGTCCTGGAAGCATTCCGCTCCCTGCCGTCCAGCGGTTGGACCCTGGCAAGCATCGGTCTGGCTTGGGAGGTCATCACAGGCCGGGGCATCCATGTGCTCGCTGGAGAATCAAGCGCGAGCCTTGCATCGGTGCGGCAACTGGGAGTAGCATTCGACATTCTGGGCTGGATGACCTTGGCGGCTACCCTTTGGCTGAGCGTGCGGGCTGCCCAGCGCTGGCGCTCACAAGATCTGGAACAGTGGGAAACGGCGCGCGTGGATTTCATCCTCATCACCTGGCTCTTGATCCCGGTGGTGATGAATCTGAAACCCTCGCTGCCGCTCCACCTCCATTTTTTCACCCTGGTACTCCCCGCGGCCTTTTTGCTAATAGGCCGCGAAGGCCAGGGGCTCTTGGCTGTGTGGGCGCCGTGCCGCGCAGGGCGATTGTTTCGCGGAGGAAGCCTGGTCGTTCTGGGCACACTGGCTGCAGTGCAGGTTGTGGCATTGGCTTTGGTGGCCCGCTTTGTGGCTACCCACGACGTGGTGGGTGGGTTCGGAACGCCGTTGGGCCATTATATGGATGTGGCCGGCCAGGCGGTCGAGCAGGCCCATAGACATGAGGTGGCGGAAATCCTGGTCGTGGCCGAAAACGATTCGGTGGTCGTCGATCCCATCCCGGCGATCTTTGACGCATTGCTGCGCGATGGGCCCAGCTATCGATTTGTGGACAGCGATTCAGATCGGAAGAGCACACGTCTGAACTCCAGTCACCGCTCATTATC
>CAZNQW010000301.1:0-4319 GCA_964575225.1 uncultured Anaerolineaceae bacterium | reverse complement strand
TTCCAGAGGATGTAGGCGGTGACCCGCCCGTGGTACCGGGCAGCCACCCGACCGACAAAGGCTGCATAGGCCTCCACGTCTACGGGGATGGTCTCGCCGGGCAGGATGGCCCACTCGGGGGGATGATCCAGGCGCAGAACCGGCTCCATGCTATAGGCTTCCACAGCCCGGACAAGCCAATCGGTGTATTCCCAAAAGAACTCGCCGGGTACGGGCTCGATCTCTCGCCACTCGACAAGTTGGACCAACCAGGAAAAACCGGCGTCGGCAGCCAATTGGAGCAGGCCATCGTCCGCACGTAGGGTGTGAATTCCGGCTGACGGGCCGGAGGTGCTCGCGGCAGCGGGTCGCTGGGGCAGCAGGCCAAGCCCCAGCAGCAATAGAACGATCAGGGCGGATGCACGGTTCATGTCAGGCTCTCCAGAGACCAGCATACACCAGGATCGGCCGACTGTCAAACCGACATAATCTTTTTCGTAGGGCTGTTTCAGAGCCAGTCAAAGCATCGCGTAGTGCAGGATGGAGGCTCGTTTCTGCTCGTCTCCCGCGGCCTCGGGGAGGCTTTTCTCCTGGTAGGCTTCCGTCAGCCCGCCGTACGGGCGACGCATGCGTCGCCCGTACAATGGGTTCCCCTTGCGCGGGGGCGACGACCCTATAGGTCGTGCGGCCTCTGCCTTGGCAGGGCGCTTGCCCTCCACTCCTGGCAGGTTGCCGCTGGGTGTTCCATCACTCTCAAATGACCTGAATGCCCTCGACTTCCACTCCTGCCGCGTCTACCACCCGGCGTACGGCGTCCGTGTCCTGGTGCAGAATGCGGACACAGGCCCCGCAATCGGAGCTGATGTGCCGCGGCACAGGGATCATCTTGCAGGGGATGCTCTTGTCGCGCAAGAGCTTTTCCACGCGCATGGCGTGGCTGGTGGCATGGACCAGGACCACGGCATATTGGGGATCGCTCATCACACCTCCCGGGCAAGCTGGCGCACGGCGTCAACGGCGACGTGCACCTCTTCTTCTGTGGTAAATGCACCGAGTCCAAAACGCACGGTGCCCTCGGGGAATGTGCCCAGGGTTTTGTGCGCCGCTGGTGAGCAGTGCAAGCCCACGCGACAGAGGATGCCGTGTTCATCGTCCAATCGCAAGCCCACCTCCGAAGGTTCCATCCCATGGACGTTGAACGAAACCGTGGCCGTTTGCCGCTCGGCATCCAGTGTGCCGTAGACGATCACGCTGGGAATGGCTCGCAACCCTTCGATCAGCCGCTGGGCTAGAGCCACTTCGTGGGCGCGGATCGCCGCCACGCCCTGCCCCAGGACCCAATGCACACTGGCTTGCAGGCCGGCCAGGCCGACGACGTTGGGCGTTCCGCTTTCGTACATGTCTGGCAAAAAATCGGGCTGCAACTCGTATTCCGAGCGGCTGCCTGTACCGCCACAGATCAGCGGTTCGAGCTGCCTTTCGTCTACCCGCTCGCCTACAATCAGGCCGCCGGTGCCCATGGGCCCGCCCAGGGATTTGTGCCCGGTAAAGGCCAACAGGTCGATCTGGTCGGCCTGCATATCGATGGGATAGGCTCCGCCGGTCTGGGCGGCATCTACGAGAAGGAGCAGATTGTGCTTTCGGCAGATGGCGCCCACCCGGCCGATGGGTAGCAGAGTGCCCACGACGTTCGAGGCATGGTTCAGGGCCACCAGCTTGGTGTGGGGCCGGATCGCGGCCTCGATATCGGTAGCTTGCAGTGTCCCCTGGGTTGAGCAGGGCACGACGGTCACCTCGACCCCTGTGGATTCAAGCGCCCGCAGGGGGCGCATCACCGAGTTGTGCTCCATCGAGCCGGTGACGACGTGATCGCCCGGATGCAACAGACCCCTCAGCGCCAGGTTGAGCGCTTCGGTGACATTTTTGCAAAAGGCCATGCGCAGGGGATCGGGCGCGTGAAACAACTCGCAGACCGCCTCCCGGGCGCCGTAGACGATGCGTCCCGATTCGACGGCCTGGCGATGGGCGGCGCGGCCCGGATTGGCTCCCACCTCGTCCAGAAAATGAACCATCGCCGCCGTCACACCGGGCGGCTTGGGCCAGGAGGTTGCTGCGTTATCGAAATAGATCATGGATAGGCCACCTTCAAGCCTGTGTTTACGTGGTCAACGTCAACTTGAACTCGTCGCCCAGGTCGTCCACCTTGACCGTGCATCCGAGTTTCTCGGCAGCGCGCCGGACGTTCTCCCGTGAGGTCACCGTCTCGACCAGTACTTCGATGGGAAAATCGCCTGCCTGGATGGCCTTGCGGGCCATTATCACCGGCTGAGGGCACGAGAGTCCGCGAGCATCTACTGTGTGAGCCATTTTCTATACCTCCATTTTCTGACGCATGGTCAACCCGATCACGATGCACACGACCAGTCCCAGGACGACGGCGCCCATTCCATAGGGGGTGATGCCGCCGACTTTTTGCACGCCTTCGACGATCGAGTCGGGTGAACCGGCCAGAGTAAAGTTGTGGGCCAGTCCGGCGCCGGTGATCATGCCCAGGACAAAGACGGCCGAGTCACCGTCGCCTTCGCCGGCGAGGAACAACTGCCGACCGGGGCAACCACCCGCCAGGGCAAAGGCCAGTCCGGACAGCGCCATCCCGAGAAAATTCCAGAGGTGCTGGCTGTGGGCCACCGGCTGGCCAAAGAAGGCGATGGAACCGAATTGACCCAGGATCAGGTTCATGATCACCGCCACTACTACGAGCGCGCCCAATCCGCTGATGAGGTGGGTGTCGCGCATGAGGATGACGTCGCGGATGGAGCCCATGGTACAAAACCGGGTGCGCTGGGCCAGAAAGCCGATGAGCAAGCCCGCGCCCAGGGAGATGAGCCAGAAGGCGTGTTGCGAGCCGGGACCGGTCTCGCTGAAAAAGAGGGCGCCGGTGTCACTCGTTTTGACCTCGAACACGAGTAGGAGCAACAAGCCGACCATCATTACCGGCATGATCCAACCTACGGCGGGGTAGGTCTTGTGAGAACGGCCCAAGTTGTACCCCATTTTGAGGAACTGCACGCCGATCACGATGCCGGCCGTCAGGCCGAGTAGCCCGACCACGGCGTTCAGGTCGCCGGCCGAGAATCGCAGCAGCGCGCGCCAGGGGCAACCCAGAAAGGCCAGCGCGCCGATCATGGCAAAGATGCCCAGCACAAAGCGGACAATGGGGGCGGAGCCGGCCCGGGCTTTGAACTCGCGAAACAGCAATGCGGCAATCGTCGAGCCCAGCACAAAGGCGACAATTTCAGGCCGGATGTACTGGACGACGGCCGCTCGGTGCAGCCCCAGTGCCCCGGCAATGTCCCGCTCAAAGCAGGCCACGCATATGCCCATATTCTTGGGATTCCCTGCGTACTGCAGGATCGGGGCGAGCACGCCAATGACGGCTCCGGCCAAAATGATGCCCCAACGTGAGGCAAAGAAACGGGTGAGCTTTTCGGACATGGTTTCTCCCTCTTGAGATATTTCCACGCATCCTCGGCTTCATCACCGTAGGATACGGCGTGGTTACAGGAAAAGTTGCTGGTAGCACACACGGGTGAAAATATAACTTTTGGGTATTTTTATTTTACGGTTGGTTAATTATATCACAAAGCAGAGGTTGCGTCAAATCGCCCCTGGGGGATTGTGCGGAAGAGCACATTCCAAGAGTCTGGGTGGGTCGACTCTCGAATTGTGGCCTTGGCCCCGGCAGTATGGGGCACGGGGCCACGTGCCCCATATGCATCAAGAGAGGAAAAGACGGACTCTTAGGATTTGCTATCCAGGCGGGCGACAACCCGATAGCCGTCGTCGGCGTCTTTTACGGCGAGGACCTCGAACCCAGCCTGGACCAACATCTCTGCGGTTTCGGCGCCGGGCGGCAGCAGGTCGTTTTGAATGGCTTTGGCGCCGCCGCCGTGGATGGCGTTGACCTTTTCGCGGCTCAAGTCGTGGAGGATCAGCAGGTGGCCGCCCGGCGCAAGGCGGCTGGCCAGGCGGAGGAGCGCAATAGGCTTGTCGGAAAAGTGGGGAAAGCTGTTGTGGCAGACGATCAGGTCAAAGCCCGATAGAGAAAAGGGTGGACGCTGGGCATCGGCCTGAACCACGGCGGCATCAGGGCAGCGTTGCAGGGCGCGGCTCAGCATCTCAGCCGCCAGGTCGATGGAGACCAGGCGGGCGGATGGAGCCCACTCTTGCAGGCAGGGGATCAGCGCTCCGGTCCCCGTACCCACTTCCAGGATGGACTGGGAGGCAGAGATCGGAAGAGCTCGTGTAGGGAAAGAGTGTAGGATAGGGTGGTGTTGTGG
>CAZNQW010000300.1:0-4341 GCA_964575225.1 uncultured Anaerolineaceae bacterium | reverse complement strand
GGTATGGTCTATCGCGTCGGCGGGTCAGAGGGAATGGACCTGCGCCCTGCGGTCTATGGCCTGGCCCGAGAGCAGGGTTGGCCGGTCAAGGAGCTGCGCCGCGACGTGCGAACCTTGGAGACGGTCTTTAACGAGTTGGCCATGGCGGTGGGAAGGAGGGCAGCATGAAACGGATCTGGGTGCTGGCGCGCAAAGAACTGAGCGCCTATTTTGGATCGCCGGTCGCCCTCATCTTTTTGGGGCTGTTTCTGGTCTTTACCCTGGTGGCCTTTTTCTGGGTGGGGGGCTTTTTTGCTCGGAACATCGCCGACGTTCGTCTGTTGTTCCGCTCGATGCCGGCTTTGCTGTTGTTTCTGGTGGCCGCCCTTACCATGCGCCAGTGGAGCGAGGAGCAACGGTCGGGCACGCTGGAAGTGCTCCTGACGTTACCCGTACGCCGGGCGGAACTGGTGCTGGGCAAGTTTCTGGCGATGATGCTCCTGGTGGCCCTGGCTCTGGCCTTGACCTTGTTCCTGCCGATCACGGTCAGTATCCTGGGGGATCTGGATTGGGGACCTGTGGTGGGCGGCTATCTGGCCGCGCTGTTGATGGCCGCCGCCTACGTGGCGTTGGGCCTGTTCGTCTCCTCGCTGACCGACAACCAGATCGTGGCCTTGATCGTCACCGTGGTGATCGGCGGCCTTTTGTACGTGGCGGGCACCACAGGCGTCACATCGCTGACGGGCGAATCGCTGGATGGTGTGCTGCAGGCCATCGGCACCGGCAGCCGCTTTCAGAGCATTGAGCGGGGCGTGTTGGACCTTCGCGATTTGGTGTACTATCTGTCGCTGGCTGCGCTCTTTTTGTTCTTGAACGTGGTCTCGCTGGACCAGAAGCGGTGGAGTCGGGGCAAGCAGATGGCCCCCTACCGAAACCAGGTTTGGCTTTCGGTGTCGCTGGTGGTCATCAACTTGCTGGTCCTCAATCTGTGGCTGTATCCGATGGGCAGCCTGCGCGCCGACATGACGGCCGATCGAGAGTACAGCCTGTCGGATGTGACCAAGGATCTGATCGGCAATCTGCAGGAGCCGCTGCTCCTCCGCGCCTATCTCAGCCAAAACACCCACCCCCTGCTGGCGCCCCTGATCCCCACGGTGCGCGATATGCTCAGCGAGTACGAGATCGCCTCCGGGGGAAGAGTCCAGGTTGAGATGGTCGATCCTCGCGACGACGAGGAGCTGGAGGAAGAAGCGAGTCAGGTCTATGGCATCCGGCCTACTCCCTTTCGCATCGCCGATGTGTACGAGACTTCGGTCGTCAATTCCTACTTTGACATTCTGGTGCGCTATGGCGACCAGCATGTGACGCTGAGTGTCGATGACCTGATCGAGGTCGAGCCTCAGGCGGGCGGCGATCTCGACGTCCGCTTGCGCAATCCCGAGTACACGCTGACGCGGGCGATCAAAAAGGTGGTGTACGGGTTCCAGGACCTGGCATCGGTCTTTGCCAGCTTTGAGGAGCCGGTGCGGCTGACGGCTTATGTGACGCCCAAGCTGCTCCCGGCTGGCATGGAAGGGGTGCCGGCTACGGTCGAGGTGGTGGCCCGCGAGCTGGAGGCCGAGTCGGGGGGCAAGTTCGTCTACCAGTTCATCGATCCCGATGCTGCGGGCAGCCCGGTCACGCGGAACGCGCTCATCAACAGCATGGGGTTGACGCCCTTTGCCCCCTACCTGTTTGCCTCCGACAGCGAGGCCTACTACCTTCACTTGGTGTTGGAGATCGAGGGAGAGGCGCAGGTGATGTACCCGGCGGCCGACATGACGGAGGCCGAGATCCGGACCGGGCTCGAAGCTGCCCTGAAGCGTTCGGCTCCCGGATTCCTCAAGACGGTGGGCCTGTGGTTGCCCACCTTGCAGCCGGAATACGACATGTTTGGCAACGTCGTGCAGCCTATCTCCAGTTGGAATCGGCTCCAGGCCCAGTTGCAGCAGGATTATACCGTCCAGCAGGTGGATCTCAGCAGCGGGCGCGTGCCCGACGAGATCGATGTCCTGGTATTGATCGCGCCCCAGAACCTGACGGACCTGGAGAAATTTGCCATGGACCAATATCTGATGCGCGGCGGCGCGGTGGTGGCTGCCGCGGGCAACTATATCCTGCCGTCGCAGAATTATGGCACCGGGCTGACCGTCTCCCCGGTCGAGGGGGGCATGGGCGATCTCCTGGACAGCTATGGCGTGGTCGTCAGCCAGACGCTGGCGCTCGATCCGCAGAACGAGCCGCTGCCCGTTCAAGTGGCCCGCAACGTGGGGGGGATGCAGGTCTACGAGATCCAAGAGCTGTCCTATCCCTACTTTGTGGACGTCCGTTCGGCGGGTATGGATAAGGAAAGCTCGATCGTGTCCAGCCTCAACGCGGTCACCCTGCACTGGGCATCGCCCGTTCTCGTGGATGAGGCCAAGAACGAGGATCGCGAGGTCCACGTCCTGTTACAGTCCACGGAAGACTCGTGGCTGAGCGCCGCCGTCGATGTGCAACCCCAACCGGACCAATACCCGCCGTACGGCTTTGCCATCGGCGAGGAGCAGGCCTCGTGGCCGCTGGCGGTGTCCATCCGCGGTTCCTTTGAAAGCTATTTCAAAGACAAGGCATCGCCCTTTGAGGCCACCGAGACCGTGACGGAGACGGAAGTTGCTGCCATGGGCACCATCGAGTCGTCGCCCGAATCGGCACGCCTGGTGGTGATCGGCAGCACCGAGTTCATCGATGACGTGATTCTGGATCTATCGCAGAGCCTTGCGGCCGACCGGTACCTGAACAACTTGGCCCTGGTGCAAAACGCGGTGGATTGGTCGGTGGAGGATGAGGATCTCTTGAGCATCCGAACGCGGGGCAGCCAGGTCCGCCTGCTGAAACCGCTGGACGATGGCCAAAAGGCCGCGTGGATGTGGGCCAACTTTGCCGTCGCGCTGCTGGCGTTGGTGGCCATCAGCGCGATTTGGTACCTGAGACGGCGCAACGAGCAGCCGATGTTCGTCGATGTTTCGGACGAGCCGGAGGCCGAAGGAGGTTCCCATGACTAGGCTCAACAGAATCCTCTCTGTGGTTTTGGTGGGACAGATAATCATCGCTGTGCTGGTGTTCCTGCCGCGGACCCTTCGATCGGAAACCGAGGGGGATCGACCCCTGTTCGAGGGAGTGGAGGCTTCTCGCATTGTGGCCCTGACCATCACCGACGGCGAGGGCGCGTCGATTCGGATGGCCAAGCAGGGCGGGGCCTGGGTGTTGCCCGAGGCCGACGACTATCCCCTCCTGGCCGACAAGGTGACGCCGGTGCTCGACAAACTCGCGGGGCTCAAGGCCGACCGGGTGGTGACCGAGACCGCCAGCAGCCATAAACGGCTCCGGGTGGCCGAAGACGACTTTGAGCGCCTGGTCTCCTACGAGATGGAGGATGGCGCGGTGCACGAGTTCTACCTGGGCAGCTCGCCCTCTTATGGGGCGACCCACATCCGGGCCAAAGGCGACGACCGAGTGGTCCTCACCGGCGCGTTGACTGCCTACGACCTGACCGTCGACACGACGGCCTGGGCCGATCGCGCCTACTTGACGATCCCCAAAGAGGAGGTCGTGGCTCTTACGGTGCAGAATGTCCACGGTGTGCTGGAATTCAAGCGGGACGGCGAGACCTGGGGGCTTGTCGATCTGGCCGAAGGCGAAGAGTTCGACGAGGTCAAGTTCCAGACCCTGCTGAGTCGTGCGGTATCGGTTTCGATGATGGCCCCTTTGGGCAAAACGGAAAAGGCCGACTATGGCCTGGCCGATCCAGGCGCCGTCGTGACGCTCGCGGCGGAGGGTGAGGACGGGGATGCCAGGACCTACACGTTGTCGGTGGGCGCCCAACTGTCCGAAGGCCAGGGCTATGTCGCCAAGTCCTCCGAGTCGGCCTACTATGTGCGGGTGGCCGACTATGCCGCCGAGGAGTTTCTCGAGGCAAGCCGAGAGGGCTTTTTGGTGCAGTCCACGCCCACGCCCGAGGCCACGCCGTCCGAATAGGGAGACGGCGCCCTTTTACGAACTATGTACCTCCCCGGTCGGCCGCTGCCGGGGAGGTTCTTCTTTTGTCCACTCGGCGTGAGAAAAACATTTGTCGGGATTCGGTTCTGTATCTCTTTCGGTGGGAATGGGACTCTGGCTGTTCCGTCGATGAAAGGTGTTCAAAAAGTGCAAGGATTGACCCTCACCCACGTTCAGGAAAGGCTGCCACGCCTCTTTTAGGCTCGTAGTGACGATGGGGAGCCCTGGAGCAGTCCTATCATCCGTGCAACGCACCAGATTCGTGGGGTCCGGGGCCGTTAGGGC